>JAESRU010000147.1 GCA_016764455.1 Hyphomicrobiales bacterium | reverse complement strand
ATTCGACGCTAGAGGAAGGAGACCCAATCATCTTGCACTCATCTGACGAGATGGAGAAGTTGGTGTTTCCCGATTTCTCTCCCGACGACAAAGCACTCGTCCTCGCGAACGGAGCTATCTGCTTGCGGCTTTGGCCTGATTGGAGAGAGAGCAATGAGTCTCGCCTGCTGCCGTCGAGAGATCGGGCCTACTTTCCGAAGTTTTCAGAGGATGGAAAGTCAATTATTGCACCGGGTACAGACGATGGAATCGCTTCGATTTGGAACGCGGCGACAGGACAGCGCCGGTTGGATTGTGGATGCCGGAATTGGTTATGTAGAGGCGCGGTTTATGTTCGAGAAGCGCTCTCTCAAATAAATCCAGATCAGGGCCTGTCGGCGTATAGGGTACGCTGATGACTTTTACCCGGTGCGCTTTTAAGAGGGCGTGAAAGTTGAAATAACACGGATCATCCACCAGCACCGTATCGCCGGGTTCCAACAAAAAACGACACAATAGATCTATGGCCTGGGTCCCTGATCCGGTCAAAACAACTTGGTCCAACGTGGCCTCAATTCCGTGAATTGCCATCCGGCGGACCAAGAGTTCCCGCAAGGGGGCAAAGCCGTGTGGAGATCCATATTCGGTTAGTATTGATTGGTCGGCACGAGATAGGGACCGCAGCGCGCGGCGAATGCCGTCTTGCGGCATCCAGGAAGCGGGGAGCCAGCCGCAACCAGGTTTTAGAACATCGTCTTCGGCTTCCAGAGATTGTCGCGACACCCAAAGCGGATCAATGACGCGGTCTGGTTTCGGCTCAATTTTGGATAGCGCCAGTGGTGGGAGATGTCCTGCAACATAAAAACCGGAATTTTTACGCGCCTGGATAACGCCTTCCGCCACGAGCCTGTCGTAAGCATCAACGATTGTCGATTTGGAAACCTGCATGGTCTCTGCAAATTTCCGAATTGAGGGAAGCTTTGTTCCTGGCATAAGGCGGTGGCTGTCGATCCGTTGACGGATTTCTTCCATGACCTGCTCAGCGAGCGTGATGCCTTCGCTTTTGATGTTTTTAAATTGTACYRWMMYTYRKMYMRRTACANATTATTCAAATTGTCTTTGACTGTCTCTGGAAAGCTACCCTTTCGCAACCCATAAATGGTGAAAAAGGCAATCCATCATGAACAAAATTACCAGCGGCTGGATAAACGGCTTTTTGGGAATGTTGATTTTCAGCGGTTCGCTACCTGCAACGCGGGTTGCGGTGGCGGAATTTGACCCGCTATTTCTAACCTCGGTTCGTGCGACAATTGCCGCGCTTTTGGGGTTGGTATTGTTRGCCGTCTTTCATGCGAGATGGCCAAATCGCAGCGAGTTATTTTCACTATTCATCGTGGCGCTCGGCGTTGTGGTCGGATTTCCGCTACTAACAGCGCTTGCGCTTCAGCAAGTCACATCTGCCTATTCGATTGTCTTCATTGGCTTGTTGCCCTTGGCCACAGCAATTTTTGGTGTGTTACGCGCTGGTGAGCGTCCGCACGGATCATTTTGGATATTTGCCTGTCTTGGCAGTTTTCTGGTAGCCGGGTTTGCATTGGCGCAGGGGTTCAATACTTCGCCAATTGGCAATGCCTATATGGTTGCCGCGATCATCGTTTGTGGTCTTGGATATGCCGAAGGCGCAAAATTATCGCGGACCCTTGGTGGCTGGCAGGTCATCTCGTGGGCGCTTGTTCTGTCGCTTCCTGCCACGGCACCTTTTGCCGTCTATACGATGCCGGATACCTTCGCCGRTATTGGGCAGCCCGCATGGATCGGGCTTGTCTATGTCTCCCTGTTCAGCATGCTGATCGGGTTTATCTTTTGGTATCGCGGGCTTGCCCAAGGGGGGATTGTGGCTGTGGGGCAATTGCAGTTATTGCAGCCATTTTTTGGCCTGACACTTGCAGCAATATTTTTGCACGAGACCATAGGCTGGGACATGATTGCGGTAACAATTGCTGTGGTTGCGTGTGTAATAGCGGCAAGGCATTTTGCAAAGCCAAGACTTGCAGCAAACTGATGGTCAGGCCGCAAATTTAGACCAGATCGGGGCGTAAAAATAGTTACTCAGGTTTTCAAGGTGATCTGGTAGGCGGTGAGCCGGACCCAAGCCAGAAGCATGTTGTCCCGAAAAAACGAAATTGACCTTGATCAAAGCGGAAGCCTGAGCTGGGCGGCATCATCAGGTTATCAAATTCAGTTGTTAAAACCGGCTGATGATCACGAGAAGGAGGTCGCTATGTACAAAACCGTACTTGTTCCAATCGATGTGGCGCATCCTGAAAAAGGCAAGCCAATGATTGGTATCGCCCGTCAGATCGGTGACAAGGATGCGAGGATTTTGCTTGTCGGCGTGGTCGAAAAAGTTCCGACTTTCGTTGCTTCGCAACTGCCAAAGGGCCTGCTGGAAAATGCCAGGGAGCTGGCGGCAGAGGAGTTGAAGGCGATCGCCAATGCCGCAGGAATAAAGCNYTGAYYRCCARRTGCGTTCCGGCAATGCCAGCAATGCCATTCTCGATATTGCGAAAGAGCAGAATGTTGACATTATCCTGATCGGTTCACATAAGCCGGGATTGCAGGATTACCTGCTCGGTTCGACCGCAGCCCGCGTCGTTCGCCACGCCGAATGCACGGTGCTCGTTGCTCGCTGACCGTTGCGCGGTTTTTCCGTTGACCGGTACTGCAATTACCGCCGTCAACAAGAGCGCGATACGCACTGAAATATGGCGAACAATACCGAGGATTCTGAAAGTCGATTTGCGGGAGCTTTTCGGACCCTAACGAGAACTTTCAGTTTGTCCATTGACGTTCGGGGATTGACCTTGTGGCACATTATTCTGGCCTGCCCGACGGGGCGGTCGGGAGCTGTTAGGTGACGGCGCGACTACACCTCCGCTTGGAGACGTGGTCTGCAAACGGTTGCGGAGGACCTCTCTTGGGGTCGTGATTGAACAATCACTCGGGTTCTGTGCTGTGCCGGAATAGCAAGCCACACACCATTGRGTACCTTCACTGTTTGTGGCGCAACATAATACTGGAAGTTGGTGGTCGTTCCTGTGGTCGCCGCCACCCTGAAGCAGGCAGCTTTCTAAAAAATCTCCCACCCGGCTGGATGAAATAGGAGTTCGGGTTGCAGCCTGTAATGTTGAACTTGATATCAAGGTCAATCCTGCGATTATCGCCAGAATGAAAATGCCCCAATGGGTGTTCCGCTGCATGCTATTCTCCTATTTTGCGTCCGTTCAGGTTTAATCGTCAGTGTGCTTCGTTTAACACGTCTCGCGTATTTCGCAATCGGGCTAAATCGGAGATTGCCTCTCCATTCTGGAGACAAGCGAGAATGGTTYTGGGAGCTGGTTCTATGCGTGGTTGTGTCCARACATTTTGCAAAACAAAGACTTGCAATACGCTGATGACTGGGTCGCAAAATCCGATCAGATCAGCGCGTGAATAATGTTACTCAGGTTTTCAAGGTAATCTCGTCAGCGGTGCGATGCGCGGCGAGGCGGACTTCTTCGGCCAGGGCTGAATCCGGCAGCGTTCTCGCCAATACCATGCCGCCGACGCACAGAGCTGCGAGCGAGAGGGCCTTTTGCCGGGTTTTCCCGTTTTGGCCTTCCAGRCCAGTTTCAAAYARCCCGACCATGGATTCCAGCAATTCYTGATAAGCGGACTGCACTTCGGGGTTTGAACGCGCCACGTCGGAGGGCAGCGCTATCATCGGGCATTGGCCATCCAGATCACCAAGATGCTCTGACGACAGATACCCTTGGATCATACGGCGGGCCATATCCGGGCCTGGGTTGGACGGGTTGACGCCCGCATCCGCCCGCCATTTTGCGCCGCGCCCCATCAGGAAGCAGGATATTGCAGCGCTGTAGAGTGCTTCTTTGCTCTTGAAGTGATTGTAAAASCCACCGCGGGTGAGKCCTGCAYTCTCCATCACCWTGTCGATGGTGACATCCTGAAAACCGTGTCGATTGAAAAGTATGCGGGCGGCCTCCACGATTTTATCGCGGGTCTTTTGTTTATGGGCGCGGCTATAGGGCATGKTTGATCTCCTGAATATCYGCGCTTTATCAARAATCTTAAAAATGATCTTTAACATATATAGACCCATGCAATAAAATCACGCTCTCGGTTCCATCGGTACAAAACAAGGAAATTAAATATGCCAAAATTCATCCTCGCCTATCACGGCGGTCACGAGTTTAAATCCAAAGAAGAGGGCATGGCGCATATGGTCAAATGGCAGTCCTGGGCTGCGGGTCTTGGTGATGCGATTGTTGACCCTGGTATGCCGTTTGGACAATCCAAAACCGTCAGCGCTGATGGCGTCACCGATGATGGCGGATCAAACCCCTTGTCCGGTATTAGCATTGTCCAGGCGGAGACCATGGACGAGGTTTTGGCAATGGCGAAAGCCTGCCCGCATATCGCTATCGGCGGCACGATTGRAGTTGCGCAAGCCATGGATATGGAAATGTAATTTGCGTAAACAATCAGGAGCCTGAACGATCATGTTTGACGCAATTCCTCAACTTGGATTTTATCAACCATCACTATTGGCGCTGGCATTGCTATGTATGGCGGTGCTGGTGCAATCCTTTCTGACGGCGCCGCTGGCATTTGTTTCCAATGAGCAAGTGCCCGGTATGCCYCTGAAGGGTGATCATACATTACGCAGTTTYCGCGTTTTAAGGGCCTATCAAAATTCGGTGGAGAGCCTGCCAACTTTCGGMCTGGCAATMATCCTTGCAATCATTCTWGGTGTGAATGCCGAATTGGTAAATTGGCTRGCMGCAATACATGTGGTCGCCAGACTGGCYTTTTGGATTGTTTATTATAGCGGCGTTGGTAGCGTGGCGGGTGGCCTCAGGACCCTGTGCTATGTAGGCGGCATGTTATCCAACCTCGTGCTATTGGGAGCCAGCGTCTATGTTTTGGCCGTGTGAGCAGGCGCGGACATAGTTCCAGCTCGCGATATTGCAGGTAAAACCCGACTACCCCCAGATGACGAATTTTATTTCCGTCATCTGGGGGTGTTTCTCTGTGGGTATTGTCCTGGTCTCCATTTCAAAATTTGGATTTTGGTTAGTTGGCCGGGTTGGTGCCAGTGATGACCCAGGAGGAACTGTCCATGACAATTCCATCGGCATCGGATTTTTGCTTGTTGATCGCTTCGCCAAGGGCGGCTTCGACCTCGGCGCGTTTTTCTTCAGCTTCCGCACCGGCTTCGCGGAAGACTTCGCCGGCAGGTCCGATTGCCAATTGAAAGGCAATGGCGTCTTCCACATTCTTGCCGACGAACACCGGCGCATCGACGCGGCGGAAATCAATATCCACACAACCCGCTGATTTCATCATGGTGGTGACCATCTCTTCGCCAGCCATGGAGAACGGACCCGGGCCACAAGTCATGGCGTCATCGCCCGGAGCTGGCAGGATCTGGAGCACGATGTTTTTGGCCATGGAGAGCCAGGGATTGTCTTCCCTGTCGCGCCAGACAATGTGAACCATTTTGCCGCCGGGTTTCAGGGATTTGCGCATATTGCGCAGCCCAGCGACCGGGTTGGCGAAGAACATGGTGCCGAAGCGGGCAAAGACGAAATCAAATTTTTCGTCTGGCAAGGATATTTCGGCGTCACCGCGCATGAATGAAACATTTTTCAGACCGGCCGCTTCGGCATCCTTGCGGGCATAATCAAGAAACACATCGCAGCAATCAACGCCGACAACTTCACCGGTCGGCCCGACAATATTRGCGAGCTTGATGGCGGTATCGCCGAAGCCGCAGCCAACGTCGAGAACCCGGTCACCTTCGCCAACTGGCAGGTTTGGAAACACAGCTTCTGAATGCTGGGTCAGGCCGTCAACAATGATGTGTTTGTAGGCGATGAATTTTGGTGCGAGGACTTCGTTCCAGAAGGCAACAAAATCTGAATCATCTGGTTGTGCATTCTCATTTTGCAGATGTTGGTTCATGGAACTGGTTCCTTTGCTGATAAAATCTGAATTGCGGTGAACAGAAGATAACACATCGCGCCAATCAAAGCTTGGGCGGATCCTGAAGGAAATATGGAGATATCATGAGGGGATTATGGAAAATGCGCCGAAACGCTCGAATTCTCGTGGAGAACACGGCGTTTCTGATGGCACAAACAAGGGTTTTCACTGCCATATTCAGGTTGAATTGATTGAGGCAAACCGATCCGGTGCGGTTATGGCAGCTCCGCTTCGATCATCCGCTCATTTGTAGCCGGCACCTACTTCACCAAAGGCCGGGATCGGCGTGTATCAAGACTTTATTTCTGTGCGCAAAGCACCCATGACATGGTATTGGGGCCTTTAACGTCGGAAGAAGCCCGCGGATTTCAAATGCCCACAGAAAAGTTGTCTGGGCAGGCGGAATGATAAGGAAATGCTGGCGTTTTCGCAAAAATCTGCTAATCCCTGAGTTGACATGATTTGGTGACAGACCTATGGTCCGCGCCGCTAACACTTTTGAGCCACCCGAAACGGGTCGGACATAATTTGGTGACATAAAATGAAAGTCAGAAATTCGCTGAAATCCCTGCGTGGCCGTCATCGCGACAATAAAATTGTGCGTCGCAAGGGCCGCGTCTATGTCATCAACAAGACCAACCCGCGTTTCAAAGCGCGCCAGGGCTGAATTTTTCCAGTTTTCGGGTTTTGAGTAACAATCAGGTCATTTGACCCGGTTTTCTTTGACGCGTCTTCTTTCTGGCGTCATGATTGTGCCATGAGGCACGTATTTTCGATATTTTTGACTGTAGCTCTATTCAGYGCATTGTTGTTTGCGCCGGTCGATGGCGTTTGGGCGCAATCGGGTGATACCGGAGAAAAGGGCGATGAGGCGGAGATTCGGTCTGATTCTGAGGCGATCAATTCGCTGTTGAATCGTCTGCAGGAGACCGACGACCCGGACATAGCGAGTTTTCTCGAAGAAACCATTCTGCGAGCCTGGCGCGAATCCGGGAGTGACACGATCAATCTTTTGATGTCACGCACTGTGGACGCGATGCGGCGTGATGATTTGCCGCTGGCGCTCGATTTCAGCAATGCCATTGTCGACCTTGCCCCCGATTATGCGGAAGGGTGGAACAAACGTGCGACCATTCTTTATTTGCTGCGCGACTATCAACATTCCATACAGGATGTAGAGCGAACGCTGGAACTTGAGCCCCGGCATTTCGGGGCCTTGAGCGGGCTTGGATTGATATTGCTGGAATATGGCAACAAGCAAGGGGCATTGCGGGCATTTCGCCGGGCGCTGGAAGTGCATCCATTTCTTGAAAATGCGAGACAATCTGCTGACCGCCTCGAACTTGAAGTGGAGGGACAGGGGATCTGATCTGCCTGGTTCATGAAAAGGGGATTTCAATGTACCGGACCTTTTTCAGGGTGAAATATTTTGTCGGGATTTTGTTCCTGATGCTGTTGACGGGCTGTGGTGCGCAGATGGCGCAACTGGCCGGTATTCCSATYGTTGATCCYAMWGATAAATTGGCTGTCGCTGCCGAGATCAAGGTGGAACGGAGTGAGGCAACCGGGAGCACATTGATCTCGGCGCCGATTATTTTCCATGATCGCAATGTGACCGGCAATTCCTATAAATTCAGAAGCTGGCTAACGGAAAGCGGGGAGCATCCCCAGGGTGTGTTCCAGATTATTGTGATCGCAAAAGTAGACCAATGGCTGCTGCTCAGGCAGGCTTTTTCGGAAGGGGAAGAGTTGGTAACCGTACAAATGGACCGGGAAGAAAATTGTCGCAAAAGCGGATGTATCTTAACTGAATATGTTGGGATAAACTTGGATATGGCGCAGGCGATGGGTTACGCGCAAACCGGGATTACGTTTCGCGTTGTCGGGGTCAGGGGACATGTCGATATGACGATCCCACCTGAATATATTGCGGCATATATGGAAGAATATGCAAAATACAAAGCCGCGCAGACCTGAGCCAATCATCAAGTTTGGTATCAGGGTGAGACCTAAAAGCCGCCCGAACCGTCATCACCGACAAAAGCGATCCGCAGGATATTGGTCGCGCCTGGTGTCCCAAACGGCATGCCGGCTGAGATGATGATGCGCTGGCCCGGCCTTGCCAGTTTTTCCTGGAACGAAATCCGGCAGGCACGATCGACCATATCGTCCAGATTGTTGGCGTCTTCGGTGAGAACGCAATGCAGGCCCCATATCAGGGCTAACCGGCGGCCCGTCTCAACGCGCGGTGTCAAAGCCACAATGGGTCTTTGCGGCCGCTCACGGGCAGCGCGTATTCCGGTGGTGCCGGATGACGTATAGCAAACGATTGCCGCCAGATTGAGAGTATCTGAAATCTGATGCAGGGCGGCGCTGATGGCGTCGGCACCGGTTGCCAGCGGTTCAATCTTGTGGCTGGAAATAGCGTCGTGATAGGTCGGGTCTTGTTCCACTTCCCGGGCAATCCGGTCCATGGTGGCGACGGCTTCTTCGGGATAATCGCCAACGGCTGATTCAGCCGACAACATGATGGCGTCGGCGCCATCGAAAATGGCGTTCGCTACGTCTGAAACTTCGGCCCGTGTCGGCACCGGAGATGTGATCATGGATTCCAGCATCTGGGTGGCGATCACAACCGGTTTGCCAGCCTGGCGGGCCGCCAACACCATTTGCTTTTGCAGTCCTGGCACTTTCTCCACCGGCATTTCAACGCCTAGGTCACCACGGGCCACCATGATGCCGTCTGCGACTTCCAGAATTTCGTTCAATGAGGTTACGGCTGACGGCTTCTCGATTTTTGCCATCACCGCAGCTCTGCCTCGGCATATTTTTTTRGCTTCYGCCACATCATCGGCACGCTGGACAAAGGAAAGCGCAATCCAGTCGATGTTCAATCCGAGCGCATAGTCGAGATCCCGGCGGTCCTTTTCGGTTATTGCCGGAACCGGCACAATTGTATCTGGCAGGCTGATGCCTTTTTTTGAAGAGAGCGATCCGCCTACGATAATTTCCGATGTGATTGTGTTTTTGTCTGTGGAGGTTACGGTCAGTTTGACCTTGCCGTCGTCAAGCAGAAGGTTGTCGCCAACCTTGACGGTCTTGAAGATATCAGGATGCGGTAAAAATGCCCGCTGATCATTCCCAGGCGTTTGGTCATTATCCAGAATAAATGAATTCCCGGTTTCCAACGTCACAGGCTCTTCAGAAATTTCACCAATCCGGAATTTAGGCCCTTGCAAATCAACAAGAATGGCGATTGGCCTGCCAAATTCGGTTTCCACCGCACGAATATCGTGAACCATCTGTTTCAGCCCGGGATGGGGCGTGTGGCTCATGTTGATGCGGAATGTATCGGTGCCGGCTTCGAATAATTTTTTGATTTTTTCCGGGGAAGAAGATGCTGGCCCGAGGGTCGCCACGATTTTAACGCGTCTGACGCGCTTCATCGGCCGCCAATGCCTTGTTCGGTTGGCTCGGTCAACTGGACGGTCCATTGTCTTTCGTTGCCAGTGTCGATTTCCAGAAAACCTGTCAGTTCATTGCCTTGAGCGACGCAATTCTCAGTTCCCGCAATCGTATATTCTTCATCGCGGGTACACATGAACGTGGTTCCGGTCCATTCCCCGCCAAGRTCATAATCAACGCCATAAATATAATAATAGCGGGTGACAAGCGGTCCAGAAAGCAAGGTTTCACAGCCCTTGGGGGGCAGATTCCACCAGCCCTCGGTAACCCAGCCTTGCGGGCCTTTATAGCCAACCGATACACCAACCTGGCTGTCGGTCTGGTTGCAGACCTGCAAATCGGCGCGGGCGGATTCTATTCCCACGAACACCATGGATGCGGGAAGCAGGCCCAAAGGCAAACCAATCGCGATCAGAAGTTGCGGCAAGGAGCCAGCAGCTTTTCTGCTGCCAGATTTTACCCGGTTCCCGATTTTTGGATTTTCCAACCCGTTTGGTTTCACTTTACGTCTCCATAAGCGCGTCCATAGGCGCAGTTCCGYGGCGGCACATCAGTTCAATAACGTGCTGTTTACCATAATTGCCCGAAAATCATTAACATTTGTATATGTTGGGCCAGTAATGATCAAGTCATCCAAGGCTTTGAAAAAACTTGTAGAATCATTCTCATCTAGAAATTCTGCAGGGACTTTCCCAGCGGCAATAGCGCGCGGCAACGTGTCTGGCGCAACACGTGCGCCAGCCGGGTCATCGTCAGCACCAGTTCCACCATCCGCGCCATCAGTATCGCAGACAATGGCATGAATATCTGGGTGGCTTTGCAGCGCAATGGCGAGCGCCAGAGCATATTCCTGGCTTGGGCCACCCTTGCCGTTGCCCTTCATGGTGACGGTTAATTCACCGCCGGAGATCAACATGACCGGCTTTCCTTCATTTGCCAATTGAAGCGCTTTTTCAGCATGTTCGCGGGCGCGTTCACGAGCCTCTCCCTCAAGTGCGTCACCGAGATTGATGACGGAAAAACCTTTTTGCTGCGCAATTTTTTCCGCAGCTGCAAGGGCAATTGCTGGTGTCGCCACGAGTTCGAATTTTGTATCAAAAATCATTTTTGCCGAAATCGTGTCTTTTTCGAGACTGATCCGGATTTGCGCGGGGATTTCGACGCAATATTGATCACAAATTGCAAGGCATTGTGCGCCACTTGTCGGGTCGGCGACGGTTGGACCAGAGGCAATTGCTGCCGGATCGTCGCCGGGAACATCTGAAATGGCGAGGGCGAGCAGGGGAATTCCTTTGGGTACAGCGCGGGCTAACCTGCCGCCCTTGATGCCTGACAAATGCCGTCTGACCGTATTTATTTCGGCAATGGTGGCGCCAGACCGGAGCAGGGTTTTTGTCAAAGCCTGCTTGGCGGTCAGATCAAGCGGAGGGCGAGGCGACGACCAAAGTGCGGAACCACCGCCAGATATCAATACCAATACCAGATCACCCGGTTTAGCTGATGCTGCAATTTCCAGAGCCTTGCTGGCAGCTTTCGCACTGGCTTCGTCTGGCACGGGATGTCCGGCTTCGATCAACTCGAGCGGCGGGGTTGGAATGCCATAACCGTGACGGGTGGTCACCAGGCCCCGCATCCGGGCGGCGTTGGCTGGATCAAGCTTTAAATAATGTTTAGTCGCTGCCAACGCCATTGAGGACGCAGCCTTACCGATTGCGAGAATGATCAATTCGCCTTTATCCGGGAACGCTGGCAAGGCAGGGGGAACGCATTTTTCTGGTTGGGCGGCCGAAACAGCTGCCTCATACAGGGTTTGCAGAAATTTTGCAGGATGTTTCATGGTTGTGACTTTACCTGACCCGAGCTTTGTGGTTTGAAAATGATACAGCCTCCCTAGATCAGTTTCACGAACATCCTGTATTGGATAAATCAGCTTTATGTTGAAGGATTATGACACGCAAGTTACCGGCGGAGAAAAGTCCCGGTCTGGAGACGCCATGTTTGAACCGGTAGAGTTTGTGGCGGGTAACGATAAAGCGGGCTTGCTGTTATTGTGCGATCACGCATCATCTGAAATCCCATCCGAATATGGCAATCTTGGTGTTGGCAGCGCGGCGATGGCGCGGCATATTTCCTATGATATTGGCGCCCGGTCTCTGACACTTGCGCTGGCAGAGCATCTAAACGCGCCTGCCCTTATGTCACGCTATTCCCGCCTTGTTATTGACCCCAACCGGGGCGAAGACGATCCCACACTGGTTATGCGGATTTCCGACCGGGTGAAAATTTCCGGCAATGAAAAGGTTGATGACGCTGAGCGTGTGCGGCGGCTTGATCGTTTCTATCGCCCCTATCATCAGGCAATCGAAAAACAGCTAATGGCGATGACGGCGGGTGACCGGATGCCGGTTATTCTTTCGATYCACAGCTTTACCCATCATTGGCGCGGCTTTGAACGGCCCTGGCATGCTGGTATTCTCTGGGACAAAGACCCGCGCATCGCGGTGCCATTGATTGATGGATTGCGKGCACATGAAAATCTGGTGRTTGGTGACAATGAGCCCTACAAAGGTAGTCTCAAGGGCGATACAATGCAYCGCCATGGCACCGTGCACGGCATTRCCCATGGTCTTGTTGAAGTGCGCCAGGATCTGATTTCAACGCCTGAGGGTGTAGCGGAATGGGCTGACCGTCTGGCTTTGATCATGAAAGACATCATGGTCAGGGACAATGTGCACAAAAAGCTTCAATTCGGATCTCATTCAGATATCTGATACGAGACCGGCACGAATATTCAGGATCAAGACAGGGAGAACGAGATGAGTGACGACAAGATGACAACGGAACTTGAAGCGGCGGCCTTTCGCAAACTTGTGTCTCATTTGCGCGAACGCAATGATGTGCAGAATATTGACCTCATGATCCTTGGTGGGTTTTGCCGCAATTGTCTGTCGCGCTGGTATCAGGAAGCCGCCGACGAAAAAGGCGTTGAAATGTCGAAAGACACGGCCCGCGAAATTGTCTACGGCATGCCGTATGGCGATTGGAAAGACAAATATCAAACCAAAGCAACGCCGGAACAAGAAGCGGCGTTTGCGGCTCACAACGAAGCCAACGGCTGACAAAACAGGATTTTTGAAAAATGAACGACGTCCATGGTGTGGCGCGCGACCAGCTGCGCACAATTATCGAACGTATTGAACGCCTAGAAGAGGAAAAAGCCGCGCTTACGGCTGACCTCCGCGAAGTCTATGCGGAAGCCAAAGGTAACGGTTTTGACGTCAAGACATTGCGGTCTGTGGTCCGTTTGCGCAAACAGGAAACGGCAGAGCGGGACGAGCAACAGGCGTTACTGGATACCTATATGCATGCGCTTGGCATGATTGCRCCTGACGAATAGCCCAAAAATTATCGCTTAGCTGGAAAAGGCTACCTGAAGGGCGCGGACTGCCGGGCCTTCAAAGGTGCGGTTGTCGGCTGCGTTGCCGAGGCGTCCGCTTGTAAACGAGAGCGCGATGCCTGGTGATCCGGCGGCTGAAAGATCGCGCATATTGAAGGGGTTGGGGATCGTGAAGGATGCAAAACTCATTCCTTCGGCGCGGTCTTTCGTTACTAGATCGCTGGCATAGGCCTGATGATATTCGAGCGGGGTGCTGTGGTCTTCTATCACTGCATTCGCCTGAGGAATTGGTCCCGACAAAGACGCCAGCAGAAATCCGCCAATGCCGTCAGTTTGTTTCTCGGGCTCCACAGATGCCGTATATTCCACTGGATTGGTATAATTCGGGCGGACAGTTGGCAACGACAATCCAGCAAGCTGGGTGGCTGCCGGGGCTTCGATTTCTGTGTCCGCATCTGGCGATGGCCGACCGGTCGGAACGCGCAAGGCAGCAATATTAATTGTGATTGAAGGTTCGTCAGGCGAACCCTGTATGGCCGCAGCTGCTGGTGGGCCGGCAGCGACGCTGGTCGCCGAGGCGTCTGCGCCAAAAACACCCGCGATGCTGAAATTTCCATTATTTTGCGGGCTGGTGATCACATCGCGTTCAAGCCCCACATTGCTGGCGACAATGACGGGGCGGCGCCCAGGGGTTGGTGAAACGGTATGTTGGTTGGTTCGCGATGGGGCGCTGCGGGCCTCTGTTGCCGGATCAGCCGAGGCGAGCAAAATAGTGGTGGACGGCGCTGTGCGGGGCAAAGGCCTGCCATCAGAGGGAACATGAAGAGTATTGCCATCTGGAAATACGCGGGTAAGTTGCGTGCGCGTCATGCGCGGCCAGTGACGAACACGGCCCACGTCGACATGCACGAACGGGCGATTCGAGCGGGGATAATAGCCAACGCCACCCCCCTCGAACTGAAGCGCCACTTCGCGGATTTTTGAAAYCGGYACGTCAGGAAAATAGAGRTCSGTGGCGTTRCCGAGGATATGCTGGCTGTTGCGCGCAACGCCGTTGCTGCGACGGCGCAGGGCGGCGTTTGTTACCGGAGATCGATAACCGGAGACCACGTTGACAGGTTCCTGTGAGCCGGTTGCCTGATGAACTTCGTAAATCAGATCAATCAGCTTCGGGTTCATCCGGATCGATTCATTGCGTCGCCAATCGCGCAAAATGTGATTGATTTTCTGCATGGCGTCCGGGACATATTGYCCGTTCTGCTTGTAMACAAYWGTGAGGGTTTCGTTGGTATGCATGTTGCGGAACGAAATGGTTCGGGTCTGGGCAAAGGCAGACCCAACCGTCGCAAGCAGAAAAACTGCAAGTACGAATATAATCGGAATAACAAGATACCGTTTTGGATACGCAACCGGCATTCTGCTCACTGTTCCCTTGCAGACCGTAGAGGCTTGGGAACATATCCCAACGAACGGACCCATACTTTTTCAATACCTAATACGGTATTCATCAACACCATAGATTGTTACCGAATAAGGTTAGCGCCYCTTTAATGGTTAGGGGAMGTGACGGGAAACARTGGCAATTTTATGTGCATTRTTTCCCTSANGGYYKSRTYGTCCGTWTGCGGACTATARNAGYTTNCRATCAGTGCCAGTCGAGGGCAGCRGCGACRCGGCGGTCATGGCCRTAAATGTCGTTGCGATAATTGWTCCGRCCATTTTCAACCCARGCCGTAATGTAAGTGATRTGGACCGGGATGTGTTCWCCGAGYRGCAGGGTCTGGTTCTTTCCRGARTTGATGCCGGAACTWACCCGTYGTGCATCAAGGCGGGAATCTGAGGCAAGCARAGCGTCWGCRAATTCCATCGGGCGATAGACCCGGATGCAACCGTGACTGAAAGCGCGGGTCGTGCGTTCAAACAGGCTCTTGGACGGTGTGTCGTGAAGATAAATAGCGTGCCGGTTGGGGAACATGAATTTGACGTTGCCAAGGGCGTTGCCGACGCCGGGGCGTTGGCGAAACCGGAACGGCATGTTACCGGCATTAATCTGGGACCAGTTTACCGAACTGGCATCGACAATTTGTCCGCTACCTTCGGTGAGCAGTTCAAAATCCCGGTTGGTGAAATAATCCGGGTCATCGCGCAGTCGTGGAAGCATTTCTTCGGTCGCAATAGACCGCGGCACGTTCCAATACGGATTGACGACGATATGTTCGATCTCGTCGGAAAAAATCGCGGTCTGGTAATTTGGCAGCCCGACAACAACACGGGTCGAGAAGGTAACTTCGCCATTGCGGACAACATTTACCCGGAAGCCGGGCACATCCACCATGACGTAAAAATCACCCCGGTCGCGCGGCAACCAGCGCCAGCGTTCCAGATTGGCAAGAATCTGATAAATCCGGTCGATCACGGACATATTCAGTTGGTGCAAAGTTGCCGGGCCAATGACGCCATCGGCATCAAGGCCGTGTTCTGTCTGATACCGGCGCACAGCTTCTACCACTTCGCCGTCATAGAGGGATACTTCCCTGGGGTCGGCGATAATCGGTGGCGGCATCGCGATATTGAAGCGCTGCTTCAAAGAAATGACACGGTCGTCGCGCATGCCAATTTTCAGGGTCGGGCCGTTGCCGATCGTACGCCAGCCACCTTCGGCCGCGATGATTTTCAAATTGGCCAATTCCTGGCGTAAAACTTCAAATTCCGTATCGGGCGGATTGAACGAGATCATTGTTGCAACGATATCGTCGCCGGTTGCCAGGCTCGAAATGGCTTCAATCGGGTCTGGTAATTCGGGGCGCATGTCCAGGTTTGGCGAAATTTCGCGAGGGATGGTGCGTCCAGCAAAAGCATGACGGGTATAGGCAAGCATCGCCATGCCCATTTTCACTTCGGCATCAGCGATTTCGCTGCCTGATGCAGGTTCWGAAAAACCAAGGGCTAGATCGGGCGTATCGTAAGCGTCCGGATCAAGGCCCCAACGGTCACTGCGGCTAAGGAAAAATATCGCCTGGCGGGCGGCGGACGTTAGTTTGCCGTCTTCGATCCAAACCGTTTGATGGCCGCGTTCATCGTAAAATGCGGCGAGGGCAGCCTGGTCGCGGCGGACATTTATGTCAGCGCTGGAAGGGCGTTGCGCCAATCGATAGGCGAGCGGCGCCTGAACAAATTCGTTCCAATATCCTTGTGCAGCTGCTGAACCAGATTGTTCCGTTGCAGCTGAACCAATTGCAGGTGTAGCTATAAAAACCATGGCCGCCAGAAACGGGGCTTGCCATGTGCGCAATTTCAAAGACATTGTTTCATCCCTCAAAGTAAGACGTATAGCTTACGAGAAAGGCTCGATTGCATCAATCAATCAAGCCCCGCATCACGAAAGTTTTACACGGTTTATCCACAAGCGTCGAGAGGCTTATCAGGCGAATTCTTCAAGACCGAGTTCRCGTACTTTRCGGTACAAAGTAGAYCGRCCAATRCCCAATCTRCGRGCAACTTCGGACATATGSCCCTTGTAATGATYGAGSGCAAATTTGATTAGATCAGCTTCAATTGCTTCCAGTGCCCGGATTTCACCGCCATCGTCAAAAGCGGTAATTTGACCGGGCGCGTCATCAAACGGGACAACAGGAATGGCGGGCGGWATGGTGGGGCCAGCCTCGCCGTTGAGCTGTCCGGGCATCGCCTCGGACGGGCGGCTGGTTATCGGCGCTATTGGTGGTTGCAGGCCATGGGAGGGTAGCTTGGTCATGCCGTCCTGAGCCGCGACCTGGACGGCGATTTGTGGAAATTCATCATAGCTGAGGGTAGACGTATCTGCCAAAACCACGGCGCGAAAGACGACATTTTCAATCTGGCGTACATTTCCGGGCCACCGATACCGCTGTAAAAGCACCATGGCATCCGGCGAAATTGAATCGATCCGCTTTCCTTCTTCAGCCGCAAACCGGGTGATGAAATGATTGACCAGCAGCGGGACGTCTTCAAGACGGTCGCGCATGGGGGGCAGGGTGATCGGAAAAACATTGAGGCGGTAGTACAAATCTTCGCGGAATTTGCCTTCGCGGACCATCTCCATCATGTTCTTGTTGGTAGCCGAGATTAGCCGGATATCAACTTTGACGGATTTTTTCCCGCCAACCGGGTCAACTTCACCTTCCTGGATGGCRCGYAGGAGTTTGACCTGAGTATCCAGGGGCAATTCCGACACTTCATCGAGGAACAGGGTGCCACCATCGGCTTCGACAAATTTACCCAAATGTTTTTCGGTAGCGCCGGTAAACGAACCTTTTTCGTGGCCGAACAGGATGCTTTCAACCAGATTTTCCGGGATCGCACCGCAATTTACAGTGACCAATGGTTTTCCGCTTCGCGCACTTGACCCTTGAATGGCGCGGGCGAACAATTCTTTGCCGACACCGCTTTCACCCTCGATCATGATGGGGATGGTGGATTTGGCGGCGCGTTCGCCCAAATTTACAACCTGGTCCATGCCGGGGCTGCGGGTCACAATATCGTTGAATGTGAAGGTTCCGGTGATCTTGCGCTTGTTTTGGGTTAGCTGACCCTCTAGCGCATCCACCTTCAAAGCGTTGCGAATCGAGACTTC
This sequence comes from Hyphomicrobiales bacterium, assembly GCA_016764455.1. Taxonomy (GTDB): domain Bacteria; phylum Pseudomonadota; class Alphaproteobacteria; order Rhizobiales; family NORP267; genus NORP267. The sequence goes on along the minus strand of JAESRU010000147.1, from coordinate 3,019 downwards.
GAGGCGCTCAGGGCTGACCGGTTTGACAACAAAATCAACAGCACCTGCACGCATGGCGCTAACGACTGTATCGATGCCGCCATGGGCTGTTTGGACGATAACCGGAGCTGTTAGCCCCTTTTTCTGCATATGTTCGAGTACGCCCATGCCATCAATATCAGGCATGACCAGATCCAGGATAACCAGATCGATATCATCGCCGGCTGATCCTTCCAAAGCGGCAAGGGCCGCTTCTCCGCCATCGGCAACCCTGACAACGAAACCTGCTCGCTTGATCAGTTCTTCAAGAATGCGGCGCTGGGCGGGATCATCGTCGACGACAAGAATGCATTGACTCATACGGCTGAACTTCCTGTTGGCATCGACCGGCGTTTCTGCCTGTCTCATTTTGGGGCAATGATGAGGGTCAACAGTAAAGACCTGTTTAACGTGTCGCCTGGAAATGAAAAATCTAATTATGTATTGCCAACGCATCTTGCGGTGCCAAGGGGGCTTGTCTTATATGCAGCCCGGCACAAGATATAAGTGTAACTCGTTGACGCCTTGTTTTAATCTGCCCCCAAAACAGCCGAAAATCAGGAATGATCCATGAAATTTGAAGAACAGTTTGTGCGTAGCAACAATGCCGGCAAGGGGGCTGCCGATCTTGGCGATCTACCCGAATGGAACCTTGATGATCTTTATCGCGACCCTGAAAGCGAAGAATTAAAAGCAGATTTGGCGCGGGTGCAGGCCGAAGGTCAGGCCTTTGAAGCGCGTTATAAGGGGCGATTGGCGGGTATTGCCGAATCATCTGATGAAACCCACGGCCTCACGCAAGCGATCCGTGCGTATGAAGATATTGAAGATTTGGCGGGGCGGATTTTTTCCTATGCCAGCCTGCTCTATGCCGGAGATTCCAGCGATCCGGTGCGTGCCAAGTTTTTTGGTGATGTGCGCGAATCCATTACCGAAGCCAGCGCGCATCTGCTGTTTTTCACACTGGAACTAAACCGGATCGAAGATGACGTGCTGGACGGCGCGATGGCTAATTCCGATCTGGCCTTCTATCGCCCCTGGCTTCAGGATATTCGGCGCGAGCGCCCGCATCAGCTGGAAGACCGGATCGAGCAATTGTTTTTGGAAAAATCGGTGACCGGTGCCGGGGCCTGGAACCGCTTGTTTGACGAAACGATTTCATCGCTGAAATTTGATTTTGATGGTGAATTGCTCGATATCGAACCCATTCTAAACAAGCTCACAGATAGTGATGGCGCTGTGCGGGAAAAGGGCGCTGGCGCCGTCGCCAAAGTATTTGGCAATAATCTCCGGCTTTTCACCTTGATCACCAATACTTTGGCGAAAGACAAAGCCATTTCCGACAATTGGCGCGGATTTGATGATGTTGCTGATGGCCGGCATCTGGCCAACCGGGTTGAAGCGCCGGTTGTGGATGCGCTGGAAAAAGCCGTGGTGGATGCCTATCCCCGCATTTCCCATCGCTATTATGCGCTAAAGGCAAAATGGCTCGGCAAGGAAACCTTGCCCCATTGGGACCGCAACGCGCCGCTGCCGGGTGAACCAGACGAACTTGTCTCTTGGGGCGCGGCCCGCGAGACGGTGTTGTCTGCCTATCAAGGTTTTTCTCCGAAACTGGCGGAAATCGCACAGCAATTTTTTGATAAAAACTGGATCGATGCCCCGGTTCGCCCAGGCAAAACGCCCGGCGCATTTTCGCACCCGACCGTCCCCAGCGCGCATCCTTATGTATTGTTGAATTATCAGGGCAAAACCCGCGACGTCATGACCCTGGCGCATGAGCTTGGGCACGGTGTGCATCAATGTCTGGCGGCACCGCTCGGAGCGTTGATGGCATCGACACCGCTAACGCTTGCTGAGACGGCCAGTGTTTTCGGCGAGATGCTGACCTTCAAGGCGATGCTGGCAAAAGCTGAAAGCCCTTTGAACCGCAAATTATTGCTGGCCTCCAAAGTTGAAGACATGATCAACACCGTGGTGCGCCAGATCGCGTTCTACCGGTTTGAGCGGCGCATCCATCTGGAGCGGCGCAACGGGGAATTGACCTCGGATCAGATTTGCAGCATCTGGATGGAAATTCAACGCGAGAGCCTAGGCCCGGCGATAGACTTGCGCGATGGCTATGAGAATTTCTGGTGCTACATCCCGCATTTCGTGCATTCGCCGTTTTACGTTTACGCCTATGCCTTTGGCGATTGTCTCGTGAATTCGCTTTATGCGGTTTATGAAAATGCCGAAGACGGATTTGCCGAGCGCTATCTGGAATTGCTCGCAGCCGGTGGCAGCAAGCCCCACAAGGAATTGCTGGAGCCGTTCGGCCTGGACGCCACACAACCAGATTTCTGGCAACTTGGTCTTGGTGTCATTGAGCGCATGATTGATGAGATTGAGAGCCTGGAATAAAAATAGTGGGCTGGACAAAGAACAAGGTGTTTCAGAATTGAGTGACGAACGCGACATAGAAGCCAACCGATTGTCGGGCCGGGTGCGGCGCTATGGCAAGGTTGGTACGCGCATGGGCGGGGTTGCGGTGAAGCTGGCGTCGCAGCGGTTTTTGGGGGCTGAAAAAAATCGCGATATGAATGCGCTGGCTTTGGCATCTGCGCTTGGCGAGCTTAAAGGTCCGCTGATGAAGGTGGCGCAAATGCTGGCCACTATTCCAGAAGCGCTGCCACCGGAATATGCGACCGAGTTGGCAAAGCTGCAAAATCATGCCCCAGCAATGGGGTGGCCATTTGTAAAGCGGCGCATGGCGGCTGAACTTGGCCCGGACTGGCGGGATAGGTTCGCCGAATTCGGGCATCAGGCAGCMGCSGCYGCRTCGCTTGGCCAGGTTCACCGGGCGACAACCAAAGCTGGCCGCGCGCTCGCCTGCAAGTTGCAATATCCGGATATGCAATCTGCCGTTGAAGCGGACCTTACCCAGCTCAACATGATTTTTGCGCTGCATCGGCGCATGGACCCGGCCATCGATACCCGCAATATCGGGGCGGAGATCGGG
>JAESRU010000146.1 GCA_016764455.1 Hyphomicrobiales bacterium | reverse complement strand
GATTTGTCGAAGGTGCGATTGAGCGCGGCGTCGACCGGGCGCGGGCCGAATATGTATTTGAGCTGGTAGACCGGTTCGCGGGTTACGGGTTCAACAAGAGCCATTCTGCCTGTTACGCGCTGATTGCCTATCAAACCGCCTATTTGAAAGCCAATTACCCGGTCGAGTTTTTGGCCGCCTCCATGACTTTGGATTTAAACAATACCGACAAGCTGAACGATTTTCGCGGTGATGCGGAACGGCTCGGAATCAAAATATTGCCGCCATCAATAAATTCATCGAATGTAGATTTTTTGCCGGAAAATGGCGCCATCCGTTATTCTCTGGCGGCAATCCGGAACGTGGGACGCCTGGCCGTCGCTCATATCGCAACCTGCCGGGAAGACGAAGGTCCGTTCAAGGATCTTGCAGATTTTGCCTCCCGCATTAACCCGCGCCAAATCAATCGCCGGGCGATGGAACATATGACGGCCGCTGGAACTTTCGACGAGTTGATGCCAAACCGGGCCGCCGTGACCAAGGGGGCGGATGTGATTTTGGCAACCGCCGCCCGGAATTTGGAGAACCAGAAAAGCGGTCAGAACGATTTGTTTGCAGGAACCAGCTCAGAGGTCAGCCTCGTAATTCCTGCTAGCGAGCCATGGTTGCCGGTAGAGCAATTGAACAGAGAATTCGCCGCCCTTGGTCTGTTCCTGTCGGGGCATCCATTACAGGAACATTTGTCATCATTCAAAAAACGCAACATCAAGACGTGGCGTGAATTTTGCGAGGGTGTGTCCTCCGGGCAGACAGCTGGAAGGCTGGCCGGGATCGTATTGTACCGGAAAGAACGCCGTAGCCAGAAAGGCACACCTTACGCCTTTGTCGGCCTGTCGGACCCGTCTGGACAATATGAAGCGGTGATATTYTCCGAAGCKCTTGCTGATTATCGYGACCGGCTTGAAGCGGGCAGYATGGTYCAGGTGGTTGTTGAAGCTGAAATGCGTGAAGGCGGCGAGATAAAAGCGCAAATCACCAAAGYGGAAAAAATCGACGAATCACCGATCGCCAAACCAAAAACCCTAAAGCTGCTTCTTGACGAAACAGCAGACATTGAAAGTGTTGCCCGCCGCCTTCCTGGCAAAGGAATCGGGGAGGTGACATTCGTTGTTTTCAGCAAAGATCGCCGCCAGGAAGTGGATATCTTGCTGCCCGAAAAGTTTGATTTAACCCCAGAAAATGCCAGTGCGCTGAAGGCTGTAACCGGCGTTCTGGATGTGGTCCTGAACTGAACCAGGCACTTCCATTTTCTGCGCCATGAACGCTGCCCGCATGAGGGCTTGTGTTATGTCTCACAAAGCCTTATAAACCGCGCCATTCCACACGCAGGAGCTGGCTTCGCGGATAGATTTACGCCGTTGTCGCCGTCCGGTGTTTCTGGGGCAGTTTGCTCCTTGAACAAATCCTGCGGAGGTTGAACCGGAAAAAAGGAAAACGGATCATGGCTCTGCCAGAATTTAACATGCGTCAACTRCTCGARGCWGGYGTTCAYTTYGGACATCARAMWCATCGCTGGAACCCSAARATGGSRMSGTWYATTTTYGGCGCYCGYAAYRAYATTCATATTMTYGACCTTGCMSAAACMGTYCCGCTKYTGCACCAGGCSCTGRWAACWRTYMGCGAYAYKGTMGCCWMYSGYGGYCGKRTYYTGTTTGTCGGCACCAAGCGTCAGGCRTCWSWGCCAATTGCWGMAGCWGCCAAAMGCTGTGCKCAATATTAYATCAAYGAACGCTGGCTCGGTGGCACGCTCACCAATTGGCGCACCATTTCCAATTCAATCAAGCGCCTGCGCCGCGTGGAAGAAATTCTGGATGGTGATGCATCAGGTCTGGTGAAAAAGGAAATTCTCCAACTGACCCGTGAGCGCAACAAGCTCGAGCGCGCACTTGGCGGCATCAAAGACATGGGCGGCGTCCCCAACATGTTGTTGGTGATCGACACCAACAAAGAGACCCTGGCAATTGCCGAAGCCAATCGTTTGAATATCCCGGTTGCCGCTATTCTGGATTCAAACAGTGACCCAGCAGGGATCACATATCCAATCCCTGGTAACGACGATGCAGCCCGTGCCATCACGTTCTATTGTGAATTGTTTGCTCGTGCAGCCGTTGATGGCTTGGAACGGTCTCAGTCTTCACGCGGCGTTGATATGGGCGAAGCTGTAGCACCAATCGTTGAACCTGTTGTTGCAGCGCCAGAACCGGTTGCAGAGACACCAGTTGTGGAAGCACCGGTTGAGACGCCTGCGGCTCCGGCTGCAGACGAGCAGATAGAAATCACAATGAGCGAAGATAAATTTATCAAGCTCGAAGGCCCGCGCGGCGAACAGGATGATTTGAAAAAAGTATCCGGCGTTGGTCCAGTGATCGAACAAAAGCTCAACGATATGGGCATCTACCATTATTGGCAGATCGCCGCATTCACGCCGGAAGATATTTCGGTTGTCGATGATAGCCTGAATTTCAAGGGCCGGATCGAACGCGATGATTGGGTTAAGCAGGCCAAAGAATTGAACGGTTGATCTACGATCAACCGCTTTGGACTGAATTTGGTTTTAAAAAACGAGAATATGACAGGAGACACTTGTCGTGGCTAAAGTTACTAGCGCGCTTGTAAAAGAACTGCGCGAYAAAACCGGCGTTGGCATGATGGATTGCAAAAACGCGCTCACGGAAAATGATGGCGACATCGAAGCCGCAACTGATTGGTTGCGTGCCAAGGGGCTTGCCAAAGCAGACAAGAAGTCAGGGCGTATTGCCGCTGAAGGCCTTGTAGCGATTGCGACCGATGGTAACAGCGGTGTTGTGGTTGAAGTGAATTCGGAAWCCGATTTCGTCGCGCTTACCGAACAGTTTCAGTCCATGGTCAAGGAAATYTCCAGTCTGGCGCTTGCCGCTGACGGCGATTTTGAAGCCTTGTCTGCTGCAAATTTCCCCGGCACTTCCGGTGACGTTACAGCGCACATCAAAGAAATGGTCGGTTCAATTGGCGAGAATATGAATCTTCGCCGCTCCAGCGGTTTGAGTGTCGAAAGTGGCGTGGTCGCATCTTATGTGCATAACGCTGTGGCACCGGACCTTGGCAAGATTGGCGTTTTGGTTGCCCTGGACTCTGAAGGCGATCAGGAAAAACTGATGGCCCTTGGTAAACAGGTTGCCATGCATATTGCGGCCGCCAGCCCGTTGGCACTTTCTGTTGACGAACTGGATCAGGATGTGGTTGCGCGTGAACGTCAAGTTCAGGTGGAGCAGGCACGTGAATCTGGCAAGCCCGAAGCGATTATCGAAAAGATGGTCGATGGGCGTATGCGCAAATATTTTTCCGATGTGGTTCTGTTGTCCCAGACCTACGTGATCGATGGTGAGAGCCAGGTTGGCGATGCCATCCAGGCGGTTGCCAAGGAAATCGGGTCTCCGATCACCTTAAAAGCGTTTGTACGTTTTGCACTGGGTGAAGGCATCGAGAAGAAAACGGAAGATTTTGCGGCCGAAGTTGCTGCAACCGCTGCCGGCAATTAATCAGGATAGGGGCGTTGGCCCCTGTCCATTTTTACCACCCATTACAATTGTGAATCTGCGCCCAAGCCTTGCAGCGCGGGGCAGAATTCGCCCTAATATGCAAATCCGGGACATGATTCTGCTTCTTTCATGGTTGAATGCGTTCCGGAGCATATTTTTTCCCTGTGTTTTCGAGCGAAATATCCGGAGGGTGGATAAGTGAACGCGAAGCCTGAATATCGTCGTGTGATGCTAAAACTGTCAGGGGAAGCTCTGATGGGGCCGTCAGATTTCGGCTTGCATCAGGAAACCGTCGACGCAATCACCAATGCGATCATAGATATCTCCAAAGCCGGAATTTCCGTCGCGATTGTTGTTGGCGCGGGCAATATATTCCGGGGTGTTTCTGGTGCCGCTGCCGGCATGGCGCGAGCGCAAGCAGACCAGATGGGTATGCTGGCAACGGTCATGAATGCTCTGGCGCTGGAAGATATACTGACAAAAAAAGGCCTGGATACACGGGCCATGTCCGCTGTCCCGATCAACGGAGTTTGTGAGCCTTTTGGGCGCAAACCTGCATTGGCACATCTGGCGGCAGGGCGCGCCGTGATTTGTGCCGGCGGCACCGGCAATCCGTTTTTCACAACTGATACCGCAGCAGCACTTCGGGCCGTAGAGCTGGAGTGCGATGTTTTGCTGAAAGCTACTCAGGTAGACGGGGTCTATTCTGACGACCCGAAAACCAACCCGGATGCAACCCGGTATGAAAACCTCAGTTATGATGAAGTGCTGGCAAAAAACCTCCAGGTCATGGACGCAGCTGCAATTTCTATTGCGCGCGAAAATGCTTTGCCGGTCATCATCGCTTCAATTCAAGACCCCGCGACAATGCTTTCGGTTTTGTGCGGGCAGGGACGTTTTACGATAATAGGGAAATAATTTCCCCAAACGATTGGAACATCGCCCCGAGAGCGATATCCTTTATACGGACATTTGCAGGAGCTTGTGATCATGGCTGACGAAGAATTTGAATCTGACGACTTCCAGCGACGCATGGATGGAGCATTCACTAATCTGAAAACTGAATTTGCCGGCCTGCGGACAGGGCGGGCGTCTGCAGGGCTTGTCGAAAATCTTGCGGTTGATGCTTATGGCGCCGCAACCCCGCTCAGCCAGGTGGCAACCATATCGGTTCCTGAAGCCCGCATGATTTCGGTGCAGGTCTGGGATAAAGCTTTAACGCCAGCGGTGGAGAAAGCGATCCGGGAATCCAAGCTTGGGCTTAATCCAATTGTCGAAGGCACGTTGATGCGTCTTCCGATCCCTGAATTGAATGAAGAGCGCCGTCAGGAAATTACCAAAGTAGCGCATAAATATGCAGAACAGGCGCGGATCGCGGTTSGMAATGNTRCGGSRYRANNTGGCATGGATCAACTTAAAAAACTGGAACGTGACGCCCATATGAGCGAAGACGAACATCATCTCTGGAGTGACGAAATTCAGGGCATGACCGATACCGTYATTAAAAATATTGATGCGGCGCTCGAAACCAAAGAATCTGAGCTCATGCAGGTCTGATCATGGAAGCGACGATAAAGGTGCGGGCAACAAAAAATTCTGGAAATGGCACGGGTGAAAGCGCGGTTGCTCCAGAAGGTATCGTTGATGGGAACCACCAATTGCCTACACATATTGCTGTCATCATGGATGGCAACGGACGGTGGGCGCAGGAACGCGGGCTGGCACGTACCCAGGGCCACCGTGCCGGCCTGGAAGCCTTGCGGCTTTGTATCCAAAACGCCGGTGATCGTGGCATTCGGTATTTGACGATTTTCGCATTTTCCAGTGAAAACTGGTCCCGGCCAAAATCCGAAGTCGATGACCTGATGGGGCTCCTGAAGACATTTATTCGCCGTGACCTGAAAAAACTGCACAAGAATGGTGTCCAGGTTCGGATGATCGGGAATCGGAGCAATTTGAAAACCGATATCCTGAACCAGATTGAGGAAGCGGAAACGCTGACCCGGGACAACAGCAAAATGACGCTGGTTGTCGCGTTTAATTACGGCGCCCGAAACGAGATCGTGCGCGTAGTACAAGGCTTGGTTGCGTCGGCAGAGAATGGCAAAATTTCACCTGAAGACATTACTGAAGAACTGATTTCCAGCCAGCTTGATACAGCAGGCATTCCTGAACCAGATCTTCTCATCCGTACCAGTGGAGAGGAACGGATTTCAAATTTTCTGTTGTGGCAATGTGCCTATACTGAATTTGTTTTTACCGATATTTATTGGCCAGATTTTGATGGTCAGGCGCTCGACAATGCGATTGAAGAATATTCCCACCGTAACCGCCGCTTCGGCAAGGTCGCGAATGTGGCCGGGATCTGACAAGTTGCGCGCTGGTCACAATACTAAAAACCTGAGGGCAGGGCTCTGAACAATTTAACCCAACGCATTGTTTCTGCGGCAATTCTTGTCCCAGCCGTGCTGGCGATTGTCTGGTTGGGTGATTGGCCATTTACGGCGCTAGTATTGGTTWCCGGAATTCTCATCTTGCGCGAATGGAACACAATCACCAAAGGCACACCAGTTGATATGGCGCTCGGCGCATTYATCCTGGTTATCACGGTTTTCCTGGCCCATATCGGGCTAGACGGTTTTGCGGTGTCACTTCTGACCGGTTTCGTTACTGGGATCATGTTGGTGGATGTGATCCGCAAAGGGAAAAGCCGCTGGATGGTATCCGGGTTGTTTTACGCCTGCCTGCCGGTGCTCGCCCTGATCATGATCAGGACCAGTCAAATCCAGGCGTTGCAGGCAATTGTATTTATTTTGGTAACTGTTTGGGTCACAGATTCCGCAGCCTATTTTGCCGGACGCGCTATCGGCGGCCCAAAACTTKGGCCATCCGTTTCACCAAATAAAACCTGGGCTGGCCTGCTAGGCGGCATGGCAGGAGCAGCAATTGCGGGTGGCATTTTTGCCTGGGCCACAGGAAATGCTAGTATGGTAGGGCTTATCCTGCTTGGTGCGGTCCTGGCTTTGGTATCCCAGGGAGGGGATTTGTTTGAATCTTCGGTAAAACGCCGTTTCAATGTCAAGGATTCCGGGAATATAATTCCTGGACATGGCGGGATAATGGATCGCGTAGACGGACTGGTGGCGGCAGCCGTATTCGCAGCCATCGTAGGTGCCTCGCGCGCCGGTTTTGAAAATGTTGCAGCGGGTATTTTGCAATGGAATTAGGAATACAGAATTCGCCTATGCGGAGCGCTATCAAAAATGGTGCTGGCGATGTTCGCCGGGTGAGCGTGCTCGGTTCAACGGGGTCGATTGGCCGCAATACGGTTGAGCTGTTGGCGGCAAACCGTGACGCTTATGAAATTCAGGCACTTGTTGCAAACAGCAACGCCGAATTATTGGCAAGTCAGGCAATTGAGCTTGGTGCCAGATTGGCAGTGGTTGCCGATGATCGCGCCTACCAGACATTGAAATCTGCATTGTCAGGAACAGGTATCGACGCTGCATCTGGCCCGGTTGCGGTTGAAGCAGCAGCCAGGCTCCCGGCCGACTGGATTATGGCARYGMTCGWCGNNNCCNCTGGATNTNGARRCSSNCRGYCNCYGSKCKKSMACAGSSWWSSATTGTGGCACTTGCCAACAAGGAATGCCTGGTTTGCGCAGGCAGAGCTTTCATGTTGTGTGCGTCTGATAATGGCACGACGATTTTGCCGGTTGATTCTGAACATAGCGCTATTTTCCAATCCCTCGACCAACCCTCCAAAGGCGGGCTTGCGAGCATCATTCTGACGGCGTCTGGCGGCCCGTTCCGCACATGGACCCGAGAGCGGATGGCTGCTGCGCGCCCTGAAGATGCCTTGCGGCACCCGAATTGGAATATGGGATCAAAGGTCACAATCGATTCCGCAACCATGATGAACAAAGGACTGGAATTGATAGAGGCCCACCATTTGTTCAATCTGGACAGCGACCAGATCGAAGTTCTGGTCCATCCAGAATCCATAATTCACGGCATGGCGACCTATACGGATGGCACCGTGATGGCGCAAATGGGCGTGCCGGATATGCGCACCCCAATTGCGGTTTCCCTGGCATGGCCGCAAAGAATGGCGGCCCCGGTGGCGAAACTGGATTTAGCTGAAATTCAGTCACTCACATTTGAAAAACCGGATATGGAAAAATTTCCATCGATCCGTTTGGCACGCGATGCCATGGCAGCAGGGGACCAGGCAGCAACCATTCTAAACGCCACCAACGAATTGGCGGTTGCCGCATTTCTCGACAAAAAAATCGGATTTCTCGATATTGCCGGTTTGGTAGCTGAGCGGCTGGCGCGGGCTGATTTTGTCGCTGGTAAAGATACCAACTCAGATATCGATTCCCTYCTTGCTCTTGACCAGGAAACACGGCATTTAGCGGGAGAAGAGATTCTCGCGCGGGCTTCCTGATTTGAACCCCAATTTTAACTGCATGCCTTTTTGTTGCATGCCTTTTTAATGCCCGATTTCACGATCAGTTAGGGATTGTCGCTACAAGAGCGCCCACGTGAATGCTGGCCCGAATTATAGGTGAATTGAATGGAACTGCTTTCTGGTCTGGTCGAAAGTGCAGGCTCTCTGGCTAGTTATATCTTGCCATTCCTGTYCGTTCTGACGATCGTCGTTTTCTTTCATGAACTCGGACATTTCATCGTCGCACGTTGGAACGGTGTGACAGTCACCGTATTTTCCATCGGCTTTGGCAAAGAAATTTTTGGCTGGCACGATAAACACGGCACCAGATGGCGGATTTCAATGTTGCCACTTGGCGGCTATGTCAAGTTTCTCGATGATGAAAGTGCAGCCAGCACGCCTGACGTGGAAATGCTCGAAGCCATGAGCGAGGACGAGCGCAAAGGGGCGTTTCACCTGAAATCGCTGAGCGCCCGCGCCGCCGTGGTCGCGGCGGGTCCGATTGCGAATTTCATCCTCGCAATTGTCATTTTCTCGATCATGTTCGCGTTCGTTGGTAGGCAGACCACAAGCGCACGGGTCGATTCAGTCGCTGAAGACAGTGCCGCAGAAATTGCCGGATTTCAGGCCGGCGATCTTGTTTTGGAGATTGAGGGCAGCGAGATTGAATCTTTTTCCGATATGCAGCGCATTGTCAGCGTTAGTGCCGACGAAGAACTGGAATTTCTGATTGACCGTGGCGGCGTCGAAATGTCAATTCTGGCAACCCCAAAACGGAGAGAAATCACCGATCGCTTTGGAAATGTTCAGAAAATAGGCCTTATCGGAATTACCAGAAGCGCCCAGCCTGAAGATTTTATCCTCGTCAAATATCCGCTGCACGAAGCGGTTTGGCGTGGAACCCAGGAAACCTGGTTCGTTATCGCCCGTACTATGGGCTACCTCTATGACGTGATTGTCGGGCGTGAAGATGCCAGCCAGCTCGGTGGACCTATCAGAATTGCCCAGATTTCCGGGCAGGTTGCAACATTGGGTGTTGCGGCACTGATCCATCTGGCCGCTGTTCTTTCGGTCAGTATTGGTCTGATTAACCTGTTCCCCATTCCCATGCTGGACGGAGGGCATCTTCTCTATTATTCGATCGAAGCGGTGCGGGGGCGGCCCTTAAGCGATAACGCCAAAGAAATGGGGTTTCGCGTGGGGATGGCGCTGTTGCTTATGTTAATGATCTTTGCAACTTGGAATGACGTGACCAACTTGTCACTGTTATAATAAAAGTACGATGTTTCCGTGGGTTAAGTGTTTTCATTGTGTAAAAAAAGCGTTACAAGTGAATTGAAACTGGCCCTCGTGCACGTATAAGTGAGTCGTGGGTACATGAAGATTTGCGGCCAGATTGGCAGCTTGGATTTCGGGGAATTCATACCGTATGCGTAATTTCACTCGGTTTTTGGCGAAAATGCTCACTGTTGTGGCGTTTTTTGTCGTTGCACCCGGCGCTGCAATCGTTGCTGTGACAGCTGTTTCACCAGCAGTTCATGCTCAATCCAGCAGAGTAATTCAAAATATCGATGTGCGCGGAAATCACCGTGTCGAAACCCAGACGGTTGTAGGGTATCTACGGCTTTCGGTTGGCGACCGGTACGACCCAGTGCGTGCCGACGATTCATTCAAGGCATTGTTCGCAACGGGTTTGTTTTCCGATGTGAAGATTTCCATGCAGAGCTCTACTCTGCTCGTGGAATTATCCGAAAAYCCGCTGATCAACCGCGTGGCATTTGAAGGTAACCGGAAAGTCACCGACGATACTTTGTCGGCTGAAGTTCAGTTGCGGCCTCGTGTTGTACTGACCCGGTCCCGGGTTACCGCTGATGTGCAGCGCATTCTGACAATCTATCGCAGGTCTGGTAGATTTGATGCGCGTGTCGAGCCAAAAATCATTCAATTGCCGCAAAACCGCATCGATCTGGTTTTTGAGATTGATGAAGGCGATAAAACGCGCGTTTCCCGGATCAACTTTGTAGGCAATAGAGCTTTTGATGATGGTGATCTGCAAGAGGTTATTACCACTTCAGAATCCGGTTTGCTCTCCTTTCTGAAGACTGACGATGTTTATGACCCGGACCGCCTGGCTGCTGACCAGGAATTGTTGCGCCGTTTCTATCTCAATAACGGATATGCGGATTTCCGTGTTATTTCAGCCGTTGCCGATCTGGATCGCGAGAATAATTCCTTCTTCATCACGATTACAGTGGATGAAGGSGCGCTCTACACCTTCCAGGATGTTGTCGTTGAATCCAGCATTCCTGGTCTTGATCCTGATGAATTACGGATTTTCGTCCTCACCCATCCAGGTGATGAATACAGCCTCGAAGATATCGATAAAACCCTGGAAGACCTGACACTTGAAGTCAGTAAATTGGGCTTTGCCTTTGCCCAGGTGCGCCCTCAGGGGCGCCGGGACGCCGAAACCAAAACGATTTCTATCGTTTATGTGGTTGAGGAAGGATCACGCGTTTATATCGAGCGGATCAATATCTTTGGTAACACCCGCACCCATGATGAAGTGGTGCGCCGCGAATTYGATGTTGTCGAAGGTGACGCCTATAACCGGGTTTTGATTGACCGCGCTGAACGGCGTTTGAATGCCCTCGATTATTTTGAAAGAGTTGCAATCACGCGTAGCCCGGGCAGTGCCCCCGATAGAATTATTCTCAACGTCGAAGTTGTTGATAAATCCACCGGTAATTTCTCCATCGGCGCAGGTTATTCCTCCTCGGATGGCGCACTGGGTGATATCAGCATTACCGAGCGGAATTTCCTTGGTCGCGGACATTTTGTACGCCTTGCCTTGAGCATTTCGGGGAAACGTCAGGATGTTGATTTCTCCTTCACCGATCCATATTTCCTTGATCGCCGGGTATCTGCCGGGATTGATATCTTTTCCCGCCGGGTTGATTTGGAAGATGAATCTTCTTTCAACCTCGAGCGCCACGGTTTTGGCCTCAGGTTTGGCTTCCCGGTCACGGAAAGCTGGTCGGTAACAACCAGATATCAACTCGCTTCTGAAAATATTACTGATGTATTGGCTACATCGTCGATTTCAGTTTTCCTCGCGCAGGGACGCTCACTTACCTCCAGCGCTGGTTACTCAATCAGATTTGATACTCTGGATAATGCGCGTAACCCGACCACCGGTTTGTATTTCAGCTTCTCGCARGATCTAGCCGGTATTGGCGGCGATGTGAATTATCTCCGTACAACCGCTGAAGCCCGTGCCTATTATCAATTCCGGCCGGGTATTATCGGTGTTGTCAAATTGCAGGGCGGCCATATTACCGGTTTTGGCGGTGACGATGTTCGTCTCCTGGATGGCTTCTTCAAGGGCGGAGAAACCATTCGTGGCTTTGATCGCTCAGGTCTGGGGCCACGAGACGGTGCTACAGGCGATGCCTTGGGTGGTAACATGTATTTTGCGGCAACCGCAGAAGTACAATTCCCAATTCCTCTGATACCTGAAAGCCTAGGGTTTAAAGGCGCTGTATTCYTGGATGCAGGTTCRGTTTAYGGRACYGATCTTGTGAACGGAACATTCTTTGATAGRAATGGAAATGSRRTTGTTGACGCTGGTGAAACGCTTGTCCTACAGGATTCAAGCACGATCAGGTCAGCCGTTGGTGTCTCTMTTATCTGGAATTCRCCCTTTGGGCCGCTCCGGGCAGACTTTTCCCATGTGCTTTCAAGTGCAGCATTTGACGATGAACAATCGTTCCGGTTCGGCGGTGGCACGCAATTCTGATCAGCTGTTTGAGACAATCTGAGCCGGTTGTTTCAGCAGCGGAATTGTCTTTGTAGAAATTCCAGGCCTATGATCGAAACAAGTTTTTTAGAATTGTCAGGTCCTTTTGTGATTTCCGATATCGCAAATTGGACTGACGGCCATTTGCTTTCCGACAAATTTGCCGCGCGYCTCATATCCAACGTCGCCCCTYTGGACGATGCCGGGCCCGAGGATTTGRCCTTTTTTGGCAGCACAAAATACAAAGACCAATTATCGGCGACCAGAGCTGGTGCCATACTCATATCAAAAAAGTATCAGGACTTAGCGCCAAATTCTAAGGCTGTTATTGTTGTTGACGATCCCCGCGCCGCGTTTGCAGATATGACGTTGCGGTTTTTCCCMGGRTCWTGTGACCCTGTCCGCGCATTTGGCAACGAAGGCTGTTCGCCGGATGCCTCAATTCATACATCTGCCCGCATGGAAGAAGGTGTTGTCGTTGRGCCACAAGCGGTCATAGGGGCCGGAGTTGAAATTGGTAGCGGTACCGTAATTTCTGCAGGAGCCGTCATTGGACGCAATGTCCGCATTGGTCGCAATTGTAGCATAGGGCCAAACACAACCATCATTCATGCATTGCTGGGGAACGGCGTGACAATTCATCCAGGTGTGCGCATTGGCCAGGATGGTTTTGGATATGCCAGCAGCAAGGMCGGTCATCGAAAAATCCCGCAAATCGGCCGYGTMATAATCCAGGACAATACCGAAATAGGTGCCAATTCCACAATCGATCGGGGCGCGCTCCGTGATACGATAATTGGTGAAGGWACCCGCATCGATAATCTGGTGCAAATAGGGCACAATGCCGTACTTGGACGACATTGCCTTGTGGTCTCTCAGACAGGAATATCCGGCAGTGCCACACTTGGTGATTTTGTTATCCTGGGTGGCCAAATTGGCGTGGCGGACCATGTGGAAATCGGGGCTGGAACGATGATCGCGGCATCAAGCAATGTTGCGGGCAATGTGCCGCCTGGCGAGAAGTGGGGTGGGACGCCGGCAAAGCCTTTCCGAGAGTGGATTAGAGAATTAATGACGCTGAAAAATCTTGCCGCGGGAAAACGCGGAAAGTAAAAATGTAGGAATTGAAGTTTTCCCGGACTTTATTGAATGTTAGGATTGGGAATTCTCAAAGCAGGGCGCATTCAAATGCCAGACAAAGAAAAAAACGAGCTGGGTTCGATCGATATTATGAGGCTTATGGAGCTGTTGCCTCACCGGTACCCCTTTTTGTTGGTAGACAAAATACGGGATATTGATGGTGATGACGCTTGCGTGGGTATTAAAAATGTCACCATTAACGAACCGTTTTTTGCGGGCCATTTTCCCAATAATCCAATAATGCCAGGAGTGCTGATAATTGAAGGAATGGCGCAAACCGCTGGAGCGATGTGCATTCACTTCGTGGCTGATGGGGGAGACGTCCCGCTTWTCTATTTCATGTCGATAGACAAGGCCAAATTCAGGAAACCTGTGGTGCCTGGTGATGTGTTGGAATATCACATACGTAAAATTCATCGCCGCGGGCCTGTTTGGAAAGTGGCCTGCGAAGCTATCGTTGATGGCGAACTTGTCGCAGAAGCAGAATTGATTGCAATGAGCGAAACGGTCAAGAGCGCCCATGGCTAATATTCACGCAACGGCGCTGGTTGATTCAGGCGCGAAAATCGCGGACGATGTTGTTATTGGCCCTTATTCAATCATTGGCCCCAATGTTGAAATTGGGACCGGGTCCAAACTGCATTCTCATGTGGTGATYGATGGCTACACAGAGGTCGGTCAAAATTGCGAAATTTTTTCTTTTGCCGCGTTAGGAACAGCCCCGCAGGATTCAACTTTTCAGGGTGAGCCCAGTCGCCTTGTAATCGGCGCCCGCAACGTAATACGTGAATATGTCACCATGAGCCCAGGGACCAAACGCGGCCTTATGGAGACAAGGATCGGCGACGATTGCATGTTTCTAATCGGCTCACATGTGGGGCATGATTGCGTGGTTGGCAATCACGTGGTTCTTACCAACAATTCGCCACTTGCCGGCCATGTGGAGCTTGGCGACAATGTAATTATTGGCGGACYGGCCGCGGTGCAACAACGGGTCCGGGTTGGGCGTTGTGCGTTTCTCGGAGGCCTTTCTCCTATAACATCAGATGTGATCCCTTTTGGTATGGCTCTTGGGAACCGCGCGTATCTGGGCGGATTGAATATTGTCGGATTGCGTCGCCAGGGATTTAGCCGCGAAGAAATCAATAAATTGCGCCGGGCATATCGGCTCTTATTTGCGGACGAAGGAACCATGAGTGAACGGGTGGATGATGTTGCGGATAGTTTTCCTGACGAAGCATTGGTGCAGGAAATTGTCAGCTTCATTCGAGTAAATAATGGCCGGCCACTGACATTGCCCCGTGCGGCCCGTGGAGGTTAAAACGCGCACCAGGAGAATAGTGTGACTGGTCCGGAAAATTTGGAAAATAATACTCTTGCCATTGTCGCGGGCGGGGGGGAAATTCCTGTTAGATTTGCAGAGAGTGTCGCAGCGACGGGCAGGAAAATTCTGGTCATCGCAATAGACGGCGAAGCTGATGATGAAATTCAGGTTTGGCCGCATATAGTTTGGAAACTTGGCGCATTGGGTCAATTGTTTTCTACCCTGCGCAAACATAATTGCTCCGAACTTGTCATGCTTGGATACGTCCCCAGGCCACAATTCAGGGATTTGCATTTGGATGTTTCAGGCTTGAAGTATATTCCAAAAATCCTTCGGATTCTTGTCGGTGGTGACGGGTCTGTCCTGGATAAATTGGTGAAGTACATTGAACGTGAAGGCATTACGATCCGTGGTGCCCACGAAATTTCCAGCGGCCTTTGCTTGAGCGAAAAATTTTTGGGTTCTGTCAAACCCAACAAAGTTTTAAAAGAAGATATCAAATTCGGAACCCGGATGTCGCGGACTTTTGGTGAGTTCGATGTGGGGCAGGGTGTTGTGGTCGACAGGGGCCGTATTTTGGCCGTTGAAGCTGTTGAAGGCACTGACAGGATGCTGTCCAGGTGTGCTGATTTGCGTTCGGAAAAGGGAAACACCAGGTCAGGTGTTCTTGTAAAATTACCTAAACCCGGTCAGGATTTGCGCGTCGATATGCCAACGATTGGGGTCAAAACAATTCAGGGTATTGCGGCGGCAGGATTGGCCGGCATTGCTGTTGAACGGGGTCACACACTTGTTGTTGACAAGGAGGGCGTCACGAAAGCTGCRAATGAAGCCGGGGTATTCGTCACCACGGTTGCGCCACTTCAGGATTGAGCGCAGGACCAAATGTCTGATTTAAGCATTTACATCATAACCGGCGAGCCTTCTGGCGACGCTTTGGGAGCCCCTTTGATGAGGGCYCTCACGGAACGGCATGACGGCGCTGTATCATTTGCGGGCATAGGYGGCGAAGAAATGGAAAAAGGCGGAATGGAGAGCCTGTTTCCCATATCCGAACTGGCCACTATGTCGCTTTTGGACATTGTTTCGCAATTTCCAAGGTTGTTGGGGCTGGTTCGCAWATGTGTCGACGATATTGTAAATGCGCGTCCCGATTGTTTGATCCTAATCGACAGTCCTGAATTCACCCATGCGGTTGCCAAACGGGTGCGGCGCCGTGCGCCAGACATTCCGATTGTCAATTATGCACCACCATCTGTATGGGCGTGGCGYCCGGGRCGKGCCAARCGSATGCGYAAATATGTAGAYCGGGTTTTRGCRATTTTACCGTTTGARGARGCCGCRCATARAARATTGTCRGGACCRCCKTGCGTTTATGTGGGGCATCCACTTGTGGCCAGAATGAATGAGTTTGAACCCAACATAAAGTCCCGAAAAGGATATAGGGAAAACCCTTGTTTGCTGGTTTTGCCAGGCAGCAGGTCCAGCGAAGTAAAACGCTTAAGCAGCATATTTGGTGAGGCGGTTGCTCTTGTATCGAAAAAAATACCAAATCTGGAATTGCTTTTACCTGTTGCCAGTAATGTACGCTCGATTGTTGAAAACGACATTGAAAATTGGTCTGTGAAGCCGAAAATTGTTGCAGGTGAGAACGCAAAACTGGCAGCCTT
Organism: Hyphomicrobiales bacterium; assembly: GCA_016764455.1. Classification (GTDB taxonomy): domain Bacteria; phylum Pseudomonadota; class Alphaproteobacteria; order Rhizobiales; family NORP267; genus NORP267. The sequence goes on along the minus strand of JAESRU010000146.1, from coordinate 4,601 downwards.
CAGGCGAGCCACAGCGGCSATTGCTGCTTCAGGAACCGTTACGCTCGAACTTTCACTTGCCCGGGTGCCCATGGTGGCAGGATACCGACTTGATTGGGTTGCGCACAAGCTCCGCTGGTTGATGGTGGCGGAATCTTTTTTGCTACCAAATTTGATCGCGGAAGAAAAATTTGTTCCAGAATTATTGCAACAGAATTTCAACCCGGAAAATATAGCAAAAAAAGCAATTTCATTATTGACCGACGATGAAACCCGCCAACGGCAGCTTAAGGGGTTTAACAAAGTCATCGAGCGCATGTCGGTGCCCGGGATGAACCCGAGCACTCATGCGGCGACMGAAATTATRGATGTTATTTCGATTGCCCGACAGGCKRCAAAACCTATCTAGAACCGATCGATACATAGTTGCGTTCCGCAGCGCCGGTATAAAGCTGGCGCGGGCGGCCGATGCGCTGATGCGGGTCTTCGATCATTTCTTTCCATTGTGCAATCCAACCAACGGTGCGTGCCACCGCAAACAGGACCGTGAACATTGTGGTTGGAAAACCAAGCGCTTTCAGCGTAATTCCTGAATAGAAATCGATATTTGGATAAAGCCGTTTTTCAATGAAATACTCGTCGGTTAGAGCAATTCTCTCCAGTTCCAACGCAACATCGAGCAAGGGATCATCTTTAATCCCCAATTCGTTCAAAACTTCATGGGTTGTTTGCTGCATGATTTTGGCGCGYGGGTCGTARTTCTTGTAGACGCGGTGGCCAAAACCCATCAGACGGAACGGATCGTTCTTGTCTTTGGCGCGGGCAACATATTCCGGAATGCGATCAACTGAACCAATTTCTCCAAGCATCGCAAGTGCCGCTTCGTTAGCGCCACCATGAGCTGGACCCCAAAGACACGCAATGCCGGCCGCGATGCAGGCAAACGGATTAGCACCGGAAGACCCTGCAAGGCGAACGGTTGATGTGGATGCGTTTTGCTCGTGATCTGCATGGAGGATGAAAATCCGGTCCATCGCGCGTGCCAACACAGGATTGGGCTTATAGTCTTCGCACGGTACSGCRAAGCACATGTGCAGAAAATTGGACGAATAATCAAGATTGTTCAATGGTGGAACGAAAGGCTGACCGATTGAATATTTATAGGCCATAGCMGCAATCGTCGGCATTTTGGCGATCATRCGGAGGCTCGCCACCATCCGCTGATGTTCGTCATTTATGTCTGTTGAATCGTGATAAAAAGCAGACATCGCGCCGACAACGCCAACCATAATCGCCATTGGATGGGCATCACGCCGAAAACCGGAATAGAGCCGAGTCATCTGTTCATGGATCATCGTGTGATAGGTCACACGGGTCGTGAAATCATCTTTCTGGGCCTGGGTAGGCAATTCTCCGTAGAGAAGAAGGTAACAGGTTTCAAGAAAAGTGCCGTGTTCGGCCACTTGTTCGATCGGGTATCCGCGATATTGAAGTATGCCTTTATCGCCATCGATATAGGTGATTTCAGAATCGCAACTTGCAGTAGAGGTAAATCCGGGGTCCAGCGTAAAGCGACCTGTTTCTTTGTATAAAGAGGAAATATCAACAACGTCTGGTCCGACTGTTCCGGTTTTAATCGGGAAGTCCCAACTTTCGTCGCCAATACTAAGTGTCGCTTTTTCTGTCATTTAGACATCTCCTGAATATATACAAAAACCCCCGCGCACCGCGTCTGTGTAAGAACACAGATCCGGTCTGCAGCATGTTTTTGTGAACAAGTATGGGTCTGGTTCAATTGAATAGATGATTTGGCCGATTCCTGCAAGGCGCAGCCAGACCTAAGAAGCCTGTYAAGGGATAAGGTTAGGCGGTTTGATCGGCAATTCKWGCAAGCGTTTCTTCRCGCCCAAGMACSSMGAGAACGTCAAAAATCCCCGGCGAGACATYKGTCCCCGTGAGCGCGGCTCGGAGCGGTTGTGCGATTTTTCCAAGGCCCAATTCATGGGTTTCCGCGTAAGCCCGAATAACGGTTTCAATTGACCCAACATTCCACTCATCGATTGCTGCCAGGGCGTTGGAAATATCGGAGAGAAGATTGCCTGATTTGTCGATGATACCGCGGGCCTTGTCTTCAATTTTCAGCGGCCTGTTGGCAAACAAAAATGCTGCACCCTGCCAGATATCGATCAGGGTTTTGGCGCGCTCCTTCAATCCAGGCATCGCTGCCAATAACAAAGCTTTTTCATTGTCATTCAGAACAACATCATGTTCCGGAGCAATGCCCGGCAATGCCTCAATGACAGCCTCGACAAGACGAGCATCATCGGCTTGCCGGATGTAATGTCCATTGAGGTTTTCCAGTTTTGCAAAATCAAAGCGCGCAGCGCTCTTGCCGATGCCGTCCAGCGAAAACCATGAAATCATCTGTTCATCCGTCATGATCTCATCATCACCGTGGCTCCACCCAAGCCGAACCAGATAATTGCGCATGGCTTCGGGTAGAAACCCCATGTCCCGATAAGCGCCGACACCAAGCGCACCATGGCGTTTTGATAATTTTGCGCCGTCGGCACCATGAATAAGAGGGATGTGCGCCATTATAGGCACCGCCCATCCAAGCGCATTATAGAGCAGGGATTGCCGGGCCGCATTGGTCAGATGGTCGTCGCCACGAATAATATGGGTCACGCCCATATCATGGTCATCAACCACAACCGCGAGCATGTATGTCGGCGTGCCATCCGAGCGCATGATGATAAAATCATCCATGTCCTGGTTCTTCCACGAGACATTGCCCTGCACCTTGTCGTCGACAATTGTTTCTCCGTCCTGCGGGGTCTTGATACGAATAACGGGGTCAACACCAGCTGGCGCTTCAGAAGGGTCGCGGTCGCGCCACCGCCCGTCATAATTGACGGCGCGTCCCTCGGTGCGCGCGGTTTCGCGCATCTCAGCCAATTCTTCCTTGGACGCATAGCATCGATAGGCTTTGCCGTCAGCCAGCAGCGTCTCGGCAACTTCCCGGTGGCGGTCCACTCTGGAAAATTGCGAAACCGGGTCGCCATCCCAATCCAGACCCAACCATTGCAGGCCCTCGTAAATTTTCTGGACGGCGTCTTCATTGGACCGTTCCCGGTCGGTATCCTCAATACGCAACAGCATTTTGCCGCCATTGGCGCGTGCAAATAGCCAATTGAAAAGCGCTGTGCGGGCGCCGCCAATATGCAGATAGCCGGTTGGTGACGGCGGAAAACGGGTGACGATCTGGGTGGTCATAAAAATCCTGCGCGTAAAAAAATTGGGAAGCGTGTTTGGTGTCGTTTCGCGTCCGTGTAGCATAGCTTATCCGATGGGGTAAATGTCCGCGCCAATCAATATTGAATGAGCGGTGCCGGACCGTGAGAAACAGCGAGGCACGCTTTGGCAATTTGGTTGGTGACATTGCTGAATGACGAGCGTGATCGCTGGTTCCTGTGGGTGCCGGTGGCGTTGGGGCTGGGGGCCGCCACCTATTTCGGCTTGCCGTCTGAACCTGTTCTTGCGGTATTGACCCCAAGCGCGCTTATTTTGGCGCTGCTGGCCTATCGTTGCCGCAACTGGTTGCCGGGCGGTTTTTTAATCCTGTTGCTTGCTGCATTTGCATCTGGGCTTGCGCTTGCAAAATTTCGCAGCGAAACCCTTCGCGCGCCGGTATTGGCGGGGCAACATGCGGGCGTCACGATTGATGGATGGTTGGAGGGAACCAGACCGCGTCGGGATGGGGGCATAAATCTCCTTGTGCGGGTGTCTTCAATAGATCGTCTTGACGACCATGAAACCCCGTATCGGGTGCGGCTGCGGCTTCGTGATCCGGCGCGTTTGGCCGAATTTTCACCGGGGGCCATTATCCGCATCAAAGCGTGGATTGGTCCACCACCGGGCCCGGCCACGCCTGGCGGGTATAATTTCTCCCGCTATGCCTGGTTTGAGCGGATCGGTGCCATCGGCATTGTGCATTCGATTGAGCATCGTATCAGCGAAGTTATGAGCCCTGGAATTCTGGACAATGTCTGTTGGAAATCGACAATATTCGGGCGGAGATTTCACGCCGTATTCGCAATGCATTACCGGGTGATTCCGGGTCAATCGCAATCGCATTGATCACCGGAGACAGAAGCTTCATATCCCGAAATCATGTGGAGATGTTGCGGGCATCGGGGTTGGCTCATGTATTGGCAATATCCGGCTTGCACATGACCTTGGTGACGGGCGCACTCTTTGCCGGGTTAAGGGCTTTGCTGGCATTTATCCCGGGCATCGCGTTGCGGTATCCGATCAAGAAAATAGCCGCGTTCGCAGCTTTGTTCGCAGGCGCGTTCTATCTGGCATTGTCTGGCGCCAATGTCGCGACCCAACGCGCGTTCATAATGGTCGGGATCATGCTTGTTGCAATCCTTCTTGAGCGCCCGGCAATCTCTTTGCGCAACGTGGCGCTGGCGGCTTTGTTTGTAATCCTGTGGCGACCAGAAAGCGTTGTTACCGCCAGTTTCCAAATGTCATTTGCAGCGGTCACCGCGCTGATCGCCGCTTATGAATATGTTTTAAACCGCCGCAGTGCCAAAAAAGATAGGCATTTTACCGGT
>JAESRU010000018.1 GCA_016764455.1 Hyphomicrobiales bacterium | reverse complement strand
GCATTCATGCGGGCCTGCGGCATCGACCCTGAAACCGCACCGCAATTGCGCGCGACCGATTTTTTCACCAGCCACGAAGCTTTGCTCCTTGGTTATGAACAATCCATGGCGCGCCTCGATTCAACATCTGGTGACTGGTACGCAACATCTGGCCATATGGTCTGGATTGGCGACCGGACCCGCCAACCGGATCACGCCCATGTAGAATTTTGCCGGGGCATCAAAAACCCGATCGGCATTAAATGCGGCCCGTCGCTTGATCCAGATGAATTGTTGCAATTACTCGATATTCTTGACCCGGAAAACGAACCAGGCCGGATTACCCTGATTGCACGTTATGGTGCCGGCAAAGTAGCGGAACATCTGCCAAAACTGATCTGCAAAGTTAAATCCGCAGGCCGCATGCCTGTCTGGTCATGYGAYCCCATGCACGGCAACACAATCAAGGCAGCAACCGGGTTCAAGACCCGCCCGTTCGATCTGGTTCTGCGCGAAGTCGGTGACTTTTTCGATGTGCATCAGGCAGAGGGAACTCATGCCGGTGGTATCCATATCGAAATGACCGGTCAGAATGTGACCGAATGCACCGGCGGTGCCAAAGCCATTTCTGATGCGGATTTGCAAGACAGATATCATACCCATTGCGACCCGCGGCTTAATGCAGACCAGTCGCTTGAACTGGCGTTCCTGGTCGCTGAGCGTCTGAAGTCTGAACGCGAAGCACGCGGGATTCCAGCCCGGGTCGTCGCTGTCGGCGAATAGCGAAATACTTTCACCTGGATCGCAAATTGCATCGCAATCAGCTTTGCGATCCGGGTGAAAATCCTTCCACAATCCAGTCTGCCACAGCGCGAATATGCGGGTGTTTGGATATCCCCTCGCGGATCACCAGCCAGGCCTCCCGGCTTACCGATTGAACCCCAAGGTCATACCGCTGCAACATTGAATGGGCATCGCCAAGTTGGCAGGGCAGCATCGCAATGCCTGCGCCGGATGCTGCTGCTTCAGCCAGAGATTGCGCGTTGTTGGTGCGCAAAATGGGCGCTTGCCCTTCCATATAATTTTCCATCCAAACAGCTTCCGGCAACTGGGCCATATCTTTGGTATATCCGAGCCACATTTTTGGTTTGTTCGATTTTTTGCGGGATTTGCGGGCGTAAACCGCGAATTCAATATCGGCCAGCTTGCGGACCTTAAAACGACCGGACCCTGGCCGCTTCAGACGCACAGCGATATCAGCTTCACCTTGGTCCAGACGGACATTTTGTTGCCCCGTGATCAAAGTGAGGTGAATGTTTGGATTGCTGGAATGGAGTTTTCCGATATTTGGCGCCAACATGGTGCGTGCAACTATTTCAGTTGCCGCCAGAATTACCCGGTAAACCGGGCTGTCGATCAGGGATAAAACACGTTGCTCCAGCGTCGCGAATGCCGGTTCCAATTTCCGGCATTCCTCTATTAGAGCCGCTCCGATATCGGTCGGCTCCAGGTGGCCCTTGTTCAAAACAAAAAGAGAAAGACCAAGYTCKTGTTCAAGGCGCTCRATCCGGCGCGACAYKGTGGTCTGATTRACATTYAGRKTTTTRGCYGCSGCGCTGAATGTTTTKGCATTCGCAACYGCSAGYAMATAGCGCGCRTCATYCCAATTTTTCATTCTGCGTTTATGCAGAATAGATATGCATATTTCAAGCTATTATGCAGGAAACCAAGTGCGTAAATTGCCAGCAACTTTAGAGAAGGRAAACCCACATGGCGAAAACATTGCTTGAAATGGCGGGTGCCAATCTGACACCGGCGAAACTTGGTGAAGCAACTTTGTTGTTGATCGATTGCCAAAACGAATACCGCACCGGAGCGGTCCCGTTACCGGGCGTTGATGCGGCGATGGAAGAGGTTGCAACATTGCTCGCTGCCGCCCGCGCTGAAGGGACGCCGATTATCCACGTTGCCCACAAAGGCCAGGCCGGCAGCTTGTTCGATAGGGACGCCGACAATGGTGCCTTTATGAGCGAAGCCGCGACCATGGAGGGTGAGACGATTATCGAAAAGGGCCTGCCGAACGCATTTGCGGGCACGGACCTGGTCTCGGCTCTAGAATCTACAGAGCGCAAGAAATTGGTGATTGCGGGCTTCATGACACATATGTGCATTTCGTCAACGGCCCGCGCCGCGATCGATCATGGCTATTTCTCCACCGTGGTGGCATCTGCCTGCGCCACCCGCGATCTGCCAACCTTGGATGGCGGCGTTATGGCCGCGAACGATTTACACAATGCGGAATTGATCGCTTTATCAGACCGTTTCGCAATCATCGCGGGGACTAGCGCAGCTGTGATTTGATTTTTTAGGGCGAATAGGTGCATTTTCCGGGAGATAGCTTGCTCCCGGAGAACGCCAAATGTCGCAAAATACCCAATTGATCAAGCGCCTGCCAAAGGCCGAAATCCATATCCATATCGAAGGCAGTCTTGAACCTGAATTGTTGTTTTCGCTGGCCCAGCGCAACGGCGTCGCGCTGCCCTTCGCGTCAGTGAAGGAAGTGCGTGCGGCGTATGACTTTTCGAACCTTCAAGATTTTCTCGATCTCTATTATCAAGGCATGTCGGTGCTCCAGACTGAGCAGGATTTTTATGATCTGACGCGGGCCTATCTGAAGCGCGTCCACGCCGACAACGTCAAATACACAGAAATCTTCTTCGATCCCCAGGGGCATTTGCCACGGGGCGTCAGTTTCGAGACCTGTCTCGACGGGCTGTGGCGCGCCATTGGTGATTACCAACGAGAATTCGGCATCCAATCAAAGTTGATCATGTGTTTTTTGCGCCATCTGGATGAAKCCGACGCGGAGCGAACTCTCGATCTGGCGCTTGCCCACAAAGACCGGATTATTGGCGTTGGACTGGATTCGTCGGAATTTGGTCATCCGCCGGAAAAATTCAAAAACGTATTTCGCCGCGCCCGCGCCGAAGGCTTCAAATTGGTCGCCCATGCCGGAGAGGAAGGGCCACCAGATTATATCTGGCAGGCGCTTGATGTTTTAGGCGTGGACCGGAACGACCATGGCAACCGGGCGCTGGAAGATGAAGCTTTGGTCAAACGCCTCGTCGCAGATCAGATGCCCCTGACGGTTTGCCCGCTTTCAAACCTGCGCCTTCAGAGCATTTCCCAAATGGTAGATCATCCGATCCAGCGGATGCTGGATATGGGCCTGAAGCCAAGCGTAAATTCCGATGATCCATCTTATTTTGGCGGCTACATGAATGATAATTTTATCGCTCTGGACAAGGCTCTTGATTTCAAAGCGGACGAAATTGTTGCGTTGGCCCGCAATGGCTTCGAAGCCATGTTTCTAGGTTCAGACGAAAAAGATAAAGCCATAGAAGGTTTCGAAGCAGACGTTTCTACCGCAATGGCTCAAGCGCCGCATTCTCGGCCCTGATCCGGATAAACAGAATGCCAGCATTGAGAATTGTAAACAGCAATGCAAACCAACCAAGACCAAACAGGGCGGGCAGACACGCAATCTCTGCCACAACGAGCACATAGTTTGGATGCTTTAAAAATTTATATGGCCCGCGCGCGACCAGTGTTTCACCCGGTACAATAATGATCCGGGTGGTCCATCTTTTGCCAATGCTTAGCAAAATCCAAAACCTGAAAAATTGTAAAATCACATATAGCCCGAGCAATGGCCAGATAATGTCGCKGYYGGGKGCCAGCCACCAAAGYCCRGCAAGCCATAATCCATGCACSAYYACSATCAGCGGGTAATGCCCGGCACCAACCTCATGGCCGCCAGTTGCCAAAAGGCGCGTGGTGTTGCGCCGTGAWATCAMCAGTTCAGACAGCCGTTGCAGGGTCACAAAAGCCAGTATCAGAATTTGCCAACTCACTCAGRTGATCCYGGCATCAGCGTGATCATGCTCATGGTGAAGCCCGGCCCAAGAGCYGACAGAAGCAGGCGACCGGTTAACTTTTCTTCAAGCACTTTGCGAAAAACAAAAAGCGCAGTGGGGGCTGACATATTGCCGTATTTACGCAAAACCGAACGCTCTATTTGAAGCTGATCRGGYTCTAATTGCAGAGACGTTTCAAGGGCTTCGAGAACCTTGGTTCCGCCCGGATGAAACGCATAGCCGTCCAGATCRTCGCGGCTGAGATCGTTGGCGTTKAGAAAYYCRTCRATCGCAGCGGGAACTTTTTGCTTCGCCAATTGCGGAATGCTGCGCGAAAAAATGGCGTTAAAGCCCTCATCGTCAATCCGCCACCCCATGATATCCAGCGTATCCGGCCAAGTATGTTCGCGGGTAAATTCAAACGTGGCGCGTTGCTGGTGTTGCGGGTTTTTGGAGACAATCGCCGCCGCCGCGCCATCGCCAAACAAGGCCGACGCGACAATATTGGCTTTGGTCAATTGGTCGGTGCGAACCGCCATGCTGCAAATTTCAAGCGCCACGATCAGCACCGTTTCGTCACCACTATCCGCGAGACGGGCCGCAAGCGATAGGCCTGAAACCCCGCCCGCACATCCAAGCCCAAACAGCGGCACGCGCTTCACATCCTGGCGAAACCCCATCGATGTGAGCATGATCGCTTCAATGCCGGGTGTCGCGATCCCTGTCGAACACACCATGACAATGGTGTCGATATCGCTGGCTTTCAGATCAGCATCAGTAAGCGCTGCTGTGACCGCATCGGCGTAAAGCGTTTTAGCACCGGCAACAAAAGTCTCGCAGCGATCGGCCCATCCATGGTCGGCTTTGTACCAGTCTATCGGGCATACAAGATGTCGGGTTTCGATCCCGGTGTTGGGAAATACTTTCGCCATCCTGTCGAAATCGGCGATCCGGCTCGCAAAAATGCTGCGGGTAAATTCTTCAGCCTGTTCTTGCGAAATTACATGCGGCGGGACAGCGGTGCCCATGCCGACAATACCCGCCCGTGTCGGCGCATTTGAAATTTCTTGCATGCGGTCCATCCGTTGCAGATATGCCCGCCCCCGCTGGCGCATAAACCAAAAAGAACGCGCCGGATATCAATCCGGTATTCAATTGTGTGGACCAGATAGTAAGCAACCTGTCCAGTTATTTTGGAAATTGTTGCACGAAACAGTCTTTCGTCGGGGGCGGGCAGAGGCAACGTATGATTGGCATCAATCCATCGGGGTTTCGATGGACAATATTTCTGCATCTTTGGTGGCTTGTATCAAAATGTTTGCCACACCGGTAAGTCCAATCGCATCCCGGGCACCAAGCTCTTCGCCGTCGATTTTGATTTCACCCTTAAGGACAAACAAATAGACGCCGTTAGCTGCGTTACTTAGGTCATGTTCGAGGGTCTTCCCCTGGCTTAAATTGGCCAGAGAGAAGAACACATTCTGATTTATCGCCAGCGACCCGTCGCTGCCATCGGGCGTTATGACCGTTTGAAAGCGGTTTTGGCGATCTTCGGCAAGGAAGGTGTTTTGGTCGTAGCGGGGCGCAACATTATGCTCTTTCGGCAAAATCCAGATTTGCAGAAAATTCACCGGATCAATGTCAGAGCCATTATATTCCGAATGGGTGATGCCGGTCCCAGCCGACATAACCTGAACTTCGCCGGTTTCAATGACATGGACATTGCCCATACTGTCCTTGTGCTTCAAGGAACCTGCAAGCGGGATCGATACGATCTCCATATTTTCATGCGGGTGGGTAGCAAACCCGCCGCTTGGCTGCACCACGTCATCATTCAATACCCGCAATTTGCCGAACCCCATCCGGTCGGAATTGTGATAGCCGGCAAAGCTGAACGTATGGAAACTGTGCAACCAGCCATGGTTGGCGGTGCCGCGGGAATTGGCTTTGTGGATAATTTTTTGCATCTCGGCCTCCTGTGTCTTGAACGTATTATTCTGGTTGAATAAATTATAGGGATTGTAGTTACCACTTAAAAGTAGGTACCATTAGGTAACTATTAAATTTGGAGAACGCGATGCTTGCCCCATCAGACCATTGCCCGCTCGAACCCTGTATCCGGATGCTGTCGCCAGCCTGGACYYTGCAGATCATTTATTATCTGAGCGAYGGCACATTGCGGTTYGGCGAAYTGCGCCGGGCGCTYGGCAAAGTGTCWTCRAAAGTCCTGACCACCAGRCTRCGTGARCTGGATCGYCTTGGYGTGATAGRYCGYAAGGTYCTGCCCACCAACCCGCCTAATGTGGAATATAGCCTGACCCCCATGGGGCGGGATTTAATTCCTTTATTGAATACATTTTCCCAAGTAAGTGAGACCCTGCAAAACAAGTATGGCATGTTTGAAACCGCCAAATGACGAATAAACACACCACGGTCATTTTCAGTGTGAGGCTAGATGAAAGATAAAATAGTCCTGATAACAGGTGCAGCTTCGGGCATGGGGGCGGCGACTGCGCGGCTGTTTGCATCTGCCGGAAGTATGATTGTTCCGGTTGATCTGGATGAGCCGGGGTTAGAAAAAATCGCTCATGAGATCAACGCTGAAATTTCGTTCGCCGGGGATATCTCAGATTCTGCTTTTTGCGATTCTTGCATCGACGAAACAGTGACTAAATTCGGGCGTGTCGACGTGCTTGTAAACGCCGCTGGGATTATCCGCCGCACCGACGCTATCAATACGAGCGATGCTGACTGGCGGCGGGTCATGGCGGTCAATGTGGACGGCCTGTTTTTCATGTCCCGTGCGGCGGTCCGCCATATGAAAGCGCAAGGGGCAGGGGCAATTGTCAATTTTGGTTCCATTTGGGGCGGCATCGGGGTCGAAAATACGCTTGCTTATTGTGCTTCAAAAGGCGCAGTTCACCAGATCACCCGCGCCATGGCGCTCGATCATGCAACCGACGGTATCCGCATCAATGCGGTTTGTCCGGGCGAGGTGAATACCCCGATGCTGGCATCACAAAGAGACAATCCCATAACGCAATCAGAGTTGCAGGCACTCGCTGATGCAACCATCCCCATGAAGCGCCTCGCTGAGCCAGACGAGGTTGCAAAGGTCGTGCTGTTTCTGGCGTCRAGCGATGCCAGCTATATGACCGGTGCTTTGGTGCCAGTGGATGCAGGATATACCGCGCGGTAGAGGCGYGGGCTTAAGCACCRATATYCGCCACCATYATWTCYGTCATCCGRCGYGCTTCGGTCCAGGGATARTCCCGGATCGTGTTGGCGCATAAAGCAATGCCAATCATCGCGGCGATCAAGATATCTGCTTTGGATTTAATGTCTGGTTCACCGGGCAGGGCCGCGTGAACCAGGCCGTGAAAAAACTGGAAATGCGACAGCGTGGCATCATCCTGCACAAAGGTGCTGACGTCTGGCCTTGAAATATCACTGGACATAAACACCATGCGGAAATGCTCCGGGYTTTCCAGCCAATAGGTAATGAAAGTATCACAGGCCACGCGCAAACGATTTTTTGGCGGCTYGATCTCCTCAATATTGGCCCGAATATCGGTGAATAATTCGTCCAGAACCACCGCCCATAAATGTTGCAGAATTTCGATTTTCCCGTCGAAATTAGCATAAATCGTCATCGGAGCGCATCCAACTTCTTTGGCCAGACGCCTGATTGATACTGATGCAAATCCTTCTTCCTGAAACAGCGCTAGCGCCTGCGCCGCGATTTTTGCCCGCATCGCCAAGACATCAGTTTCGGTGCGCGGCGGGCGGCCGGATTTTTTCACTTTTGTTAGTTTCGCCATGAATGGCGTGCCTCCTGAATAAATTAATTAGMACATGTTATAAATAATACTTGACTCCGTCAAATTAAATATTAAATAGAACGCGTACTAATAAAACAACCWCGGCCATGAGCCACACCGGAGATCAAGACAATGAAACACATCAAACCATTAAACATCGTGCTCGTCCTGATAGGGGGCGCAATTATTTTCCTAGGCCTGAATATCGGGCTTGGGGGCATGCGAACCCTTGGTTGGCARTCAACCCAAGACTTTCTAGCGATAACGGATGTCAACGCATTTCATATCCAGGACAACCACATCCGCTTCATTGGGGGCATCTGGTTCGGGGTCGGCGCAATGTTTCTCATGGGCGGCTTCGCGCTCGCAAAAATGCGCCAAACGCTGATCCTGTTGAGCMTTTTCATCGCGGTCGCCGGTCTCTTCAGGATAAGTGCCGCTGATACAGATATCCTGTTTAGCGCCGCAATCGCACCCTCGATGGTTTTCGAGCTGATMGGTTTTCCATTGCTGGCCTGGTGGTTGTCGCGATCCGGCAAGCNAANSTKWRWYKTYWCRSMWATSYRMAMMMKWGRMWTCARAKKRWGRGGCMARMWYYTCRYWMRAAYRATMRCRATYGACTGATATGTTTTGRCAKGSCASRYTGGYYCGRAAAAAWTYRRYMGRTCAATSTTKGGTKCGKKCRGGGGMAWWTYRTGAMTACSAAAGAYAGTRTGGAACCAGGGTATCGATGGGTGATTGTCTTCGCATCCGCTGCGATGTTGACCATCGCGATGGGTATCATGGTCAATGGCATTTCGGTGTTTTTCATTCCCTTGCACGAAGAGTTTAACTGGCAGCGCGGYTCTGTTGCGCTCATYAATTTTTCYGGCCTGATCGGGTTGGCGCTTGGCGGAATTGTTATGGGGCCGATTGCGGACCGCAACGACACGCGAAAAATTTGTTTGTTCGGTGGCGTAGTATTAAGTCTTTGTTTGTTGGYCGCCTCCCGTGCSGARGCCTTGTGGCAATTCTATATTCTGTTTTTCATTGCCGGATTTTTGGGGGCCGGAGCTCTATTTTCACCCCTGATCGCGAATGCGGGCAATTGGTTCAAAACCAGTGCCGGTCTGGCGATTGGTATAGTGTCCGCCGGCCAGGCTTTGGGTCAGGGCGGGGTGCCGTTTGGAACCGTATTTCTCATTGGCGCATTTGGCTGGCGCGGCGCATTTTTGGCGTTAGGACTTATCACAATGATCGTGCTTGTCCCGCTCTCCGCTCTTATCCGAAAACCTCCCGTTCCGGCGGCGACTGCGAGTGGTAACATGGAACTCGATAATGTGTCGCCGGTCCCACTTCCAACCAACGTTGTTGTCGCATGGCTCAGCGTGGCGGTATTGTTTTGTTGTATCTGCATGGCGGTGCCGTTGATGCATTTGGTGCCACTTATCCAGGATCAGGGATTTTCAGCTGAAGAAGCCAGCAGCGTCGCATTTCTCATGCTGATCTTTGCAATTCTGGGCCGCGTTGCCTTTGGCAAACTGGCAGATATGATTGGCGCATTGCCTGCCTATCTGTTCTCATCATTTTTGCAAACAATTCTGGTCTTCTTTTTCCTTCAGTTCGAAACCCTGAACGGGTTTTATATTTTTGCCGCGATTTTCGGGTTTGGCTATGCTGGCGTAATGACCGGGTTGCTGGTCTGTGTTCGTGTCCTGACACCATTATCCAGGCGCGCATCGGCGCTGGGGATTGTGTTGGTATTCGGGTGGACGGGCCATGCCATTGGCGGGTATCAGGGTGGGTTCTTTTTTGATCTGACCGGAAATTATACCCAATCTTACGCCAACGCTGCGATCGCTGGAATTATCAACCTGATCATTGTGGGGGCGTTGTATTTTACGATTTCACGGCGCAATACGGCGTCGCTGCAAACGGCGTGAATTGTTTTAACCCCGCTCGGAAGGCAATATATAATCGGCGTCTTGCGGATAAATTTCGAGTGGCTCGCCGTGGATGATATCGATCCGCGCTCGAGGTTTTACATAGGCATCGGCTTTAAACAAAGCCCCGTCTTCGCCTGAAATATAAATTTTGATCCGGTCATAGCCGCTCGATAGATGGGTGCTCTCAAATTCGTCGAGCCAGATCAATTGTTCAATCGTTACATCGTGGATTTCGCCAGCGACCTTGTGTCCCTGGCCGGGTTCGTTGATCAGAACAGGCGAACGCCATTTCCCCGTAATATGCAGGGGAAAACGCTCCATGGTATGGAATTTGCCCTCACGCACATTGCCAGCGCGCTCAGAATCAAAATTATGAAACCCGCGTTTCAAAGTGCCATAGACAAAGAGTGGAATATACATTTCAAACCAGCCAAACGCCGCCGGCGAGCAAAATTCCGATGCCGACGATAGAGGACAATAGGACGTTTTTGCTGAACCACATAACAACAAGTGTGCAGGCCAAAGCCCCAAGTTCCAGGGGTGACCCTTTCATTGCGGCGGGCACCAGAATGGCCATGAGGGCGCAACCGGGCAGGGCTTCAAGAAGCGATCGATAGCGCTGAATGGATTTGAACTGAATTCCGATCAGATATCCTGATGTGCGAAAGGCAAACGCGATCAGGCCCATCATGACAATTGCGATTAATGCGCTAGCGGAATCAGTCATTTGAAACCTTCGCTTTCACAATCCCGGTTATGGTTCCAGCAAGAACGGCAATGATCATGACAATTGAAGGCGGGACATTCATAAGCGACAGCGCCGCCGCGCTTAATCCGGAAATTGCCCATGGCACCCAGTGTTTACCGACGGATCTGGCAACCATCGTCATGATCATGGCGATAAATAGCACCCCAGCATATCCCAGTGCTGCAATCGTATCGGGTGCCAAAATATTGGTGAATGTTGCACCAATGAATGTGCCAAAAATCCATGTCACATACATGGAGAGACCCCCACCCACCAAAACGCCAAGCGGGTCATGAGGCCCCTTGAAATTCATAACCAGCAAGGCATTGGGATCCAGCAATACAAAAAATCCTGCCATCCGGGTCAACAATGACCGCTCGGTGATATAGGGAACCATCGCGACGCTGAGGAGCGCCAACCGGCTGCTGATCAAAATTGTAGATACAGCCAGCGTGGCGTAGGGCAGCGGGGTTTGCCAGAATTCCAGCGCTGCAAATTGYCCGGCTGACGAGAAAAARGTGGCGCTCATCAATACCGCRTGAAGCACGCTCATGCCCGCACTTGTCGCCGCAATTCCGAACAGRAYKGCAAACAACATTCCGCTTGCCGCAAATCCAAAATTGGATATTGCGCCCATTTTCATGCTCGCCAAAAAAGAACTTTTAGAGGGTTGGGTCATTCAATACTCTTGGGTGGAACAGCATAAAGAACTAGCGATTTTGGTGGTCCAAGGGAAGGCCGGGAAACAGATTTGTTGCAAGAGAGTCTGTGAAMGCAATAGATTGCGGGTAAAGTGCCCAGGCACAAGACAAGGATAAACACTGAATGCAATACCGAATATTGGGTCGCACCGGATTGCGCATAGCGCCGTTGGTATTGGGTACCGACAATATCTTGAACCCGACCGCGGAAAACGAATCTATCCGCATGATCCATGCTGCAATGGATGCCGGTATCAATATGATCGACACCGCAGACAGTTATGCGGCTGGTGAGTCTGAACGTGTTATCGGCAAAGCGCTGGCTGAAGACGGGCGGCGGGACAAAATCATCCTCGCCACCAAGGCTCATTATCCAACTGGCCCCGGACCAAACGATTACGGTAATTCGCGCCGCCACCTGATCATGGCGTGCGACGCCAGCTTGCGCCGGTTGAAAACCGACTGGATTGATTTGTTCCAGCTCCACCGACCATCTCCAGAAATCCATATCGAAGAAACGCTCGCCGCCCTCGATCATCTCGTAGCCCAGGGCAAGGTTCGCTATATCGGTACAACCACCCATCCCGCGTGGATGGTTGCCGAAGCCCTTGGTGTTAGCGCCCTCAAGGGATTTGAGAAATTTGTGACCGAACAGCCGCCTTACAATCTGCTGGATAGGCGGATCGAAAATGAATTGCTCCCGATGGCGGAAAAGCACGGGCTTGGTGTCATCACCTGGTCGCCGATGGCTATGGGCATTTTGGCCGGTCGGTATGGCGAAGCAGCCGGGGCGGCGGATCAGTCTCGTGCGGCGCTGCGCGGGGGTATCTATGCCGAGCGGGTGACACCGCGCGCCATTGCGGTTGGGGCAGAATTTGTTGCGCTGTGTCAGGCGCGGGGAATCGATCCAGCCCAGGGGGCTGTTCTCTGGGTCAAGGACCAGCAGGGAATTACCGCCCCGCTGATCGGGCCAAAGTCTGTCGCACAATTGGAAAACATGTTGCCAGTGCTGGACATGGTGCTTGAGGAGGATATGCGAACTGCCTGCGATGCGCTGGTTCCTCCAGGCTCAGTGGTCGCGGATTTTCACAATTCTGCGCCGTGGATGAAAATGCGCGTTGCCAACGTATGAGCCAGGCAAAACCCGATACCAATCACACATTGCTCTTGAAATCAGGTCACGCTAAACCCCGCATATGACAAATAGAAATCTCGACAGGCTGGCCATCGCGGTCGCGCAGCTAAACCCGACCGTTGGCGACATTGACGGCAATCTTGCCAAGGCGCGGGATGCGCTTGCCACAGCTGCTGCGCTCGGCGCCGATCTGGTGCTTTTCACCGAATTGTTTATTTCAGGATATCCCCCGGAAGACCTGGTTTTGAAACGCGCGTTTCAGGAACGATGCCGGGAAGCCGTTGAAGAACTCGCCGCTGAAACCGGTAAGGGCGGCCCGGCGATCCTGATGGGAACCCCGTGGCGCGACGGCGAAGCGCTTTATAACGCGATTGCGCTGCTTGATGATGGCAAGGTGAAAACGCTTCGCTACAAGGTCGATTTGCCAAATTACGGTGTCTTTGACGAAAAGCGGATATTTGATACAGGCCCGATGCCTGGACCGATCAATTTTCGGGGCGTGCGCCTAGGCGTGCCGATTTGCGAAGACATCTGGGACGAAGAAGTTTGCGAATGCCTGGAAGAAAATGCAGCCGAAATTCTGCTTGTCCCCAACGGTTCGCCGTTCCGCATCGACAAACAGGAAGTGCGCCTCAATGTAGTTGTATCAAGGGTCACCGAAACCGGCCTGCCGATGCTCTATGCCAACATGGTTGGCGGGCAGGATGAATTGGTATTCGATGGCGCATCTTTTGCCTTGAATGCCGACCGCTCATTGGCGCTGCAAATGCCGTCTTTCAGTGAAGTGATTGCTTTGACAATCTGGAACCGGACCATTGATGGCTGGGTTATGGAGCCGGGCGAGATTTTACCCTTGCCCGAGGGCGAAGCAGAAATCTACGCCGCCTGCATGTTGGGCCTGCGGGACTATGTGAACAAGAATGGCTTTAAGGACGTGGTGCTTGGATTGTCAGGCGGGATCGATTCTGCAATTTGCGCAGCCCTTGCCGTTGATGCCCTTGGCGCGGACCGGGTTCATTGCGTCATGCTGCCGTATAAATACACATCGTCGCGCTCGCTCGATGACGCCGCCGCCTGCGCCGACGCCCTTGGCGTTCGCTACGATACGTTGCCGATCGGCGGGCCGGTTGATGCTTTTGAATCAGCCCTCTCGTCGATGTTTGCTGAAACCCAGCCGGATACAACTGAAGAAAATATCCAATCGCGCACCCGGGGCACGATCCTGATGGCGATCTCCAACAAATTTGGTTCGATGGTTGTCACCACCGGCAACAAGTCTGAAGTTTCAGTTGGGTACGCCACGCTTTATGGCGACATGAATGGCGGCTTCAATCCGATCAAGGATCTCTACAAAATGCAGGTTTATGCCCTGTCACGTTGGCGCAATAATGCAAAACCAGATGGCGCTTTGGGGCCGGACGGCATTGTCATTCCGGACGCGATTATTACACGCCCGCCAACGGCTGAATTGCGTGAAGACCAGACCGATCAGGACAGCTTGCCGCCGTATGAAATTCTCGACGACATTCTCGAATGCCTGATCGAGAAGGAAATGTCGGTGGAAGATATTGTTGCCCGCAACCACGATGTGGGAACCGTGCGGCGCATCGAACATTTGCTTTATGTTGCTGAATATAAGCGCCGCCAGGCCGCACCCGGGGTTCGGGTAACCGAGCGTAATTTTGGCAAGGACCGGCGTTATCCAATCACCAATGGTTTCCGGGATGGGGCATCAAAATGACCACTAAAGTTCGCTTCGCGCCGTCGCCAACCGGCTATATTCATATCGGYAATGCCCGCACTGCTTTGTTGAACTGGCTTTATTCCAGAGATACCGGCGGCACATTTCTGCTCCGGCTTGACGATACCGATGTGGAGCGCTCGAAGCCTGAATATGCCGAAGCCATTGTCGAAGACCTGGCCTGGCTCGGTATCGTGCCAGATGAAGTGGCGCGGCAATCTGATCGCACAGAAAAATATGATGAGACGGCTGAGCGCCTGAAAGCCGAAGGCCGACTTTACGCCTGCTATGAAACGCCTGATGAGTTGGAGCGCAAGCGCAAGCGTTTATTGGCACGGGGTCGCCCCCCGGTTTATGACCGTGCTGCGCTTGATCTGGATGCAGACCAGATCGCGGCCTTTGAAGCTGAGGGCCGCAAACCCCATTGGCGGTTCAAACTGGAAAACCGTGCCGTGCGTTGGAAAGATGAAGTGCGCGGCAACCAGTCTATCGAAGCAGGCTCTCTGTCTGACCCTGTCCTGATCCGCGCGGACGGGTCGTATCTCTACACGCTGCCAAGCGTCGTGGATGATATCGAATTTGGAGTCACGCTCATTGTGCGGGGCGAAGACCATGTGGCCAATACCGGCGTGCAGATACAGATTTTTGAARYCCTYGGYGCARCCSCRCCRGGMTTTGCGCACCACAAYCTTTTAACCGAYGCSTCTGGCGAAGGSYTRTCCAAGCGTATGGAGTCTTTGTCGTTGCGAAGTTTGCGCAGTGACGGATTTGAACCGATGGCGGTTGCCAGCCTCGCCACAACCATCGGCACCTCAGAACCTGTCAGCCCGTACGCTGACATGGAAGCCTTGGCGACGATTTTCGGTTTTTCGAAAATTTCCCGCAGCCCCGCACGCTTTGACTATGCCGAACTGGAAGGCCTGAATGCAAAATTATTGCATCAAACATTATTCGCAGATGCGGCGGCCCGTTTAACGGCGCTTGATATTTCTGGCGGCGAAGAATTCTGGAATGCGGTGCGTGGAAATCTGGAAAAATTCGGCGATATTTCGCTCTGGCGGAATGTGGTTGCCGGCGACATAAATGTGACTTCTGATAATCCAGAATTCCTTAGCAAAGCCGCAACCCTGTTGCCGCCAGAACCATGGGACGAAACCACATGGTCCGCCTGGACGGGACAAGTCAAAGCTGAAACCGGTGCCAAGGGCCGGGAGTTGTTTCACCCTCTCCGCAAAGCTCTGACCGGTGAAGATCGCGGCCCGGAAATGAGCGTCCTGCTGCCTCTGATTGGTCACGAAACCGTTTTGAAGCGACTAGCGAGCTAGGGGCCTGGCCCTAAGGTCTAGCCCGCATTGTCGTTTTTCCCGGTGCCATTTTCGTTGCGGTCAATCTCAAGCACAGATTTATCCCCGGCGCGCCGCAAGGTTTCTGAAAAATCTTTACGAACATCATCGGCGCTGGTGGCAAACCGACTGTTGATATGGGCTTTGTCCACTTCCGGCTCGGGAGCATTGCCATTTTTAGCAGCGATCCTGGCTTCAATCTTGGTCGCATTGCTGTCTGGTCCGGATTGATCCAGATCGCGCAACGGCAAATTTCCAAGAACCACACTGCCAGGTGCAGCAGGGTTGCTGTTGCGCGCGGTGTCAGATGGCGGAACATCGCCATCGCCATCGCCATCGGCCTCCTGGTCGCCCGTTACCATGGCTTCTTGCCGTTCCCGCGCAGCCTGGGCATCAAGCGATGCTTCAAGTTGCAGCGTTGTGGAATTGCAGCTGCACCCACGGACCACTTCATTGCGGAACCGCCAGGCATTATCCAGCGCCTCGTAAGATTGCCCCTCGGTCGTGGTCATTTGTTCGATGGAGCCACCGGGGTTTGGATGGACGTATAATTGCACATCTGAGGTTGGGCACATGGAATTGCACGTGCCGGCATCTTCCCCGAACCGGCTTGGCAAGGTTGAAAAGCTGATCGGGAAATAATACCCGTCACACGTTCGGACACAGAGTGTGCGGTAAGTTGTGATGTCACCCAGCAAGCGGCCGCCTTGCGGGCTCGACGATCTGGGCCTGGAGATAATTCCTTCAGAAGGATCCCGGAAGAAGCGAAACCGCGCCCGGCCACGGGGTGCGAAACGGCGATATTGCGGGCCGCATTGATACCGCCCGAGGGATTGCATCAAGCGATCGCGGACCGGGTCCGACCGGTTGCCCCCAACCAAATTCTGGCGCTGACGATTGAGTGAGGCAAGATTATCTTGCATCTCATCCATCTGCCCTTCGATCTGAAAGCATTGCGGCGGACGCCGGGGCTGGAAAATAAAAAACCCACGCCGCTCACATCCCATTTGCTGGGATTGCCGCGTAATGGAATTTAGCTCTTGCTGCTGTTCGGCAATGGCGCGGTCGATCCGCGATACCTGTTGGCCGTTGCCAGAGCGGCTTGCCATATGACTTGCCAGCTCTTGTTCCAGCGGCCCGCATTGGGGGGATACCGCTGCATCTGTAATGCTCGGAATCAACAGGGCAATCGCCGTTGCCACCAAAGGCAACGACAGACGCAAGCGGGCTGTCCACGTATCAGGTTTCAAGASCATTCYSRTTWYTATTCYGCATCAGGCTGATTGGTWGGATGTGCGYCTATRAATGCAGCAATWTTTTGGCAATGTGCTTCGACRGCCTTKATTTTMGGATAATCGTCCAGCGACATATTAAACCGGTGGGCGTTGAACAATTGCGGCATCAGGCACACATCTGCCAGAGTTGCGGTGTCGCCAAAACAGAAACCCTTACCTTCAATGGTGGGTTCGATTGCGTCAAACCCGAGTTTAATCCAGTGCACGTACCAGGTATCAACCTGGTCCTGATCCAGTTCGAGCGGGCMTTTCAGATATTTCAGGATGCGCAGATTATCGATCGGGTGGATGTCGCAGGCGATGATATCGGCAACGGCCCTGATCCGCGCTTTTTGTATAGCGTCTCCGGGTATCAGGGCTATATCAGGCCAAGTCTCTTCCATATATTCCAAAATAGCCATGGATTGGGTGAGATACTCGCCTTTGTCGGTTTCAAAAACCGGCAACAATTTCTGCGGATTGATCGCTATAAAATCGACTTCGCTCTGTTCGCCTTTCGCAAGGTGAACGAAACGATCCTGATAACTGATCCCTTTCAGGTTGAGTGCGATGCGCAATCGGTAGGCCGCAGATGACCTGAAATATCCCCACAATGTCGGCATGTTTTGTCCTATTCGGTCTGGTCGGTGTTTTGGTTCATTGTCTTCGCCATTTCTTCGGATTTTTGTTTCAGGCGAAACAAAATCCGGTCCAGCATCTCTACCTCATCAGGGTCAAGTACGCTTTCCAATTCTCCGGTAAAACGAAGCGCGACGGGCACGATTCTGTTGTAGGTATCCTTGCCCTTGTCTGTTAACGACAGGATAATAAATCGCTTGTCATTATCGTCCGTATGCTTCGTGATTAGACCCGATATTTCAAGCGCCGCAATGGCCCGACTTACCTTGGTTTTGTGCATATGGGTCCGCAGGCCAATTTGCTTGGCGCTGAGGGCTCCCGCTGGGCCGAGATTGGCTATGACCCGCCATTCCGGAATGCCAATGCCATATTGCCGGGAATAAACGCCAGCCAGAGACTGACTGACAATCTCGGCCAAAATATTTAATCGGTAGGGGAGGAATTGTTCGAGCTCAAGTTCGCTCTTGCCGTCTTTTTTCGGGTCAGTCCCCATGGGCAAACAATTATCTTCTCTGGACATTAGTCACATCTGTAACTAAATATTTATATACTTGTTTTTTGGGTGAAACAATCCCGAACAGAATCTATCTTAGCCGGAATCGAGGGGAAAGCGCGATGGCTACTAAAAATATTTCATTTCCAAAACGGGCAGGGCGAGCCTCCAGGCAAGCTCATGTGAATTTTCCAGAGGGTACGTTTGAACGGGAAATTGGCCGCGACGGATTTTTTGGCCCTGCGACACAAATGTACCACAGTCACCCGCCGACAGGCTGGGTAAGCTGGTCTGGCCCGTTGCGCCCTCATTGCTTCGATCTCAATCGCATGGCCGATGGCGGAAGCTGTTATTGGGATACCCCAACCATATTGCACAATAATTCTGTTGGCGTCCGGCGCTGGGTAACAAGCGGCAAGATGGATCATCTTGTGCGCAACGGCGACGGCGACGAATTGCTGTTCATGCACGAGGGATCGGGGTCGCTCTTTTGTGATTATGGCCATCTGGAATACGAAGCCGGTGATTACATCATTATCCCGCGTTCAACCATGTGGCGGATCGAGGCCCGCGAAAAAACAACGATCCTTGGCATCGAAAGCACCAACGGCAGCTATAAGCTCCCGGATAGAGGCCTGATCGGCAATCAGGCCCAGTTTGATATGGGTGTTCTGGATACGCCGGAAATGGATGAAGCATTTCTCGCCCAGCAGGACGAGAAAGAATGGAGCGTCCAAATCAAGTGCAGAAATCAAGTTTCGACGATTGTATATCCGTTCAATCCGCTTGATGCCGTTGGTTGGCAAGGTGATCTGGTTCCGATCCGCCTCAACGTGCGCGATATCCGCCCGATCAATAGCCACCGCTACCATTTGCCACCTTCTGCGCACACAACCTGGGTCGGCAACCGGTTTGTGATTTGCACTTTTGTGCCGCGCCCGTTTGAGACCGACGCCGACGCGCTCAAGGTGCCGTATTTCCATAATAATGACGATTATGACGAGGTGCTGTTCTATCATTCCGGCAACTTCTTCAGCCGCGATAATATCGATACAGGCATGATGACATGGCATCCGTGCGGGTTCACACACGGTCCTCATCCCAAGGCTTTGCAGAATATGTTCAAGGCAAAAAACCCGATGTCAGACGAAGTTGCTGTCATGCTGGATACCCGCGATCCGCTTGAAGCCGGGGAAGGGGCTCTGGATGTTGAGTTGCAGGATTACGCAGATTCATGGCGGGCCAAAGATGGTCCTGTAAAGGCACCAAAAATTCCGACACCGGATAACGATTAAAGAAGGACGCGTTTGAATATGAAACTGGCAACTCTTAAAAGCGGTTCCCGGGATGGTGAACTGGTGATCGTCTCCAGCGACCTGGAACGCTATACGCCCGCTGGCAGCATCGCGGCAACCATGCAAATGGCACTCGATGACTGGGCAAATTTGGCACCAGATCTGGCGGCGCTTTCTGAAAAACTCGAACTTGGCATGGTTGAAGGTGAAGCTTTTTCCGAAAACGATGTCCGCTCACCATTGCCGCGCGCGTTTCAATGGGCGGACGGATCGGCCTACGTAAATCATGTGGAATTGGTCCGCAAAGCCCGCGGCGCAGTGATGCCGGACAGTTTCTGGACCGACCCTTTGATGTATCAGGGCGGATCAGATTCGTTCCTTGATCCGCATGCCCCAATTCCCTTGGCAAGCGAGGATTGGGGGATTGATTTCGAAGCTGAGGTGGCGGTGATCGTGGGTGATGTCCCCATGGGGGTTTCGCGTGAAGACGCAGGCGCGCATATCAAGCTGATCATGCTCGTCAACGATGTCTCCTTGCGTGGCCTTATCCCGGCCGAACTTGGCAAGGGGTTTGGGTTTTTTCACGCCAAACCATCGTCTGCTTTTTCCCCGGTTGCTGTGACGCCGGAAGAATTGGGCGCGTCCTGGGAGGGCGGCAAACTCAACTTGCCCCTTCTTTCTCATTTGAACGGCGGGTTATTCGGCAAGCCCGACGCGGGCGTCGATATGACATTCACATTCAATGATCTGATCGCCCATGCAGCAAAGACCCGGCCTCTATGCGCCGGCGCAATCATTGGTTCAGGGACCGTTTCAAACAAGCTGGATGGCGGTCCGGGCAAACCGGTTGATGAAGGCGGTGCGGGATATTCCTGTATTGCCGAGGTGCGGATGATAGAGACCATTGAAAATGGCACGCCGGCTACGCCATTCATGAAATTCGGTGACAAAATTCGGATCGAGATGATGGACGGCGAAGGCAATTCGATTTTCGGCGCGATTGATCAAATGCTGGAGCGATATCAATTATGAGTTTTCGCGGCCAGATATTCGAAAAATTTGACAAATTCGTTACTAAGCAGCCAGGTCCTCCGCAGGGTTTCAATAGGGTTGTGGAAATAGAAGATGATCAGGAGATGTCTCAAACATTTTCTGAAAATCGGGATACAATTGATGGTTGGATGATGTGCCTTGAGTACGAGGACGCAAGAGGTAAAAAATCAACAAGAGACGTACAATGTTACTCTGTTCAGCGCAGAGGTGATTATGATTATTTAGCTGCCCATTGTTTTGTTCGCGATGCTTCCAGATCGTTTAGATTTGATCGAATTGTGTCCATTACAGATTATGATACCGGTGAGATATATAACCCTCCCGGTGCAATGTTATCCCAGATGCGTGAAATGGCAGGTCTGGGGGCAGAACAAACACTATTTGCAGAATTTGTATGTAAGAATGCAGATTTTACAAAAATTCTAGTCTTTTTGGGACGCGCGAGCGGTAGGTTTGTAGCTTCAGAACGAGAAGTAATTGTTGACTATCTAATAAATAGAAATCCTGACACCGATACGAATGCTGAGTTTTCAAATCAAATGAATAGATGGATTCGTTCTCTCTACCCTTCAACAGAGGCCGTTGTAGATATTCTATTCTCAATGAAAACCGAGGGCCAACTGGACAAAGAATTTATGGGGGAAATGAAAAAGGTTTTGGCGGCCGATGGAAAATTTCAAACTGAAGAACGTGATGCGCTTTCAGAAATTGGAAAATTGATGAGAGAGAAATGATATCGCGAAACCAATTCACTGAAATACGGATTTAGCCATGGCTAGGGGTTTTGCTTTTGCCGACGAACAGGGAAAAGGCGGTTTCCCATTTTTAATATTATCACA
>JAESRU010000017.1 GCA_016764455.1 Hyphomicrobiales bacterium | reverse complement strand
AAATGATTTTTCAACTTCATTTCTAAAACTCTTAATCAGCGGGTCCGGGGTTCGAGCCCGCGCGCGCCTACCATTTCTCTTGATAAAATAAATTGGCTTGCTGGTGTGCAATATGCGGATGCGTGCCTAATCTTTGCCGCCACTATCCGATTTCGCCGTATCGAGGCTGTATCTAAAATCGCAATGGCTTGCGCCACCCATTATGGTTTGGGTGCGTTCAAATTCGATATCGTCATTATAACCGACACAAAATAGACCGTCGCGGTTGCATGACAAGATGTCGCCAATGTCTTTCAGGCCCATTTCTTTATACATGTCGGCATATTTGCATCTTGTGACATTGAAATTGACCTGATTGGCATTGCTCTCAAGGACATCAATTTCAAGTGCGCCGTTGCGCGTCCACATCTGCATTATTTCCATGAAGTCATCGAGATCGGGCTTGCCTTCAACCAATTCGGCAAGTTGCTTGCCTTGGGCGATGGCGGCCTTTGAAATGGTTTGTGCAAGGACTTCGCGGGCTTCGGTTTTTCCGTAGCGTTCGCAAAGGCTATCGTAAACTTGTTTAAGAATGCCGGCCTCGATCCGGCGGATTTCGAGGATGCTTGAGGTGGTTACGGACAGGTCTTGTTTCTGGTTGTCTTCGGCCATGTTTGCTTACCCTTTTATGCCACTATAAGTGCCGCGCCCGACGGCGCAAAGCCAACTATCCCTGCGCCAGAAATCAATGCTGACTGTAAAATTGAATTTGAGTGTCAGCTTGAACCTGCTCAGGCGCAAGAAAGGGTGCTATTCCCAGCCAGATCTTTCACACTGGCGATGATGAAATCTGCAGTTTTGTCATCCATCAGGTAGCCGAGATTCAAGCGAGTCCAACCGGGTTTCTCAGCCTCGTGACCTGCTGCAATTGAGCGCCTGATTTCTTCCGATAGAGATTTTTTTACATCCAGCAACCGATGCCCGTAAGGGCCAGCGCAAGCGCACCCGCCGCGCGCCTGAATGCCGTAATTATCGCTCAGCAGGTGCGTTACCTTTTCGTGGTGGACGATATCGCCTGAAGGATTGGTCATCGTGAACGAAAAAATTGGCAACCGGGTCGTATGCGATGCAGCCAGAACATTGATGTTGGGGTTATTCTCCCAGGCTGCAAAAGCTCTGGATACCAGTTCTTCATCTCGTTCCCGGATGAAATCCAGACCAACAGCGTCTTTGATAATGAACACAAGTGCGGCCCGAATATCCCCCAATACGTTGGGCGTGCCGGCTTCTTCGCGCTCAATCAGAGATGACAGATAGTCATGCCCCCACGGTGACACATAAGAAACCGATCCGCCGCCTGGCCAGGTCGGACAGGTGGCGCGTACCATGCTGTGTCGGATGATCAAAAGACCGGATGCTCCCGGTCCGCCTGGAAATTTATGCGGGGATAAAAATATGGCGTCTTTTTCCAGGCCGGGCGTGGGGTTCATGTCGATAGGCAGATACGGCCCGCCGCCTGCATAATCCCAAACCGCCAAGGCGCCATAGCGCTTCAACAATTTGGTCACAGTGTCCGCATCGGTCACGATGCCGGTTACATTTGAAGCGGCGGAAAATGTACCGATTATCATGGGCCGGTCCTGGAAAGCTTTTAGATATTCCTCCAACTGGACCATGTCTGGTCCGCCGCTTTCAGCTTCCTTGATYTCGATGACTTCCGCCCCGCATTCGCGCCACGGTAAAATATTGGAATGGTGCTCGTATGGTCCAACCAGAACAACAGGTGGCAGTCTGGTCTCTTTGCCGCGTAGCCGTTTGAACCAGGGTTTGGGCTGTGATGTTTCCTGGCTGAGGTCGGTGATGCCACTCAGGGCCACCAGCCGGTTGACGGCAGCTGTTGCGCCGGAGCCGCAGAAAATGACCGAACAATCATCGCCAGCATTGGTAAATCTGGCAATCACGTCTCTGGCGTCTTCGCGCAGACGTGTGGTGAATGCACCACAAAACGATGATTCCGTGTGGCTGTTGGCGTAAAACGGCAACACGTCTTCGGTGATAAATYTCTCTACCTGATGCAACGCTCTGCCGGATGCCGTGTAATCGGCATAGATCAATTGTCGTTCGCCATTTGAGCCGCTGAATTGTGCTCGCTCGCCAATTAAGCCTGCCCGYAATTGGTCAACGGTCTCACCAGATTTGATTTGCCCGGCAAATTGATCAAGCAGCTTGCTTCCCTTAGTGATCATTTTGTCATTCCATCCATTAATTGATGGCTGAATAATAAAACGATTTTTAGCAAAAAATTTCCATATTTCATGCTAATTTATAGATATATTCTAATATTTGGACGAATATTCCTTATGAAACTCGATCAATTCAATATTCAAATATTGAAAGCATTGCAGGAAGATAGTGATATTTCCCAGCGTGCCTTGGCTGAAAAAGTCAATTTGTCTCCCAATGCCTGCTGGCACCGCCTGCAATCTCTCAAGAAGAATGGAATCGTGGTTGGCCAGACGGTRCGGCTGGACCGCAAAAAACTTGGATTGAACCTGGTGGTTTTCGTCATGTTGCGCACCCGCAATCATTCTGCAACATGGCTGGATGCRTTCCGGGATCATGTTTCAGGCATTCCCGARATCATCGATTTCTAYCGTATYGGTGGAGATTAWGACTATTTTTTGAAAGTGATTACGCAGGATATGGAGAGCTATGACCGCGTCTATCAGCGACTGATAACCGGCATGGATTTCGATTCAATCACATCTTATTTCGCGATGGAGGCGATCTCTGAGCAGCAGYCTTTGCCGATTGCAGCGTCAGGAAGTCAGTAAGAGAAAATACGCGCCGGAGTAAAATTCTATTGCATGTCTTTCAGGATATCGCTGAAGCGCTGCAACGGWGTGTGGTCCCTGAGCAAGGCGAGGGGGACGCTGAAATGCCCACAACGCCAGACAAACCTATTCTCTTTCGGCACCGCCCAGCGRTCGAGCAGCGCYATGCCRCTWTYAAACGGYGTTACATCATCGTGACTRCCAAGCAGGGAYACGATTTTKTCCGGYGGCATRATYGGYAATTCAATYGTGTCGAGMAGRGAKGCGTAACGCTCGATTTTTTCCGGCGTCCAGCCCTTTGCTTCGGTGCGTTTGGCGATGTCCCAAACCCGCGCCAGAGATCCGTGGACAACCGCATCCTCGATGCGCCCGGCATGGGTGATAAGCAGCAATGCGTCGGGGCGTAAATGCTCTGGCCAATAACGCGATTTGTCTGCGACAAGCTGGGCGGTCATTGCACCAAGGCTAGTGCCACCAATGCCAACGGGCCCATCGGCTGTTTGCCGTGCCCAATGCATCAGGACGGCCCATTCGCGGACCGCAGAGGTGAACAGATCCAACGCGCCGAGCGGGGCGGTYGCGATAAATTGTTCGCCGCCATAGCGCCCTTCAGGGACRCGGCGTCCATGCCAGGGGGCTTCGGGKCGRATAACMCGGTTGCCGAGCGCGGCMAGKGYYTGCGCTTCRTCGGTAAGGCCRCGCCAATGATCGAACTCAACGCAAATGCCGTGCCCAAGAATAATGGTTGGCGGGTTCTCAACGCCTTTTGGTTCGTAAACACGAGCGATTACCTGATCGTCCATACGTTTCGAAGGTGATTTGAACCTGATCCAATAGGTGCGCATGGTCTCGGTTTCGATYACGCGAGATTTGCTGATTTCCGGCATCGGGTCCGGGGCRGCAAAAGCAATTTCGGGATTGTCAGCCAGATATCCGTAGAGAGATTCAACATGTTCTGGCGTCGGAATTTGCCATAGAATTGGCGTTACCGAACTGCGCAATTTTAGCGAAATAAATTTCCGCCGTTGCGAATTATAATTATCGCGCAGGTTGAGGCGATTATTCTCGATTTTTACCAGTTCGTCATGGCTGTTGGTTGATTGGCCCCAAAAGGCGGTCTCCCACAAAGCTTCGGCATCAAGCATATTGTGACGCACAATCTCAAACTGCTTCAGTTTGGGTTCCAGCATCGACAACAATTTTGTTTCKGGTTCCAGAGGAACTTCAGAAAAATAGATATCCGGAGATCCATTTGCCGCGCGTGCGGCGGCCCATAATCTGGAGAGTGGAAAGAACCATTTATCGAGAAAGCGCAAGGCGATCTGGTCAAACCAGGGGCGGGCTATCAGCGCACCCAACGGTGTACGAAGGCTATCAATCAGGAAGTCTTGCAAAGTCTGGACCTGAGCTGGATTATTGAGTTGGCGTAATATTGCAACAAGGCGGTTTCTTCTGAAACGATAGAGAGCAAACCGGCTTCGTCGTTCTCCAAAAGACTGCGTCTTTTCATTAGCTGAAGTCCGTTTGCGAGGCCAGTTTCAATTCCGTCTTTTTCAATACCGATATGTGCGCCTTTGGTGCGAAGTTCAAGGGCAATTTTTTTCGCTTCCGTCAATAATATGTCATCGCTGATTGCCTCTTTGTGTTCCAGCAGCACGGTTGAGAGCAATGGGACCGCGAGGACCGGAATGATTTCCTCGATACGGCCCATGATTTCGTCGCCCAGGGTTTCAACCGCTTTGAAAAATTCAGGTTTTTCGATGCTGGAAAAATCAATATTTCTGGCCTTCGACCAGGCGCGCAGAGAAATAGGGTCTCCGAAATTGGCGCATGCCATGCCGAACCCGATGCGGCGACCGGTCAGTTTGCGCCAGATCTGGCTACCGATGAAGCGCAAGGTCGATCCCAGGACGAAAAAAGAGCTGCTCCCGCGAAAATCCGTTTCGGCATTTTCTACGAGCGTGCGTTCTTCGACCACCCGGTCATAATTTATGCCGATCGGGATGAAAACGATATCGCGATTTTCATCAGGCTCAAGGGTGCGGGTAATGTATCCGATCAAGCCGAGCCTCGGGTCATTGACCATGCCGTTGCGCGACAATTGGCCTTCGATGAAAATGCCGTGGGGGACCCCGCCGACGGTTGCCATCTGGACGTAGCGCTGGAGCATCTTGCGGTAAATTTCATCGTCAAGATTGCGCCGCACGATATAGGCGCCGGCGGAACGCAACGCCAGGCTAAAGGGCCATATCCGCGCCCATTCGCCAGCACCGTATGACATTGCGGTATCCTGGGACGCCAGATAGGTGACCAGCAGGTAATCCAGATTGCTGCGGTGGTTACTGACAAAGACCACCGAGGTTGTCTTGGGGAATGTACCGAGTGAATTCTTGTGGATGAAACCGAGCCGTACCCGGTAGAAAGCCCGGATAAACCACCGCGCCAACCGATATCCAAGTCGAAAATAAATGAACGGGTTGAAGGACGGCACCATTTCGCGGGCGTAAGCAGCGACCTCTGCATTGACTTCGTCATAGGTAACGCCGCGCTCGTCTGCGACTTTCTGGGCGACTTCCATGACTTCCAGGTCAAATGTCAGGCGGTCGATCAGGACTTCGCGTTTCGTTAGTTGAAACCGGGGGAGTTTAAGCCGCAGTCGGTCATCCACATCATGCATAACCTTTTTGATCTTGCGCCGGAACATCCAGCGTATTCCGGGAATGATCAGATGCATGACCACGAATAGACTGGCGAGAATGAAAACGGTGACGACGAGCCAAAAAGGGAGTTGTACTATTGAATTCACTATCCCGCCCCTTGTTGGCCAACCCTTTTTTTTGAAAGCAGTATTGGCCCGCACAGTCTGATTGCGGTTCATTCTATATCTTTTTGAGATATCCGCGTGCAAAATCTGACGCTTGGTATTTGCGTTGATTTCCTGATTGCGGAACTTTTCAAAATTATTTTGATGCCTTGAAGCAAGGTGCAAATATTCAAAGGTCCTGTACGATAAGTTGAATTTCAACTTGATTCGATTTTTTTGGTTGATTACCTGATTTTCGGCAACGACGTTGCCGCATCTATGAGGATGTGAAAATTGACGACGTTCGGGAAGAGAGACAAACCCGTTAAGCCGAAGCCGGATGCTAGTGCTCATGCTGAGCCGCAGGAGAATAGCAAACCGCAAGTTGAACGCCGTTCCAAAACGCGCAAACGCACACTCCTTGGCTCCACCGCGTCATACAATGAGCATCATTTTTCTATCCCGTGCATGATCCGGGATATATCTGACGTAGGTGTTCGATTGAAAATTGACGGAAGCGTTGTCGTTCCCAAAAATTTTATGCTGCTGATAGAACTCGCGGCAATTGAGGTTGAATGCGAGATTGTCTGGCGCAATGAGAACGAGCTTGGCGCGAAATATGTTTCGGAGACATCGGTTGTGAAAAAAACGCGGGAGCAGATTGTTTCAAACGAGATACCTGCAGGCCAGGAAGTAATTTTGCGGCATCCACTTAAATAATCGTTTGATTTGGTGTCCGTGCAATTTAGGGCCCGTGCCAAATCTGGAGCGGAATGGTCTGCCCAGGCTTCTGCTTGAAATTATCATTGCCAGATAATTATCATTGCCGGGCAATTGTCATTGCCGGATAAAATGCAATCCTTTGAACTTATTGCGAAAGCTGGTGACGTCGCTGGCGCATGAAGCCGGGTTATTTGTTGTTAGAGCCCGGGTGATCAATTTTGCCAATTCAGGCATATGTTCGGGCTTCATGCCGAGGCGCGTAATTTCCGGTGTGCCAAAGCGCAGGCCGTTGAGATCGTTTTCAATTTTGGTTTCTGGCCCTGCTTCCGGAAGGCCGATACCGCAAGTCAACAGGTTGGAAAGGCGCAGCTTTTTGGCAAGCGTCTGGCCACCGCCGCCGGCAACGGCACGCAGTGCAAATTGGTGAGAGCTGGTTAGTCCTTCCCGGCAGGAAAAAACATCAACACCTTCCGAGACTAGCGCTTGGGCCAATGCTTTTGATGTGTCCACCATCATGGCCGCATAGGCTTCGCCGAAATCCAGCCAATCGAGTAAGGTGACAGCAAGGCTCGCAGATTTTGCCACGTCGAAATTTGCGGTGAGGCCCGGAAAGGCGATGGCATCSAKGCGTTCYRYKATYYCSGCRTCGTTGSTGASMAKSAGGCCGCYYGSTGGSCCGCCYAGRCTTTTRTAGGTGCTCATGGTCATCAAATGCGCACCCTGATCGAGGGGGTTTGGCCATTGGCCACCGGCGATAATGCCGCATTGATGGGCGGCGTCGAACAACAATTTGGCACCAACTTCGTCGGCAATTTCGCGTAATTCAGATACCGGGTGCGGGTACAGGTTCAAGCTGCCACCGATGGTAATCAATTTTGGTTTCACCTTGTGCGCGAGTGTTCTGGTGGCTTCGATATCGATTGTATAATTGTCCGCATCCACCGGTGCGATGTGGATATCGACGCCGTATAGACCGGCGGCACCCGCTTCCTGGTGGGTAACATGACCGCCAATATCTGCGGACGGTACAATGATATTGTCGCCGGGCCGGGTAGTCGCCATGAACGCATAAAGATTGCAGAGTGCGCCTGAGCCAACCCGGATTTCTGCAAAGTCAGCGTTAAACACCCGCGCGGCGAGCTCGGCCGTCACCACCTCAATTTTCTCGATTGCCTCAAGGCCCATTTCGTATTTGTCGCCGGGATAACCAAGCGAYGGCCGCGCGCCGAGGCCAGCACCAAGCATGGCTTCGGCCTTGGGGTTCATGATGTTGGTGGCGGGGTTCAAATTGATGCAATCGCGATCATGGATGTGCCGGTTTTCTTCAACAAACCCATCGATCAATGATTGGATGGCATCGCTATTACGTCCATCGATACTTGCAGCGATATCGCAGATATAATCTTCGCTTTGCTCAGGTATCCAGTTTCGCCGTTTCAATCGCGYCATGCATCAAGCTGCCYTTATTCTGATGGGCAAGGATTCCAGCCCCCGGAGAGAATTGCCAGCGCGCCATTCATGGGTGCCGGTCAGTTCAATTGATTTTATTTTTTTTGCCATCGCCGTCAACATTACTTCAAGCTCCAGCCGCGCGATCATTTGACCAACGCAGCCATGGATGCCGACGCCAAATGACATATGACCAGTGGATTTACGTGAAATATCGAATTTGTCCGGGTTGTCCCAATGGCGCGGGTCAAGGTTGGCGGAATGCAGCATCACCGCAATTTTTTGCCCTTCGCCAAGGTGCACGC
The DNA here is from genome assembly GCA_016764455.1 of Hyphomicrobiales bacterium. Lineage (GTDB taxonomy): Bacteria > Pseudomonadota > Alphaproteobacteria > Rhizobiales > NORP267 > NORP267. Next base: position 12,896 of record JAESRU010000017.1, on the reverse strand, counting down.
CTTCAATTTCAACGTCTTCTGTTGTGGTTCGATAGAAGGAATGGATCGGGGATTCGTATCGCAWGACTTCCTCAAAAGCCTGTTTGGCGCGCGAAGGATCTTCGTGCAGTAACGCCCATTGGTCTGGATTGTTGGCAAAACACAGCACCGCATTGCCGATACCGGTAATGGTTGTATCGACACCTGCTGACAAGAGTGATCGGACCAGTAATTTGGCTTCTTCCTGGGTAATTTTCCCTTCATCCGCCGCTTGATAAATCGCGGCGCCAAAGCCGTCATCAGAAAGGTTTTCGCGTTTGCAGCGCTCCAGAATCCATGGCACCACATTGGCCGCGCTTGCAAGAGCTTGCTGCCTGATCCGGTTATCTGGTCCAAGGGCGTTAAACACCATGGTGCCATATGTGATCAAATTGAATCGATCAGCTTCATCAAGCCCAACGGCGTCGGGGAATACCTTGAGCGGGAAGGCTTCGGCCAGTTCCGGGACAGCATCGAAAGATCCAACCTCCAACAATTTGTCTACGAGCGCTTCGGCTTCTTTTTCGAATACAGGGCGCAATGCATTCACATTGCGCGGCGACATGGCCCGGGCAAGAGCGTTTCTGGTATGCTCATGATTTGGCGGATCAACTTCAAGAATGATACTTGGTTGACGCCACGGGGTTTCTTTTTTGAAATCAGAAATGCCAACGCCTCTGGATGAACAGAACCGTTTCCAATCGCCAAAAACCGAGCGGACCTGTTCGTAGCGGCTTATGGCCCAGATGCCATATTTTTCGATCCAGACAACGGGGCCGCGCTCGCGCAATCCTTCAAAATATTCGCGGGGTTCTTTGAGGGTTGCTTCGTCATAGGGATCGATATCCCAAACCGGATAATCGCCTGCCGGGCGGGGGGGTATTTGGTTGTTGGATAATTCAGTCACTATCTCGCTCCCTATTTTTACGCCGGCTCATGATTAAAAATTCCAAGCCCGGATGACAACAATATCAAAGTCTTGAATTTTCAACTGGTATTTTGCAGTGATTTTTATGCCATTTATACGGGGCAGACAATTCGAGTTTTTCAACTGTCAAACTTGTGAAATCATTTGATTGTTCTTAATTTTTAAAATGCTTAGGTCTGTGGAACGGAACCAGGTCAAGATTGGCGACGACCAGGTCAAGATTGGCGACGAGAGGAACAGGATTTTATGAAACATTATTTTCACGGAATGGCGGCGTTGCCGATTTTTGCTTTGCTGGCGCTTTTGCCAGGTGGGGCGCAGGCCGACATGACCAAATCGATTTATATGAATACGGCATATTGCCAAGGTGTCGCGGAATCATATGCTTCGCGTTTGGGCGATGCAGGTTCCAACCACCGGGCTGAGGCCAGACATGCCGTGCAGGTTGCGGGAAAGCTGGAGAGCCGCGGCGACAGTATGGCGATGAGGTTGCATTATTCGGATTCAGAAGGTGACGTAGCGCGTCGTCGCGGCGCGCGGACCATGGATGGGCTGCTACCATCTGGTGGTGCCTGGGCGAATGGTGGCGATGTCCCGATTGCGGCAATCCGGCAATATCAACAATGCGTCAGTATCGTTGAATAGGGCAGAGCCAGCTTTTATTCATCATTCTTATAGACGAAATATTCCGGAGGCATGTGTCTGAATATGCTGGTTTTGGTTCCGGTCAGGGTGCGCAACATTTCGGTGCGGGTAAATTTGATGCGCCCGAATACCGGAAACAGGATGTCTCTGATCAGGGATGCGAAATTCATGTCCGATTGAAAAAACGGCGTTACCCAGCGGCTGGCCCGGCAATAGAATTTTGTYTGCGGGCTGCGGTTTTGTTCCAGAAACTGCATGGCTTCGTGGACTGTRTTGAAATGGTTCAGGCCATGGGCGAGGGCGCTGGCATCCAGCAACGCCATATTTGCGCCCTGACCCAATTGCGGGCTGGTAACGTGGGCGGCGTCGCCGATAAAAACCATCCGGCCTTCGGAAAATCCGAACAAGGTCGTGTCGCTGTAGCGGGCTTCGCTTAGATCATCGAATGAATGAATTTGGTCGAGCAGGGGCTTTGATTCCGGCCAAAGCGCCAATGCCTCTTTGCGCYAAGTCTCAAGGCCGGCTTCTTTTATGACTTCAAAATCCTTGGTCCGTGCGCTCCAGAAAAGYGCAGCTTTGGCGGGGCCTTTGCCGCCATTTCCAAGGGGTAATATCCCCATCATCTTGCGGGCTGACCAATATCGCTGGGTCAGGTTATCTGAATCGAATTCAAGCGCGTCCACGACACCCCACAAAGCTCCATATTGATAGGGCTTGCTGGATTTGATTTCAKCGCGCGCGCTGCGCAATTTTGACGCCGCGCCGTCGGCGGCGATGATAATTTCGAAGGGGCCGTATTCGCTGTCAGTGCTGTCTTTCAGAATTATATTGCCGYCAATTTGCTCAATGCCGTCGACGATTTCGGTAGACGTTTGTATAGGTACATTTAAGGCGCGGACAGCATCGAAYAAAATATTGAACAGGGATGCACGGTGGATGCCCACGCCGAACAACCCTTCTTGCAAATCGCTGTATCCGATGTCAAAAATTTCAGTGCCAACATTGGCAACCTCGCCGCTAAGGCGTTGGATGCGCCGCCCCTGATGTATCGCTTTTTCGGCTAAACCAAGTTCGGCCAAAACGGCGATCCCGGTTGGCTGAAGTAACAGTCCGGCGCCGACCGGTTTGGGTTTGTCGAATTTTYYAARCNGCWNTACNTSATGCCSKKNACRRKMKWKSMAMWYAKYWKRAGCRAKGYYYSYSAMKYYWYRRMSNGAMTATCKYGANNGATSWKNTGKNNCRTCKRWMGKTSMWKMMWKKNATWGWTWYGNCTSTAAGYTNNGATAKSWWSNTYTGCGTCTGWTCTATTCGCGATTGTCGACAATGCGCTGGGCTTTGCCTTCAGAGCGGGCCACTTTGCCGGGTGCATGGACTTCCACTTCGATTGAAATGCCGACATTATCTTTGACAGCTTTCTTGAGATAGCTGGTTCCCTGTTTCTGAACTTCTTCCAGCGACAGGCTGGATTGCGGGCTAATTTCCACATGGGCACGCAGGCTTTCCAGATTGCCGACTTTGTAGCGCTCAAGCTGATAATGCGGCGACAGGAGATCGCTTTTGAGGATCAGTTCTTCGATCTGGCTCGGGAATACATTGACGCCCCGGATGATCATCATGTCGTCGGTGCGCCCGGTGATTTTTTCCATCCGGCGCATGGAGCGTGCTGTGCCGGGCAGAAGCCGGGTCAGGTCCCGCGTTCGGTAGCGGATGATCGGCAGGGCTTCCTTTGTGAGCGAAGTGAATACCAATTCGCCAAATTCACCGTCGGGCAAAACTTCGCCGGTTTCTGGGTTGATGATTTCTGGGTAAAAATGATCTTCCCAAACGTGCAGCCCGTCTTTGGTTTCAATACATTCAGCCGATACGCCGGGGCCCATGACTTCTGACAGACCGTAAAGATCCACAGCGTGCATGTCGGCGCGGCTTTCGATTTCCTTGCGGACCTCTTCGGTCCAGGGTTCAGCGCCATACATGCCGATTTTGAGGCTGGTATCGCGCGGATCAATGCCCTGATTGACCATCTCATCGAGAATATTGAGCATATAAGATGGCGTCAGCATGATGATTTTGGGTTCAAAATCCACGATCAACTGAACCTGTCTTGCGGTCATGCCGCCGGACATGGGCACCACCATGCAACCAAGCGCTTCGGCACCGTAATGGGCACCCAGACCGCCGGTGAACAATCCGTAGCCAAAGGTTACGTGCAATTTATCACCAGCTCGACCGCCAGCTGCTCGGATCGAGCGGGCCATGACACCTGACCAGGTGTCGATGTCTTTTCGGGTATAGCCGACCACGGTGGGCTGGCCGGTGGTGCCAGAGGATGCGTGGACGCGGACTACCTGATTTTGAGGAACGGCAAACATGCCAAACGGATAATTCTGACGCAGGTCATCTTTTGTTGTGAACGGGAATTTGGCCAGATCTGCAAGAGACTTCAGGTCGTCAGGGTGGACGCCAACCGCGTCAAATTTCTTTTTGTAATGGGCCACGTTTTCGTAAGTGTGGGCCAGCGACCATTTCATCCGTTCCAGYTGGAGCGCTGCAATCTCATCACGGCTGGCAATCTCGATCGGGTCGAGTATTTTTGGATCAGGCGTAATTTCGTTGGTAGTACCGGTCATCCCGTTTTCCCTCTGTCACTGGTTACCCGCAGTCCAGTTTGTTCTAATTTATCGACCCGGCTACATTACCGATTTACCGGCGGATTAAGCAACTGTTTCAATTTTCCACAATTTTTTCTCCCCGATATCACGGCTTCAGTGTCGGGGTTTGGTGTTCAAATTGGACAATCCCAGCTGGCAAGCTTAGGGACAGGCGATACAGTTCCATATTGACTATTCCGATGCCGAGCTTCCGGCTATCATATGATCAGAATTTGTTTTGGAGACMAAGATTTGAGCGAACCAACAGTTAAACTGGAAATTTCCGACAATGTTGCCCTGGTAACATTGAACCGGCCCGAGGCGCTAAATTCATTCACCACAGAGATGCACGCGGCGCTTGTGTCGGTGCTGGATCAGGTCGAGGCGGATAAGTCTGTCCGGGCGCTGGTTTTAACAGGCGCTGGGCGCGGGTTTTGTGCGGGGCAGGATTTGAACGAGCGCAAGCGCGGTCCCAACGAGCCACCGCCGGATCTCAGCATCAATCTGGATAAATATTATAATCCGCTGGTGAAGCGACTTTATAATTTCCCGATCCCGACAATCGCTGCGATCAACSGCGTTGCGGCGGGAGCGGGCGCCAATGTGGCGCTTGCCTGCGATATGCTGTTTGCCGCCAGAAGCGCCAAATTCATTCAGGCTTTTTCAAAAATCGGGTTGTCACCAGATGCGGGAGGCACCTGGTTTTTGCCGCGCCTTGTGGGCCGGGCCAAAGCGCTTGGGTTGGTTCTGAGCGCTGAATCACTGCCTGCCGAAGAAGCCGAACGGATCGGCCTGATCTGGAAAGTGGTGGATGATGACGCGTTGATGGAAACTGTCATGAAGACCGCCCGGAAATTTGCCCAGGGGCCAACAGCGGGCTATCGCAAGATCAAGGAAAATTTTGCTGTGAGCGGATCSAATAGTCTCGATGAGCAACTTGTCGTTGAACGTGACGGCCAGCGAGACCTTGGGTTTACCCATGATTATATGGAAGGCACAACATCGTTTCTCGAAAAACGCAARCCGGWATTCAAAGGCGAATAGATGGTCGTGACGATCCGCTATATGTCTGAAACAAATACTCTCTTTAAGTAGGAAGACTAACCATGGCCGAAGCTTTTATTTGTGATGCTGTCAGAACCCCGATTGGCCGCTATGGCGGGTCGCTTTCCAGTGTGCGACCTGACGATCTGGGGGCGATCCCGATCAAGACCCTTGTAGAGCGCAATGCGGATGCGGATTGGGAGAGCGTCGATGATGTGATCTTTGGCTGCGCCAATCAGGCTGGCGAAGACAATCGCAATGTTGCCCGCATGTCTTTGTTGCTGGCCGGGCTAAACGAAGCCGTTCCTGGCGCTACCGTCAACCGATTATGCGGCTCCGGCATGGAAGCTATCGGTACCTTGGCCCGGGCGATCAAAGCGGATGAAATGTCGTTTGCCATTGGCGGCGGTGTGGAAAGCATGTCACGCGCGCCATTTGTCATGGGCAAAGCGACAACGGCTTTTTCCCGTCAAAACGAAATGTACGACACAACCCTTGGCTGGCGCTTCGTCAATAAATTGATGAAAAGCCAGTACGGCACCGATTCCATGCCGGAAACAGCTGAAAATGTTGCTGAAGACTGGCAGATCAGCCGTGAAGATCAGGATTTGTTTGCGTTCCGGTCGCAAGAAAAGGCCGCGGCTGCACAATCCAGCGGCCGGTTGGCGAAAGAAATCACGTCTGTTTCCATCCCACAGCGCAAGGGCGACCCAATCATCGTGACAGATGACGAGCATCTTCGCATGACCAGCCTTGAAAAACTCGCTGCCTTGTCGACCCCATTCAGGAAAGGTGGAACTGTAACGGCTGGCAACGCTTCAGGCCTCAATGATGGCGCATGTGCAGTTATTGTCGCGAGCGAAGCTGCAGCCAACGCCAACGGCTTGACCCCGCGCGCCCGCATTCTCGGAATGGCTTCGGCGGGCCTTGCCCCTCGTGTCATGGGATACGGACCGGTGCCAGCAACGCGCAAGCTGCTTGCAAGACTGGATCTCAGGATCGAAGACATGGACGTTATCGAGCTCAATGAAGCATTTGCGTCTCAGGGTTTGGCGGTGATGCGTAACCTTGGTATTGCGGATGACGACCTGCGGGTTAATCCCAATGGTGGCGCCATCGCGCTCGGGCATCCGCTTGGCATGTCWGGGGCCAGACTGGTGTTGACGGCAACCCAGGAGCTTCATGAAAAGCATGGACGCTATGCGCTATGCACCATGTGCATCGGCGTCGGGCAGGGTATCGCGATGATTATTGAGCGGGTCTAGGCGCTTCCCGTATTGATTCAAAAGAACGATTTAATCGTCTGTAATTAAAAGGTTTTTCTCAAAAAGCCTTGAAGGTTATGATCGTTCTTGTGTCTTCGATACCGTCAAATACATGGACATTTTCGGCGACGAAATGGCCGATATCTTCGTCGTCATCGACGTAAAATTTTACCAAAAGATCAAACTCGCCGGCGGTTGAATAAATCTCGGAGGCGATTTCTGCGTCAGCGATCTGGCCAGCCACTTCGTAGCATCTGCCGAGCTTGCATTTGAACTGGACGAAGAACGGTACCATTGGGCTATCCCTGTCTTGGCTGATGTTTAGTTATAGGATGTAAGTTTCTATCGCTAAGCTAATCGGTGCGGGCCGTCAATTTTCGGCTGCGAAAAATAACCCCGAATGGCCAGACGAGACAAGCAGAGACAAGCTATACTTCAAGTGCGTTGCGGGCCAATTCGGTGAATTGCTTGGTCATTTTGCTTTTCGGGTCGCAAAGGGCGTCGATGATCGTGAAATGATTATCGTCTTTACCGGCATGATGGCTTGTTGTGAGACCTGATTTTTTCCAACGCTTGGCAATCTCCCTGGTCTGCCAGTGAAAAGCCTCGCTTTCCGCGCCACCAACCCAGGCATGAAGATTGCCGGAAGTTGGGGCATCATGGAGCAGGGGGCTCCAGCTTATCGCTTCTTCGGCGCTCATGCCCGCCTTGTCGTTGATACTTGTCACTACCAGATCGCGTAAATCAAACAAGCCTGAAATCGGCAATCCGTTGGTTACCAGATCAGACGGCGCACCCAAGGCGCTGAAATCACGGATCATCATGGCGGCGGTCAAATGGCCGCCGGCTGAATGACCACCAACTGCGATTCGGCGTCCGTAATTGCGCCAAACCCAGGTGCAGGCGGCGGCGATCTGGTCTGTGATCGAGCCAACATTTGCTTGCGGGCAAAGATTATAAGAGGGCATGACGACGGCGATGCCGTTTTCATTCAATCCGTTTGCCAGATGGCTGAAATTTTTGCGGTCCTGAGACTGCCAATAGCCGCCATGGATAAAAACGGCGATCGGGCAGGTTTGGCGGTCGGTATCCTTTGGCCAGAAAATATCGAGAAAAGTTCGCTCGGTGCCGCCCGCCACCGGGTCAAGATACGGAATGTCCAATGCGCATTCTGCGGTTTGGCGAAAATTGGCAGCGTCAGCGATCCACGCTTCCACCAATTCAGCGGAATTTGAGACCGCAGCGCGGGCATTGTAGCCTGCCTCGCAGAGCGCCGTGAAATCAGCGTCTTTAGACTTTCCTGCTGCGGTGTACATGGATATATCCTTGAGCGTGTTTTTGTTTCAGAAATAAGATTTTAACTGACCGGATCTGTTCTGGATACCCCGTGGGCCATTGTCTTGAAGCGGGGTTTCCTGTACCAAGGATTTATCTCATTGGGGTGCCCGTAATTAGGCGGGCTGAGAGGTGCCAGGCATCAACCCTTTGAACCTGATCCGGATCATGCCGGCGGAGGGAAGTTGAGATGAATGAACTGACAAAAGAATCAATGTTGAGTGATTTGCTGGACGGGCAGGGGGATTCCATTGCCCSGCTTCGTGACACCAGCCCGCGCGTTCACTGTATTACAAATCTGGCTGCCAACAATTTTACAGCCAATGTTTTACTGGCGCTGGGCGYAATCCCCACCCTCACATCTTCACCCGAAGAAGTACCGGATTTTGTCGCGCGCTCGAATGTCATGTTGATCAATCTTGGCACTCTGGACATGGGCCGCAAGGACGCGATCAGAACCGGCATCGAAGTGGCGGCAGAATATGGCAAGCCCTGGGTGCTTGACCCGGCTTTTGCAAATGCGTCCTCCGCCCGATTGATTTTTGCAACCCAATTGTTGAAATTGCGGCCCCTGGTGATCCGTGCCAATCAAATAGAAATCAGCGCTTTGTGCGATGGGATTGATGTTGCCGGCACCGCGCGGGAATTGGCGTTGGCGACCGGAAGCAATGTAGCGGCGACCGGGGAAACTGATATTGTAACCAACGGTGTGCTGGACTTTGCGCTAACGGGTGGAGACCCGATTATGGCCCGTGTGACGGCGGTTGGATGTGTCACCAGTGCGATTGTTGCGGCAATGCTGAGCGTTGAACCGGACCCGTTAAAGGCGACACTTCTGGCATTGACAATTGCTGGTGTTGCCGGCGAAAAAGCGGCTTCACGCGCCCGGGGGCCTGGCTCGTTTCACTTTGAATTTCTCGACGCTCTGTATGAGATTGATGATGCGGCACTTCGTGAGGGAGCGAAAATTTCATGAATAAAGTGGATTTGCGCCTTTACGGATTGATCGACCCGGAAACCGCCGGGGGGCACGATATTTGTGACCTTGCAGACGCCATGTGCGCGGGCGGGGTTACCTTGATCCAACTGCGCGACAAGAAAAGCAATACCGGCGAGATGGTACGTTTGGCGCGCCAACTCAAAGAAACTCTCAATGCCTATAATGTACCTCTTTTGATCAACGACCGGGTTGATGTGGCCTTTTCTTCGCGCGCCGACGGGGTCCATCTGGGCCAAAACGATCTGGACGTTGCCGATGCCCGGGCGATCCTTGGGGAGGATGCGATTATAGGCCTTTCTGTCCGCAACCAGGCGGAAGCTGATATCGCCCCTTTGGACATGCTAGATTACGTTGCTTTTGGAGGTGTGTTWGTGACCACCAGYAAGGTCAACAAGGCAACCCCAATCGGGTTGGATGGATTGCGGAAATTGTCGAATTTGCTTTGGGCGCGGCAACCCGATTTCCCCATCTGCGCGATCGCGGGAATTACGTCTGACAATGCGCCTGGGGTGATTGAAGCCGGGGCCRACGGGGTCGCGGTTATCTCGGCGCTTTCTGGCGTTAGCGATCCGGCGGATGCTGCCCGGCAATTTCGGGCAGGTATCGACGCAGCGCTTGTTGCCCGGAGGCAATCATGACCGCAATTGCTGTTACGATTGCCGGATCAGATCCATCAGGTGGCGCTGGTATTCAGGCCGATTTGAAAACCTTCTCGGCGCTCAATGTCTATGGCGCCAGCATCATCACCGCGCTGACAGCGCAAAATACCCATGGTGTGCAGGGTGTGCATGAAATCCCCCCTGAATTTGTTGAGACGCAAATCGAATCTGTTTTTTCCGACCTCGCAATCGGGGCAGTCAAAATCGGGATGGTGGGAATTGCTGAAACCGCTGAGATGATCGCGGAAGGTCTCGATAGATATGAACAGCGCAATGTGGTTTTGGACCCGGTTATGGTGGCGACCAGCGGCGATCAATTGATTGATGATGATGCCATTGAAGCTGTTCGTGATCTGTTGTTTCCCCGTGCCATGCTGGTGACGCCAAATCTTGCTGAAGCTGCGTATTTGCTGGAAACCCGGATTGCTGAATCTGATGAAGAAATGGCAGACCAGGCGGAAGCTTTATTTGAATTCGGGCCTCGGGCTGTGCTCATCAAGGGCGGCCATATGGTTGGGCAGGAAGAGGCCGTTGATATTTTTTACGATGGCGAAGAGCCTGCCCGTCTCGGTGCGGAGTTGATCGCCACTGAAAATACGCACGGTACGGGATGCACCTTGTCGTCGGCGATCGCTGCGTCTTTGGCGCACGGGTTCAATCTGCCCCGGTCCGTGGCCCATGCCAAATCCTACATCAGCGAAGCGATCCGGCATGCGGAAGAAATTGTCGTTGGGTCCGGCCATGGTCCGGTTCATCATTTTCATGCGGTCTGGGGCTATCTGCCAGTGCTTGGCGTCCCGGCGTCGAAAACTCTGGATGAAGACGGAGATGATCCTGAATAAAGGATTATTCGCGGGTATCAATGCAGGCCTATTTGAAGGCCCGCATCGACTGATCTAAAAAAGCCAAATTTCTATAGCGACGGTGATGGGCCCCGCATCGGTTCGCCATTCTGGGTCCAGTGAATACCGCATTCGGTTTTCCCGGTGCCGCGCCAGCGTCCGGCCCGGACATCTTCTCCCGGCTGTACCGGTGAGGTGCAGGGCAGGCAGCCGATGGACAGAAAGCCTTGTTCCACTAGAGGATGACGAGGCAGATCGTGTTCGACGAAATAATTGTCGAGGTCGTCCCGGGTCCATCTGGCAAGTGGGTTGATTTTCAAGCGCCAATCAGCTTCTTCCAGCGTTGCGATTCCGGCACGGGTTTCGCTGTGCAGACGCTTGCGCCCGGTGATCGTGGCTTGGAATCCCCGCAGTGCTTTTTCCATCGGTTCGATTTTGCGGAAATGACAGCAGGCATCGGGATCAATGACATTGAGRTCATTRTTDGGATCAAGCGCCGCCAYGCGGGCAAYKCYTGGRCCWGAMGAGAYCACATTTGTCAGGCCGAGARTTTTKRTCAATTCATCCCGGTAYGYGATKGTTTCGGGAAATAACCGYCCGGTATCKACCGTGATGATTGGYGTTTCAGGGTCGATYTGMGAKACCATATGRGCCARSACTGCGGCYTCTGCRCCAAACGAAGAAACAAGCGCGATGCGACCGGGAAATGATTTCCGGATCATTTCGCGAAGCAGGTCAGCGCCTTCGAGATGGCCAAATTCTGCGATGATTGAGCTAAATCCATTCATGTGCCTACGGATCTCCGCTGGTTGAGAATTTCGGCAGGGGCAAATCCCTGCCTGGCGATAAAACTGTTTTGGTATGTCATCGACATACTTGTTGCGGCGCGTTGCCAGACATCGAGGGGCTGGCGGTCGGAGCGGATTTCGAACGTATCAAAACCAACCTGGCGCATGAACGCGACTTGATCCGCCAGCACGTCGCCGGTGGCGCGCAATTCGCCAGTGAAATCAAGCTGGGTGCGGATGATGCGGGCAAGCGAATAGGCACGCCCATCGGTATAAGCCGCAAAGCCCAAAGTGATCAGGTTCAATCTGGCCAGATAGGGTTTCAGGTCATCCAGATTTCCGGTGACAGGAAAATGCACACCCAGGCTGCCGCTAATTTGGCTAAGGGTTTCAAATTCTCGCTGCAATCTTTCCCATGAAACGATCACGTCGGCGCCTTCTGGAACAGACGCACCATCTTCCAGATCAAGGAATATATCATCCTCAATGATTCCGCCTTTAAGCAATGGCATAGAGCGCCTCCTTGAATGGTTTTTCGCCAACCCGGCGGAAGGTTTCCAGAAATGTCTCAGCGTCTTTACGGATGCCCTGATAGGTCACCAGCAGGGTATCGATGGCTCCGTCGATTTCATCGAAGGAAAATCCGGGGCCAAGGATTTTGCCAATCGCGGCTTGTTCGTCACCGGACCCGCCAAGGGTGATCTGGTAATATTCCTTGCCGGCTTTTTCCAGCCCGAGAATGCCGATATGACCCACATGGTGATGGCCACAGGCGTTGATGCATCCTGAGATTTTGATTTTCAGTTTGCCGATATCGTCTTCACGTTTCTCAAGCCGCTTGGCAATATTTTGCGCAACAGGAATAGACCGCGCGGTTGCCAGCGAGCAATAATCGAGCCCTGGGCAGGCAATGATGTCGCTGGCAAGGCCAATATTCGCAGCCCCCAATCCGGCTTTGCTGAGGCCCAAATAGAGCGCCAGCAAATCTGCCTTGCGCACATGGGGCAGAACCAGATTTTGTTCATGCGTTACCCGGATATCGCTCTGGCCGTATTGGTCAGCGAGATCAGCCAGGCTGTGCATCTGTTCCGATGTTGCGTCGCCCGGAATGCCGCCAACCGGTTTCAGGGATATAGAAACAATCGAATGCCCGGCAACCTTGTGGTCGGTGATGTTGTTTTTGTACCAGACGGCGAAATTGCGATTGTCGACCAGATCAGATTGAAGGCTGCCCTCGTCGGCACCTTCTTCCAGCGGTGGCACATCAAAGAATGAGCGGATCCGCGTCAATTCGTTTTCGATTAGTGTCGGGTCAGCCTGTTCGATCTTTGCGTATTCTTCTTCGACCTGGCGGGTCATTTCTACAATGCCCAAGGCCTGGACCAGGATTTTGATCCGCGCCTTGTATTTATTGTCGCGGCGACCGTGGCGGTTATAAACCCGCATCAGGGCTTCGAGATAGCCGAGCAATTCGCCAAAGGGGAGCCATTCGCGGATTGTCGAAGCGATGATGGGGGTGCGCCCCAATCCGCCGCCAACGAGGATTTTAACACCGTTTTCACCGGCTTCGTTTTTGCGCAGGATCAAACCAACGTCGTGAACCTTGATCGCGGCGCGGTCTTCGGCTTTTTTGATTTTGACGACCATGGAGGTCCGTTTGCCGATAAATTTCTTCGGATTGGTGATCCATGCATCCAAGTTGGCTTCATCCCAGATGATGTCAA
>JAESRU010000145.1:16792-21063 GCA_016764455.1 Hyphomicrobiales bacterium | reverse complement strand
CAATGTTCATAAGGGAAAAATGCGCTTTGCGGTTTTTCTTGACCCGGTAAGAGAGAACCTTGAGGCCCCAATATTCCGATTTCTGGATCGAGCCGCCACCGGCTTCGATCACACCCTTGAACTGAGTGGTAAGGGTTTCGACCTGCGCACCAGATACATCGGGGCGCATCATTACAATATGTTCGTATAATGGCATAAGCCAGCCTTTCGTTCTCTGTGTTCGGCGCAAAGCCCCAAATCAAGCCTGGTAGAAAGGCTCTAAGGGAGACTAGAAAGAGCGGAGACACGAGAAGCCGGAAAATGTTCCCCGAGGAAACCATTTCCCTCCAGAATTAAAATCCCTGCTGCAAAAGCAGCCTTCCGTTCAGCCTCCGACCGAACATTTTCAATTGCCGCGTTATACGCAATATTAGCGCTGGATCAAGTAGAATCCATCAGGCAGAATTGAAATTTCTGCAGGCATGTTTAAAGCACGCTTGACTTTAACACAGCAAACGGTCTTTTTGCGGCGCAACGAGCGCGGAATTCAATTAGAAAACGGGTAATAATGGCCAACGCATTTACATTTCCGGGACAAGGCAGCCAGCATGTGGGAATGGGCAAGGAACTTGCCGAATCTTTCCCCGCTGCGCGCGCCGTATTTGAAGAAACCGACGAGGCCCTGGGGCAAAATCTGTCGAAAATGATGTTTGAAGGGCCGTCGGACGAATTGACGCTGACCCAAAACACCCAACCGGCACTTTTAGCGGTCAGCATGGCTGTCATGCGGGTTTTGGCAGAGCGCGGCGTGAAATTACCAGGCTCGGCTGATTATGTGGCTGGTCATTCTCTTGGTGAATATTCTGCGCTTACCGCAGCCGGAGCGTTTTCTCTTGCAGACGCTGTGCGCCTTGTACAAACCCGCGGCAAAGCGATGCAACAGGCGGTTCCTGTGGGCGAGGGCGCAATGGCAGCTTTGCTCGGTCTCGATTTTGAAGTAGCCCAGGAAATTGCAGCCGAAGCTGCCGAAGGCGAAGTTTGCCAAGCGGCAAATGACAATGCGCCAGGACAGGTTGTTGTTAGTGGCGCGGTGGCTGCGGTGGATCGGGCAATCAAGATTGCTGAAGGCAGGGGTGCCAAACGGGCAATAAAATTACCGGTATCTGCGCCTTTCCATTGTGCGCTGATGGCACCCGCTACCGATGTAATGGCGGAAAAATTAGCCCAAGCCGAAATCCACCCGCCTCAGGTTCCCGTGATTGTCAATGTCTTGGCAGGTCCGTTGACCAGTCCCGCTGACATCCGTACTCAACTGGTCGCCCAGATTACCGGCACGGTGCGGTGGCGTGAATCAATCATGTGGTTGGCGCAAAACGGGGTTGATACGGTCTATGAAATTGGTGCAGGTAAAGTCCTTACCGGCTTGGCCAGGCGTATCGATCGTAGTTTGAACGGCGTGGCCATTGGCTCTGCTGAGGATATAGAAAAACACGCTGCCATTTTGGCCAACGCAGAATAACGTATAGGAAAGTGATATAAATGTTTGATCTTTCGGGAAAAACAGCTTTGGTAACCGGCGCAACCGGTGGCATTGGCGCGGCCATTGCAAAGACCTTGCACGCACAAGGTGCGACAGTGGCGATTTCGGGAACCAGGGAAAATGTTCTGAACGACCTGGCGGAAAGCATGAATGGCCGGGTCCATGTTTTGCCCTGCAACTTGTCTGATGGTAGCGAAGCCGATGGTCTTTCCAAACGCGCTGAAGAAGCCATGGAAGGGCTGGATATCATCGTCAACAATGCCGGGATCACCAAAGACAATTTGTTTTTCCGCTTTAGCGACGAAGACTGGCAGAGCGTTCTTGACATAAATTTGACGGCTGGCTTCAAGGTCATTCGTGGCGGGCTCCGCAATATGATGAAGCGGCGGACCGGCAGAATTATCGGAATTACATCCGTTGTTGGCGTGACCGGAAACCCCGGTCAGGGCAATTATGCCGCTGCCAAGGCGGGCATGATTGGCATGACCAAAGCCCTGGCCATGGAAGTAGCCTCCCGCAATATTACAGCAAACTGCGTCGCCCCCGGCTTTATCGAAACCGCAATGACGGATTCGCTGAACGAGAAGCAGCGTGAAACGGTTCTCTCCCGCGTACCGGCAAAAAGGCTGGGGACAGCGGATGAAATTGCCGCAGCTGTGCTTTATCTCGCAAGCGATGAAGCTGCATATGTGACCGGCCAAACCCTTCATGTGAATGGTGGAATGGCGATGATCTAAAGTCGAAGCCCGTTTGCTTTTTCCACTGCTTGCCAGTTGAAAAGAAATGGGAGATAGAGCCGTCTGGTAAAGGGTGATAAAGTATGTTACCTACCCCGCCGAACTTACGGCGTCAGTCGGTGAATGCCTTGGAAATTACAGCCTTCTTTGTGACAAGAACGACCACGAGGATAAAGTTGCAAGAGTTGAGGTGATTTGTTGCCTTGCGGCGATAAATAGGTAATACAGGAAAAAAGTCAGCCTGGGCACAATGTGTTTCAGGGTAGTTATTGTTGGAAGCAGGGAATTAGCACATGAGCGACGTTGCAGACAGGGTCAAGAAGATCGTCATCGAGCATCTTGGTGTAGAAACCGATAAGGTGTCAGAAGCCGCCAGCTTTATTGATGATCTCGGCGCAGATAGCCTTGATACCGTAGAATTGGTAATGGCGTTTGAAGAAGAATTCGGCGTTGAAATTCCTGATGATGCTGCGGAAACCATTTTGACCGTTGGTGACGCAGTGAAGTTCCTCGACAAAGCCACCGCTTAACTGTCGCTGCCGTGTTGGCCGCTTGAAGCGGGCCATGGCTATTCGTATTGCGGGAGATGTTGAATGCGGCGCGTTGTTGTCACAGGTATCGGAATGGTATCGCCCCTTGGGACAGGGGTTGAAACCGTTTGGGAACGATTGCTGGCTGGTAAGTCTGGCGCCGTAACGCCAGATATTGATCTGACAGATATAGCCTGCAAAGTCGCTTGCGTTATCCCTCGTGGAGATGGCAGCGATGGCACCTTCAATGCTGATGATTGGATGGAGCCGAAGGAACAGCGCAAAGTTGACGATTTCATTATTTTCGGAATGGCTGCCGCAGAACTGGCGCTGGCAGATGCCAATTGGGCCCCAAAAACCAGAGAAGACCAGATCGCAACGGGCGTCCTGATCGGGTCTGGTATTGGTGGATTGCAAGGCATCGAAAGGGCGGCCAATATATTGCAGGATCGCGGTGCCCGCCGTGTCAGCCCATTTTTTATTCCAGGCCGTCTCATCAACTTGATATCTGGCTATGTATCCATCCGTCACGGATTGCGAGGCCCGAACCATTCGGTTGTGACAGCTTGTTCTACTGGCGCACATGCGATTGGCGATGCGGCTCGTCTGGTAGCGCTCGGCGATGCCGATGTAATGGTGGCAGGGGGATCAGAATCTCCGATTTGCCGTCTCGCCATGGTCGGGTTCAACAACATGCATGCGCTGTCGCGCAACTTCAACGATACCCCTGAAAAAGCTTCACGGCCCTACGACAAAGACCGCGACGGGTTTGTTATGGGGGAGGGTTCCGGTGTTGTTGTCGTCGAAGAACTGGAACATGCCTTGGCGCGTGGTGCCAAAATTTACGGTGAGCTTATCGGCTATGGCTTGTCTGGTGACGCGCATCATATTACCTCACCAGCACCTGATGGAGATGGCGCTTATCGCTGTATGAGCATGGCCCTGAAGCGAGCTGAAATTGATGTCAGCGAAATTCAGTATGTGAACGCACATGGCACATCTACCCCAATGGGTGACGAGATCGAATTGGGTGCGGTCGAGCGCTTGTTTGGCGATGCAGCTTCAGGCGTTTCAATGTCTTCAACCAAATCTGCGATCGGGCATTTGCTTGGAGCTGCAGGTGCTGTGGAAGCGATTTTCTGTCTGTTGGCCATCCGCGACAATGTAGCACCACCGACGCTCAATCTTGATAATCCGTCTGTCGAAAGCGTGATAGATATTGTGCCTCACAAGGCGCGTAAGCGTGAAATCAACATTGCGTTGAGCAATTCGTTTGGGTTTGGCGGTACGAACGCGTCCCTGATTTTCAGGCAATATGACGCCTGAGCAATTGCCTGACCAAAAAATTGTTCACGCTTTCGCCTTTTTGAGCCCACATTATAATCTGTGACTAAAGAGTGCGGGAAAACAGGATACCGGAAATGAGTGGCGGATTTTGGAAAAAACGCCGGGATAAATCTGGCRCGGACGACGTCGCCGGAGATC
>JAESRU010000145.1:0-16786 GCA_016764455.1 Hyphomicrobiales bacterium | reverse complement strand
CGGATTTGATGGAAGACGTTCCGGTYTTGCCGCCYGAATTTCAGGATCAGGATTTCAGTTCAGTTGCAGAGCAAGCGTATGATCCCGATCCAGAATATGATCAGGCTTACGGCGAACAATATGTTGAGCCRGATACGGGCCATGCGCCAGACGATTTCGGMGGATCAGACGCCYCTGRCGYCTMTGRCAMYYAWGNWSAATNAWGWYGAGTATGACCGGATCTATCCAAGAAGCCCGGCAGAGGCGATCCAGCCGGAGGCAGCACCGCTGCCCCCAAGCGTTAAGCGAAAACAAAACCGCATCGTTCGCGCCCTGAACGGCATCATCGCCGCGATCATTTTCTTTTTGTTGATCGGCGCTGGAATTATGTTTGTCGGTTTCAGGCAATTCACTGCGGTCGGACCACTGACAGAAACCCGAAATATTGTTATTCCACACGGTGACAGCCTGACCAGTATTGCCACCCGGCTTGAACGCGAAGGCGTGATCGTTGATGCCTATATGTTCCTGGCAGGTGTGTCTGTCGCCCGCGCCAGCAATCAGCTTAAAGCCGGTGAATATTTGTTCCGTGAAAATATGAGTATGCGGGATGTGATGCAGACGTTGRTCGAAGGCAAGTCGATTTTGCACGGTGTAACTTTGCCGGAGGGACGCACCAGTCTTCAGATTGTAGAAATTCTGCGCGCCGACCCGATTTTGCTCGGCGAAATAACAGATATTCCGCCTGAAGGAAGTTTGCTGCCCGAAACCTATAAATTTACCCGCGGGGATGAGCGCCAGACAATCATCACCCGGATGCATCAGGCGCAGGAGCGGGCGCTGGAACGGATTTGGGCAAATCGCGATACCAGTATTCCGATCCAGTCGCCTGAAGATTTAGTTATATTGGCGTCGATCGTTGAAAAAGAAACCGGGCGCGCTGATGAACGACCTCAGGTGGCAGCRGTCTTCGTCAACCGTTTGAACCGAGGCATTCGGTTGCAATCCGACCCAACGATCATTTATGGAATTRTTGGCGGACAGGGCACTTTGGGCCGCCCGATCCGGCGTAGCGAAATTGACGCCGCCACGCCGTACAATACCTATCAGATAGACGGCCTGCCGCCGACACCGATTGCCAACCCAGGCATTGCAGCTCTGGAGGCGACCGCCAATCCATCGCAAACCAGTGACCTGTTTTTTGTAGCGGACGGGACCGGCGGTCATGCCTTTGCAGAGACCCTTGCAGGGCATCAGCAAAATGTGAGGCGGTGGCGTCAATATCAGGCACAGGCTGCGGCCGCCGCACCGGCAACCCCGGATCCAACAGATGCACCTGATCCTGACACGGSAGCTTCGTCAGAAAATAGCCCGGCAATTGCGCCTCCTCTGCCGGAAATTAATTTGAATTTGAGCTTGCCGCTCATATTACCACCAACACAGTAGAAACAAGCAAACGGTTCAATATGTTCTCGTCATGCTCTAGGCTTGTCGTGAGTTRTCAGAATCACATTTTCCATCCTGGAGCAGCGATTACCAATGCCCGCCAAAAGCATGACTGGTTTTGCCCGCCACGAAGGCGCGCTTGGGAGCGACCAATGGTATTGGGAGCTGCGCAGCGTCAATGGTCGCGGGCTCGATATACGTATGCGTTTGGCGCCCGGGCATGATCAACTGGAGCCCTTTGTGCGGGAAGCTGTGCGGGGGAAATTTTCGCGGGGCAGCATTCAAATTTCGTTAAATGTCAAAAGCGTCCGCACTGAATCCCAAATTCAAATCAACGAACAAGCTTTGAGCAACTTGCTGGAATCGTCAAAAAAGGTCGCTGATAAATTTGGCCTGGAGGCACCCGGTCTTGAGGCCCTGCTCAATGTGCGCGGTGTTGTTGAAACCATCGATCCGGAAGAGAGCGAAGACGAATTGAATGCGCGGATCGACGCCCTCAAACTAGGGTTTTCGCAAGCGCTTGATGATCTGGCCAGCGCCCGGGAAGAGGAAGGCGACCGTCTGGTCACAATTATCGCGGGGCAATTGCAGCGCATTTCAGAGCTAACAAGCGAAGCAGCAGCTGCTCCGTCGCGCAGCCCGGAAAACATCCGAGCTCGTATTCTCCAGCAGATCGAGCGGGTAACAGACGTGGCAAGCGAGATGGACCCGGACCGGCTTCATCAGGAAGCGGTGATTATCGCTGCCAAAGCAGATATTCAGGAAGAAATTGACCGTTTGAAAGCTCATGTGGAAGCAGGGCGCGATTTGCTTTCTTCAAATGGGCCGGCTGGGCGGAAACTCGATTTTCTGACCCAGGAATTCAACCGGGAAAGTAACACCCTTTGCTCGAAATCGAACCATGTGGATTTGACCTCAATCGGTCTGGAACTGAAGGTCGTTATAGATCAGATGCGTGAACAGGTGCAGAATATTGAATAAGCCCAATGATAATCGGATCGTACCGCGCCGCGGGTTGATGCTGGTGCTGTCGTCCCCGTCGGGAGCGGGCAAGACCACGCTTGCCCAACTTTTGCTGGAAAAAGATGACGATATAAAAATGTCTGTATCGGTCACCACCCGACCCAGCCGCCCGGGCGAGGTGGATGGCGTCCATTATTATTTTATCTCGAAGGACGAGTTTTTTCGCCAACGCGATGCGGACGAATTTCTCGAATGGGCTGAGGTGTTCGGCAACCATTACGCAACACCGCGCGCCGCCGTTGAACGTGAGCTTGAAGCTGGACGCGACGTATTGTTTGATATCGACTGGCAGGGCACCCAGCAATTGCATGAAAAACGCGGCAATGACCTTGTTCGGGTATTCGTATTACCGCCGTCCGGCCCGGAACTTGAAGCGCGGTTGCATCGCAGAGCCCAGGATTCAGCCGACGTGGTCGCCACCCGGATGGCGGGTGCGGCGAACGAAATTGTTCATTTCGCAGAATATGAATTTGTAATCATCAATCACGATGTTGAGGAAAGCCTTGCTGAACTTGRGGCAATTCTGACAGCGGAACGGCTCCGACTGGACCGCCAGGTTGGGTTATCTGATTTTGTGCGTGGCATTATCAAATCACTGACTGAGACCTGATCCTGTTTTTGGTTTGGTTGTGATGCGAAAAATGTCACAAATCTTGTGTACCTCTAATTTGTTCGCGTATTGATTCTTCCGTCATTTGATTGGAACTCATGCTTATATTCAGCTCATTTCTGGCGCAGTTAACTCTACTCTTGATGGCGGCCGTTTTCGCGGCCCCATTGGCAAAACGGCTCGGCATAGGGTCAGTTCTGGGATATTTGTTCGCCGGTATTCTGATCGGGCCATACGGGCTCGGGCTGATTTATTCAGTGTATCAGGTGGGCCGAATTCAACATTTTGCAGAATTCGGCGTCGTCATGCTCCTGTTCCTGATCGGCCTGGAACTGCGCCCACGCCGGTTATGGGTCATGCGATCATCGATATTTGGCCTTGGTGGCGCACAATTATTGTTGACCGGCCTCGTGCTCGGTGTGGCTGTAGCCTTGATGGGGATACAATTCAAAACCGCGATTTTGCTCGGGCTCGCCTTGGCCCTGTCATCAACCGCTTTTGCGCTTCAGGTTCTGGAAGAGAAATCYGAACTCACCATGCGCCACGGGCGGGCCGCTTTTTCCGTGCTTTTGCTTCAGGATATGGCCGCGATCCCATTGATCGCCCTGGTGCCGCTTTTTGCGATTGATAGCGCGATAGGCGAAGGCATGAATGTCTGGGGTGCTGTCCAGGCCCTTGGCATGATCAGCATTGTGGTTCTGGTGGGCCGTTATGTGATCCAGTATTTGTTCCGGTTTGTAGCATCGACAAAACTCAACGAAGCGATGACCGCGTGCGGGCTTTTGATCGTGACAGGGGTTGCACTTTTGATGGAAATGGCAGGGCTATCGGCGGCGCTTGGCGCGTTTATCGCCGGTGCGCTGTTGGCTGAATCTGATTATCGCCACGAAATGCACGCCGCTATCGCACCCTTTGAAGGATTGCTGCTTGGTCTTTTCTTTGTGGCCGTTGGGATGTCGTTGAACCTTGATGTTTTTTATGAACAACCCTTGCTAATATTGATGCTGACGGCGGGGCTGGTTGCGATCAAGGCGATTATTCTTTTCGGTCTTGGGCGCTGGCACGGACTTGAAAATAAAAGCGCTCGAAGGTTTGCAATCGCTATTTCCCAGGGTGGTGAGTTCGCCTTCATTATTTTCAGCGCTGCTTTGGCCAGCAACGCTTTGGAAGCTTCGGTCGTTGATTTGGCATCCGTCGTTGTCACCATTTCCATGATGGCGACACCGTTACTTCTGGTGGCTGATGATTTGTTGTTCCGAAATTCAGAGGAAGACGATTCCTCAGAATATGATGCCATGCCGGACGAAGACGCGCCGGTTATCATCGCCGGGCTGGGGCGGTTCGGGCAGATCGTCGCGCGTATTTTGACGGCCAAGAAAATTCCGGTCATCGCATTGGATGGTAGTTCCCAGCAGGTGGACATTATTCGAAAATTCGGTGGCCAGGTTTATTACGGCGACCCGGCCCGGTTGGATATTTTACGCGCCGCCCAAACCGGAAAAGCGCGTGCCTTCATGTTGGCAATCGACGACGTGGATAAATCCGTTCATATCGCGATGTTGCTGAAAACCCATTATCCCCATGTGCCGGTTTATGCCCGCGCCCGCGACCGGGTGCATGTTCACCGGTTGATGGATGTTGGTGTGAAAACAATTTTGCGCGAAACCTTGCTATCTTCACTAGACCTGACAGCCGATTTGTTACGCGGTCTCGGCATGCAGGAAGATGAGGTAGAACACGCCATCCAGACCTTCAAGGACCATGACCAGCGTCATCTCTATGAAGATTATGCCCATTATACGGACGCGGAAAAAATGCTGACCCGGATCAAAGCGTCCGCTGACGAACTTGAAGATTTGTTCGCCCGCGACGCTGAAGATGAAGACTTGCTGACAAAATAGTCGCTGTCGATCAGGGTGTCAGAACAACACGTCCGATAATCTTGCCATTGCGCAGATCATCAAGCGATTTGTTGGCGGCATCAAGCGGCCGTTTTTCAATTGCCATCGGGTTGATTTTCCCGGCCCGTACCATGTCCAGCAATTCCTTGGCTTCATCAAGTGTGCCGACAAAGCTGCCCTGGATGCCGATCGAGCGGAGCGGGAACATCGGGATGGCAATTTCAAAATGACCACCGATCAATCCGGCAATGACGAGCTTGCCGCCTTTGCGTAGAACCGAATGCCCAAATTTTACCGACCCTTCAGCGCCGGCAAAATCTACCGAACCCGAAACCCCGCCACCGGATTTTTTGATGGCGGCTTTAATCGCGTCCCTGTCGGCGGAATCAAAAGCTTCGCTGGCACCAAGGTCCAACGCGGCCTGGCGTTTAGACGCATCGATATCGGCAACAAATGGCGGTGTATCAAAAATCGCCTTGGCAATTTCAACGGCGATCATGCCAACACCCCCAAGCCCGATAATCATGATCGGTCCTTTGAGTAATTTGCCGGTTTGGTCCACCAGTTTTTTGAGGGCACTCAGCGCGGTCAAACCGGAACACATGCAGGTTCCGGCAAATGCGGGGTCGATGCCGCTTACATCAAGCAGGTATTTGGCGTCGGGAACCACAACATGGGTCGCAAACCCGCCATCGACCGAGATGCCCAAATGCTTGGCACGGGCGCAATAAATTTCTTCGCCGCCCAGGCAAAGGTSWMATGTNNSSCRCNWSYYSWTCSAANKKKTMGWSARCNKAKKGMTNGYSWMCWKWGANCTGGTCTGCATCGGGGCCAATTGCAGCAACTTCGCCTTCAATTTCATGCCCCAGTGTGAATGGCAATTCGCGACCGGCTCTAACATCCAGTTGTTTGTCACGGCCAAGATTGAAATATCCATCCTGCATGTGAATATCACTATGGCAGACGCCGCAATGATGCACCTTGATCACAATTTCCTTGCCTGTAGGCGAAGGTGTGTCGGCGGTCGTGGYTTGAAGAGGTTCYCCATAAGCTACAATGGATTGGCGCTGCATGATATTTCCGATTCCTGATGTGAAGTTGAATATTATTTGTAGTTTCTCAATCTATGATCTCGTTGGCAAGCGCCACGAAATCAGAAATTTTGAGCGTCTCCGGTCGCACAGTAGGCAAAATATCCAACCGTTCCAAAACCGGCGTAGGGTCGGGCCAAAGACTTTTTAAACTGGCCCTCAACATTTTGCGGCGCTGGCCAAACGCGACCCGGGTAATCGTTTCAAGATTTTTCGTATTGCACGGTTCTGGAGATGACCGGGGAACCAGATCAACAACAGCTGATACGACTTTTGGTGATGGGGTAAAGGCTTCGGGAGGAATTTTGAACAAAATTTCGGCTTCGCAGCGCCACCCGGCCATCACCGACAATCTGCCAAACGCATTGTCGCCAGGTGACGCCGTGATGCGCTGTGCAACTTCCAGTTGAAACATCAACGTCAGACGTTTGAACCAGGGCGGCCAGGGGTCGGTTTGCAGCCACCCGATCAATAACGGCGTCGCTATATTGTAGGGCAGGTTAGCGATGATCCGGGTATTCTCACTGGCAAGGGCGGAGAAATCCGTCTCCAGCGCATCGCCTTCAATAATCTCAAGCTGACCTGGCCATGCATCCGAAATTTCCTGAAGGGCATCAAGACATCTGGCATCGCGTTCAATTGCTGTAACTTTTTCAGCGCCAGCTGCAAGCAATGACCGGGTCAAGCCGCCGGGGCCGGGGCCTACTTCAATTATATGGACGTCCTTTAAGTCACCACCAGACCGGGCAATTCGCTCGGTCAGGTTCAAATCGTGAAGAAAATTCTGCCCAAGTGATTTGCGCGGCCGCAAGCCGTGTTTTTGAATTACATCCCGAAGTGGGGGAAGGTTGTCGCCCTTASTCATGATGTTTTGGGAGGCATCATCGTATCGGCCATCCGGATAGCTGCGATCAGGCTGGCGCAGGACGCTGTGCCCGTACCGGCAATATCGAGCGCGGTGCCATGATCAGGTGAGGTACGAATAAACGGCAACCCGAGTGTCACGTTGACGGCTTGATCAAAGGCAAGTGTTTTGATCGGGATTAACGCTTGATCATGATACATGGCGACAGCCACATCATATTGATCTCGGGCGCTTTTATGGAACATCGTATCAGCTGCAAATGGACCATCCGCACTGATACCGCCTTGTTGTAGCAATGAGACAGCTGGCGCGATAATATCAATTTCCTCGTTACCCATTTTGCCATTTTCACCGGCATGAGGGTTGAGGCCACAAAACCGAAGGCGCGGCGTAGCGACGCCAAAACAATCCACCAGCGCGTGCGCAATAATTTGTCCAGTTTCYACCARCATTTCGGTCGAGAGCGCGTCACTCACGCCAGATAGCGGAATATGGATGGTCGCAGGAACAACCCGCATCTCATCGCTTGCCAGCATCATAACGGGCCGGGGTGCTGTATCTATACCAGGCCATGAAGTCGCCAGACTGGCCAAAAATTCGGTATGGCCAGGATATTTAAATCCGGTGTCAGCAAGAATGGATTTCTGGATTGGGCCGGTGACGATAGCTTTTGCAATTCCTTGCCGCACTATATCGACGGCTGTCTCGATGGCTTTGATGACAGCTTGCGCATTGATTTTGTCCAACAACCCAAATGTTACAGGTCCACCAAGTTCCACCGGGATAACCGGCAGGTTTTGATCAAGTACCTGAAGGATGTTGTCTGGGTCAACTGTCGCGATTGAAACGCCGAGACCAAGATGTTTGGATACATTTTTCAAATGCGCCGGGTCGCCAACAATGGCGAAGGGAGGCAATTGGAGTTCCTTGCGCTTCAACCATGTCATGAGCGYCAATTCCGGGCCAATGCCGGCGGGTTCACCCAATGTGAGCAATAGCGGTAGGCTGTTGGTCATGGCATCCAGAGTGAAGGTTTGTTGTTCAACGCCGTTCGATCACGGCGTCTTGACGCAGGTCCCGAAGGTGGCGCCTGGCGACAACTGAAAATTCTTCATTCATAAGTTGGTTTTGAACTTCTTGGCGCGCCGCTTCGGTATCTGTGATTTCTTCGCGGTTACATATGATCAGCAATTCAATGCCGCGATTGGTCCGGTGCGGTTCGGTTGTCTGGCCAATTTGTAATGTCGAAAGGGCCGTGTTGATTTCTGCTGGCAATTCAGTGGACGTTTTCCTTCCCAGATCCTGGATTACAACGTCACGGATGCCGGCTATATGAGATCTGGCAGTGCCGCAGGATGACAAATTGGTACGGACAGTTTTGGCCTCGTTGACCCGCGCCTGAACTGTTGCATCGCTGGCACCTGGCCGGACAAGGAACAAAATCTGCTTTAATTCATATTCAACTCGCGTCGCAGTTTGCAAAGTGGGGGCATCGCTGATTGCTGATTCAACTTGCTGCTCACTCACGCGCACAGTTCCGCGGAACCGGCGCGTCACCACTTCGCGCCATGCCAATTCAGACACAACCCGCGAGCGCAGCGTGCGGACACTCAATCCCATTTGCCCCAAGGCACGTGAAAATTGTTCAAGGTTCATGTTGCTGTTGCGCGCCATCTGGCTGAGCGCATTGACAATCTGGTCGTCCGGGATGGCGATATTCAAGGCCCTGGACGCCTGCATTTTCAGCATTTCATCGATGAGCTGTTCAGTGGCTTCTTCACGCAAAGCGTCATTCAGGGAACGGCGCGTGGATACCTGGATAAGTTTGGCGCGCTGCTGGATATCAAAAGTGGATATGGGTTCATCATTCACCAACACAGCCACTTGCTGAACTGTTTGCGCGATGGCAGCAGGCAGGGTGATCCATTGCGCTATGGTCGCAAAGGCCAAAGCTGCAAGAAACGCTGAAAATTTTGAAACCTGTTTCATAAATCGATATCGGCTTAATATTAGTGAATGTTGGTTTGGATTCTTCTGAACTATATCAACTTCAAATCTTGGCCCAATTTGGGCGTTCTTTCGAGATAAATATCAATCTCCAAACTGATTGACGACCGAGTTTGAAGAAACCGCAGATCCGCCTAGCGACTTGAAGTAGAAACGGAACAATATTCTACGGTCTGGAGCTATGTCTTGATTGCGGAAAAACACCTCCTGGAATACGAGGCTGGCGGTGAAACAATCGCAATAATAGCCAAGGCCAATGGAGCGGCTGATATTCTGRTTGCCCGCGAGATCATAGCGATARCTGCCTARAGCTGACCATTCTGACGAAATCGGCATCTTGGCAATCCCTGACACTTCTTCCCGGCTTGTAATTGGGTCAAGTGCCGAGATGGTCTGGTTCCGAACACGCATATAGGTGACCGTTGCGGTCGCGCCTTCGTATCGCAACCAAGTATTCACCTCATGCCGATTGATCTGGAAACTGCTGGGGTCAACTCTGATTTGTGAACTTAAGCCAAAATAGCTGTTGGGTGCAAAATAGAGCGATCCAATAATATCGGAACTATCGCGCATCAGCCCTGAATTARCKCCAAACGGATTGGTCCCGCCCAGTTGGAATGATTGCCCGACCAGAATGCTGCCATGTCCACCATCATTGGTCTGGACAGTATAGCGGACRCCWACATTTGCGCGGGTACCGCCTTCATCGCGGTCAAAACCGGAAAATTTATCCGTGTTGAACAAGGTAGTRTCGTCAAATACCAGGCTGACGGCATCTTCATTCGATATATCGCCTAGATGCTGTTCGTCRGGCCTGACAATGATTTGAGCAAYTGGCTCGATGATTTGCTGCCCCCAATCGTGAACGCTGATAAAGGGGTAATTATATTCAATGCCTGCCGCGACCATGCCGCGGGTCACAGTGTCGTTGCTGCCTGGCACAAGGTCGTTGATGAAATAAGCATCGCCACTTGCTTCAAAGAACGGCGTAAATTGTTGGCCGAACCGATCCGTAAAAGTTCGTTTCCATTCCACATCGCCGGAAATGCGGGTTGAATCAACTCCGACATCCCGTGAAAGGCTGACCATATTGAAATTCATGCTCAACTGGCCCTGCATAACCGGRTCAGCGAATACCAGATTGTAATCAATGACCGGATGTATCAGGGGCTGGCCGGGACTGTCGCCCCGCGTTACCAGATCCTGGAAATGCATAACCCGGGCGTCAAAATAATTTCGCTCGCCAAGACCAGTCAGGTGAGCTTGCGATGTAATGATCGAGCGGCCATTTACATCATAAATATTCATGAATGTATCGTCGCTGACCGCGGTGCCGTCCCAGCCAAATTGCCATTGATCGCTCAATGAAAATTGACCGGTGGTGCGAACCATGCCGCGCCAGTCCCGCTCGCCAATGGTGCCGGCAAATTGACCAGGGTCCTCCTGGTGAAGGCCTGCTGCTTCAATTGTATAATAACCGTTTTCAAGCCGATGCCGGAACTCGGCCTGCATCATAAAGCCTTGCCCTGTCAGGAGGCGCGGGGTCAGCGTTAAATCTGCATTTGGTGCGATGGCCCAGAAATAGGGAAGYTCGAAACTCATGCCCAGATCGCTGGAATAATCAATCGCTGGAACCAGAAATCCGGACTTCCGCTTCACGGAAGGATCGGGATGGAAGAAATACGGGAAATAGGCAATTGGTACACCGAGGAATTCGAACCTGGCATGTTCGAATTCTATGATTTGCTCTTCCTGATTATGGACAACGCGAACAGCTTTGATCTGCCATATGGGCGACCCGTCAGGATCATTCGCGCGGATTTCACAAGCTGTATAGATGGCGTTGTTGAAGACAAKRATATTRCCATCGACCCGTTCCGCCGTGGCCGCAATRATACGGGCATCATCAGGTGTTAAAACTGAGATTGATCTGGCGAAGCCTTCCCGGAAATCGCCGGTTACAACAAGGAAATCTGCAAAAATAACATTGCCGTCCGGCTCGGTCAGTTTTGCATTTCCTTCAGCTGTCATRCGGTCTTCGGTCTGGTCATAGACAACTTTGTCAGCGAACAAGACGAAATTATTGTAATAAATTTCAACGGAGCCGAGGGCCGTTATCTGRTCATTYTCATGRTCRTAAAACATCTCRTCKGCCTGGACGAGCATGGGAACGCCRTTTTCWRCGCCKGGCAGRTYGTYRAGAAGAYKGGCRTTYTGCSCCCGSGCCGGAGMSGGRGCGATMAGCRAMGYYGCAAACATCACAAAAAGSGCAAYSGGCAWYGCRGMTRAYYGGGYAGCAGGCAAARYRRAATTGYGAAGGCGCGAACACGCCYTCCACATGGCCATACATTTCCAGTAAATCCATTTCTGGAAYYTACCGGTTCTAGGTCGCCGCATCGTAACTCCCGATCGACGTTTCAACTCAACCATCCTCTTGGTAGAGCAAGATGCTAAGTCCTGCAAGGGCACCAACAATCCCCGGAGACCACGCAGCGAAAACAGGGTTAAGAAGACCTGATTTTCCGAGATCACCAAGAAGCTTGGAAATTATGAAAAGCAGGAAGCCKACAAGGATCCCGCCAAGGACCATTCTACCCACRTTTCMGAACCTGAAAACACGCAAAGATGTGGTCGCAGCGATCAGCACCATGGCGCATAAATAGAGCGGYCGGGCRAGCAATTGYTGATATTGCATTTGGTATCCCGTCGCAGACAGGCCTGCGCGTGATGCCAACTCGACAAAATTCGGCAAGTCCCAGAAAGAAACCGTTTGCGGGTCTGAAAAACTCTCCTGCACCTGAGTTGCTGTCAAATAAGTGCTTACAGAATAACTGTCGTGATGTTGGGGTTCGCGGTCATTGGACAAAACCCAGACATCGCTCAATTCCCAATAATTATCYCGCAAAATAGCACTTTCTGCCTCAAGCCTCTCAACATAGGCGCCRTCATGGTTAAAAGAAAAAATMGACAGGTTTTTAAGCTCGGTGCCTTTATCAACGGCGCGGCGTGCGTGAAATACGGTCTGCCCGTCTATCCCGTCCTGACGCAACCAAATCCCCGAACTTGACGAGGAAAACACTATATTTGAATCGCCAAACACTTCGGCTTCCATGCGCAAAAACTGTTCTTTGAGATATGCGGAAAATGGATTGAACAGGGTGACGGCTACCACACCAATGAAAAATGCCGAGATCAGGGACGGCATTAGAAATTGCCAGACTGAAAGGCCAACAGAGCGCGCGACTACCAATTCACTTTTGCTGCTCAACCCCAAATRGGTGGCGATGGTTGCGATCAAAACTGCAAATGGCAAAATTTGTTCCGACCTGGAAGGGACCCGGAAAATTGCCAATTCGGCCAAACGGAACACGGACGCGCCTTCTACCGATGAACTTCGGCGCAGCAAGTCTATGAAATCAATAAGAAATATGAGCATCAGGCAGGCAAAGAAAATCAACCCGACGGCGAGCATAAACCGACGCGATATATACCAGCCGAGTGTGAGCGGTCGTGTACCCATCAGTGAGAAACTCCGCCACTAGTATGGTYTTGGCGGCCAAAACCGAACAGCCATTTCCAGCCATTCTTTGTAACATTCGAAAAAAATCTGTTTTGCACTTCAAGGGTGCGTTGGCCAAACCGCGCCAATCGCGGAAATTGTTTTGAAGAGATAATGCCAAAGGCGAATAAGGCAGCCGCAATAAAAATAAATATTGGTGTCAAATAAAGAAGATAGACCGCGACCGTCGATGTTGCAGACATATTCCCGAATGCAAATCCAGCAATTCGCGCAGCAAATGCGATCGCAGTCGCCATGATGATGCCCCAATAGCGATTTTGCCGGGTGGTGCGGGCAAAGCCGACAGCTGCCAACGCGATCATAACCATCATGAACGGGTAAAGCGGGCTGGAAAGCCGATAATGCAAYTCRCTCCGRAACTTGCCGGGRTCSMYYCKRAAATACCTGTCSKCGRGGTCCGGGTTCATGAGATACAATGTGGATCGCTCACGCGGATGTTGGGCGGGGYTCGTGTTTTCTTGCTCAAACTGGGACAGATCAAAGGCATAGCGCGTAAACACAACYGATTGCATTTTCGTAATATCATCGGAATGTCGCTGGAACGAACCATTTTCCATCAATAGATAATTTTGGCCATTGTCGCTAACCATCCGCCCGCGCTCGGCAAAATAAACCACTTTGGCATCGCTATCCCGCTCGTCGCTGACAAGCAGCCCCAGCAATTCCCCGTCCGGCGTTCGCTCACGCACATGAAATGTAAGGTTTCTTTGGGGTCCGGAAAATTGTCCTTCGCGTAACATCATGTTTAAAACATCAGTCTGAACCTCAGCCAGAAGCCCGCGCATTTGCCCGGTTACACGAGGCACAACTTCAATATTTATAACGCCAACCCCGAAACTGACCAGACCAGCCAGGACTATGAAGGGTGCAATAACGAACCAACGCGAGGCACCAGCTGCATTGATAACGACAAGTTCGTTGTCTGAATTCAGCCTGTTGAGCGTAAAATTGGTGGCAATGAACAAGGCAATTGGGGCAAGAATCGAAATGAATTTCGGCAGGATCAARATGGTAATCAGAAAAAACACCCAGATTGTCTGACTTTGCGACGTCATCAGGTCAAAGCGCCGGAGAACCTGCGTCAACCAAACGACTGTTGTCAGGGTTCCAAGCGCCACAAGAAATCCGAATAAGGCCTGGCGAAATATATATCGGCTGATCAAGCTCATGCAGCAAATTCCTGCATAATTTGTTTGCCGTCTGTATTTATCATAGGTGCCTGTGATGCATCGATTCTGTTCATCTGATTATGCCTGTAAATAGATGGCAAAAATAGGACAATTCGGCATCTTCACGATCATGTGCCCGGTTGCAGGATTATCGGTSAGACTTGCGATCACCCTTGTCTTGTGCGACAGCCGATAGAGTGAAAAATTATAAGCGGGAAACAGTGATGGCGAAAAAACTCACAATCGGATTTGGTCCRGCGAAAATTCCAGCCTCTGGCGATATTGTAATTGTTGTTGGAGACAAAGGCGTGTTTGGCAAACTCGGCGCAGACCTRGACAAGCGACATGACGGTTTGCTTGCCAGCGCYGCCAAATCTGCAGAATTCAAGGGTGCCGCCAACGCGACAATGAGTGTCTGGCTCAAAAACAAATCTCAGGCCGAGCGCTGTGTCTTGTTGGGCATTGGTAGCGACGATGATCGCGCTGAAACCTCTTGGCTCGATCTGGGCGGAACCATATTCGCGGCGATATCCTCATCCTCTGCCAAATCCGCCACCATTCTGCTCGAAGACCCGGCAGGCGGCGAGATATCAGGTGACCAGGCCGCGCTTGTTGCCATGGGCATGACGCTGCGCGCCTATACGTTTGAGCAATATAAAACAGGCGAAAAAGCCCGCAAGGCCAAAGCAAAGTCTTTGCCAAAAATCACCATCGCTACCGCCAATGCAACGGCTGCAAAACGGCGCTTCTCAGCGCTTTCTGCCGTTGCTGAAGGGGTCAATATTGCCCGGGATCTGGTCAACGAACCGGCCAATATTCTGGGCCCGGTAGAATTTGCCAACAAGGCAAAAGAGCTGACCAAGCTTGGTGTAGATGTTCAAATTCTGACCGAAAAAGAAATGAAGAAACTCAAAATGGGGTCGCTGCTTAGTGTGTCCCAGGGCAGTGCGAAACCGGCCCGTATGGCGATCATGCGCTGGAACGGTGCCAAATCAAAAACCKCAGCTCCGGTYGCTTTTGTCGGCAAGGGTGTGGTTTTCGATACCGGTGGTATCTCKCTGAAACCGGGTGCCGGCATGGGCGATATGAAGGGCGACATGGGTGGCGCTGCTGCTGTCACCGGCCTGATGCACGCGCTTGCTGCCCGAAAAGCCAAGGTCAACGCGGTCGGGGTTATTGGCCTTGTCGAGAATATGCCCGATGGTGACGCGACCCGGCCCGGCGATATCGTCACTTCAATGTCGGGACAAACAATCGAAATTTTGAATACGGATGCTGAGGGCCGTCTCGTTCTGGCGGACGCGCTTTGGTATACCCAGAAGAAATTCAAACCCAAAATCACCATTGATTTGGCTACGCTCACAGGCGCAATTCTTGTCGCTTTGGGTCAGGAACGTGCCGGTCTATTCTCAAACGACGATGAATTGAGCGAACAATTGTCAGCRGCTGGTGARGTMACGGGYGAAAAACTATGGCGGATGCCGCTCGGCAAAGCCTAYGACAAGATGATCGATTCCAAATTTGCCGATATGAAAAATATCGGTGGCCGATTTGCCGGATCAACCACCGCGGCGCAATTTCTGCTGCGTTATGTGAACGATACCCCGTGGGCACATTTGGATATCGCCGGAACGGCCATGAATTCGCCGGATACCAAAATCAATCGAAGCTGGGGGTCAGGTTACGGCGTGCGTCTGCTTGACCGTCTGGTCGCGGATCATTACGAGAAATAGGCGGCTGATTAAGTCTGCATGACGGAAATACTGTTTTACCATCTGGAGCGGCAATCCCTTGAACAGGTGTTGCCGCAGCTTGTCTCCAAATGCATTGAACGGGATTGGCCTACTTTGATTGTCACGATATCAGACGAACGTCTGGATGTCTTGGACAGCCAGCTTTGGACCTATTCCGATCAATCATTTTTGGCCCATGGCAAGGTTGGCGACGGCGACGATGCAGAACAACCGGTTCTGCTTTCAACGTCCGATGACCCGCTGAACAAAGCCGAAGTGTGTTTTCTGGTTGATGGCGCGACGACCGATAAAACAAGTGAATTCAACAGAATAGTACACCTTTTTGATGGCCGGCAAGAAGCTGCTGTCGAAGCCGCCCGTGATGCCTGGAAGGCGCTCGACAGAGAGGCCAACGAGGTGACCTATTGGCAACAAGATGGCTCCGGCCAATGGGTCAAAAAGGCCTAAAACACACAGGACAATAATATGCCGGTCTGGAAAGACGAAGATTTTATGGCCCGCCGTGGCAAAGCCCGCGACCGGATCAGGCAAGAACTTGGTCTTGGAATTGAACCGGACGAGCGCCAAACCTGGTTCGAAAATGTTTATGATCTGGCCGATGGTGACCCGGCGGGCGTGCCGTGGGCTGATACCGAGCCGCGTGCACCGCTGGTCCGCTGGTTAAATGCGCAAAGCCTGGAACAAAACCAAGGCTATGCGATTGATGTGGCCTGCGGTCTTGGCGACWATGCTGAAGCCTTGAGCGAAGCCGGGTTCAAAACCACCGCATTTGATTTTTCAAAAAAAGCAATTCTCTGGGCGAAGCGGCGGTTTGCCAAAACCAAAGTGAATTACGAAGTCGCAGACCTGTTCGATATGCCGCGCGACTGGCTCAGCGCCTTCAATCTGGTCCATGAAACTTATACAATCCAGGCYYTWCAGGGCGATATGCGSCGCAARGCRATCCGKGCRATTGCCAGTCTGGTCGCACCGCGTGGYCGCCTTCTGGTCATMACCCGGTCRCGCRAKGAGGGCGAGGARGTCGAAGGYCCGCCATGGCCRCTGGAYCGCRCTGAAATMRGTGCYTTTGAAAAATACGGTYTGGAATTGACCMRWYTGGAYGATTTCGAAGARATMCGCGACCGCCCGATCCGCCATTTYYTGGCGGAATATTATCGTTCCTGACAGYCAATTTTGCGAAAATGAATAATGTTGGAAGTCTCACAATTACGGGTTCTCGACTTTGGGCCSTATGATTTTGTCCTGAATCCRGGWGATTGTCTGGTGATTGCCGGGCCATCAGGATCRGGAAAATCGGTKYTGCTCCGGGCGCTTGCCGATTTGAATATTTCAAGCGGCTCTGTAAAGCTTGATGGCATTGC
>JAESRU010000016.1 GCA_016764455.1 Hyphomicrobiales bacterium | reverse complement strand
TGGCAATTTTTATTGCTGCTCCTCCTAAGATTTTCCCTACCGCAGTCGCTTCTTTGACAAATTTGTCGCTTTTGCCTGTATCAATTTCATCAATTATTTCTACAACTTGGCTCGCAAGAGCGGCGAAAGCGTCGTCAGAAAAATCATTCTCGAAGGCGTCAAAATAAATGACTGGAAAATTATTTTTTCGCAGTTCACCGGCCCACATTTTTAGAAATGTTGTTTTTCCTGTTCCCCATTTGCCATCGAGTGCGAGCACTATCG
Source organism: Hyphomicrobiales bacterium (assembly GCA_016764455.1). Taxonomy (GTDB): domain Bacteria; phylum Pseudomonadota; class Alphaproteobacteria; order Rhizobiales; family NORP267; genus NORP267. The sequence continues at coordinate 21,049 of JAESRU010000016.1, read as the reverse complement.
GTTCACTAACATTGCTCACGAGATTGGTAAGGCCTTTGCCAAGTTCTGCTCGAGCAAAAATGTCTTTCTCGGGTGTAAAACCTTCACGGTCTCCAATCGATAATTCTTGCGGAAAAATCTTCAAAATAAAATTCCTAAATCATGCTGTAATCGATATTCTGGATGACTACCCTAATGCACTGCCGTAATCGTATCACGCCACGGTAGCTGATGCGTATTTCCAAACCTGAATTGTCTAACCAGCCCGATATACAGGTAGCTTTTGATTAGAGCTCACCCGTCTGTCATCCCGGCGAAAGCCGGGATCCAGAGCGGGGGTTGCGATTGGGTTTTTGCGAAAAGGGCTGGATTCCGGCTTTCGCCGGAATGACGKARGGGGCNGAGWWGGYMCCRCKCACTCGTCATCCCGGACAAGCGGCGGCCTGGATGGCTTTCATGTCTCAATATTGAGCCGCTGCGCGATCCGGGATCCAGTCTTAAGGGATTTCGATTGTGGCACGGCTGTACTGGATTCCGGCTTATCCCCGAATGACAATGAGGGGCTGCTTAATGCGCTCCCCCTCAATCGTCGCCCTGCTCAAATCCCAATCCGTGGAGATAGATCAACACGCCGGCTTCCAGCAAATCTTCCGCCGAGACGGGGATTGGGCGGCGGCCGCGGTCTGATCTTGCGAACAGGGAGGCGATGCCGTGGGAGAGGGACCAGATGTGGAGKGCSATCATCAGGGCRGGKGCGCGTTTGTCTTYGGGCAGGGTCTCATAGAGRCGYTCGCAGGTWTCCTGCARGGAGCTGAAMGCSCGYTCGGCTTCGGTTGAYAGGCCTGAATTKGCGGARGGCGGGACGCCGCCTTCGAACATGGCGGCGTAGAGCGCYGGTTCYGATCTGGCAAACTGGATATAGGCGCGGCCGATGGCCTGGAGRATTTCCAGGGGTTTGGCGTCGCCTGTCGGGGTGGCGGCTTGCAAACTTTCGGCAAACCGGGAAAAGCCGCGTTTGCCAACTTCCACCATCAGGGCGTCCCGGTCGGCGAAATGGCGATAGGGGGCAGCCGTACTGACGCCCGCGATCCGGGCGACTTCGGCAAGCGTCACGGCTTCGGCACCGCGCTCGGAGATCAAGCCAAGGGCGGCGTCAACCAGCGCTTCGCGCAGATTGCCGTGGTGATAGCCGCGTTTGCCGCGTCGTGGTTTTCCCCAACTCATGTGATGACGTCTTACATCACCGACGTCGGGTTTGGAAACCCGTCGGTTGGAAACCCACCGGTTTGGCGCAGCGCCTCGCCGATCACCATGGCGGCTGTAACCGCCACATTGATGGAGCGCAAACCGGCGCGCATGGGCACAATCAGGCAGGCATCGGCGAGGGCATGAACATTCTCAGGCACCCCGGCGGTTTCGCGGCCCAGCAATAATGTGTCATTGGGCTGATATGCGAAGTCGCAATAGGGGATGTCGCCTTTGGTGGTGAGCAAAATGAGGCGTGATGGTGATTCGTTTAACGGCGGATTTTGCCGGGTTTCGTTAAAGTGCTGGAATGATTTGTGGCGGATGATCTCAACCTGGTCGAGATAATCCATGCCGGCGCGGCGGAAGGCACGATCAGACATTGGGAATCCGGCCGGCTCAATCAAGTCCACGCCAATTCCCAAACAGGCTGCCAGGCGCAGGATTGTGCCGGTATTTTGAGGGATATCCGGCTGATAAAGGGCAATTTTCACGGTTTAAAGCTCGGTTCTAGATATATTTGGAAATATTCCAAGGGGTTTTGCGTTTTCTGTCTATAACGCTCTGGACATTATAAGGTATCAGTGCAAAAAAAGTTTGGATTTTCTATCATCCGGTCCATAAACCGGGTGATATATTTTGGCTATGTAATTACAGGTTGTTTGGTCGCCCGATATTTGAAGCTTCGGGGGGCTGGGGGCATAAACCAAGAGGAGTGATCGTGGCTATTAGCGAACAGCACGAACCACATCGGCGCGATTTTTTATATATCGCAACCGGTGCCTTCGCGGCGGTTGGGGGGGTGGCTGCGGTCTGGCCCCTGATCCATCAAATGAACCCGGACGCATCGGTACAGGCTTTGGCCTCGATCGAAATTGATCTGAGTGCCATTGAAGTGGGCCAGACGGTCACGGTAAAATGGCAGGGCAGGCCGGTTTTTATCCGTCACCGTACGCCCGCCGAAATTAAAACCGCGCAGGATACGCCGCTTGCCGATCTGAAAGATCAAATCGCGCGCAACGATGGTATCGACGATAACGCGGATGCCTCCGACGCAAACCGTGTGGTTCAGCCTGAATGGCTGATCGTGGTTGGCGTTTGCACCCATCTTGGTTGTATCCCGGTCAAGGATCAGGGTGATTTCAACGGTTGGTTCTGCCCGTGTCACGGCTCGCATTACGATCTTTCCGGTCGCATTCGCCAAGGCCCGGCACCAGAAAAYCTGCTGGTRCCWAAATACGAATTTATCGGCGATGACGCCGTCCAGATCGGTTGAGGAGATAGCCCATGAGTGAACTTCACGGGGAACCGTATCAGCCGCAATCAGGCTTCATGAAATGGATGGAATCCAGGCTCCCGATTGTGGGCTTGCTCTATCCAACCGTGGTGACATTTCCGACACCGCGCAATCTCAATTATTGGTGGACCTTTGGTGGGATTTTGATGTTCTGCCTCACGGTCCAGCTCATGACCGGCATCGTGCTGGCGATGCATTATGTGCCGCATGTAGATATGGCATTCGAGAGTGTCGAGCTGATCATGCGTGACGTGAATTACGGCTGGCTGTTGCGCTATGTACATGCCAACGGCGCGTCGATGTTCTTCATCGCGGTCTATATCCATATGTTCCGGGGGCTCTATTACGGGTCTTATAAGGCACCACGCGAAATTCTCTGGATTTTGGGTGTCGTGCTGTTCATTCTGATGATGGCGACATCATTCATGGGTTACGTATTGCCATGGGGCCAGATGAGCTTTTGGGGCGCGACCGTTATCACGTCGCTGTTTTCGGCAATTCCTTATGTTGGCGACATGATCACACAGCTTTTGTGGGGCGGGTTTGCTGTTGATAATCCAACACTCAACCGCTTCTTCTCGCTGCATTACCTGCTTCCCTTCATGATTATAGGGGTCGTGGTGCTGCATATCTGGGCATTGCATATGACGGGGAATGGCAATCCAACCGGACTGAACGTCAAATCCAAGCAGGATACCTTGCCTTTCCATCCGTTCTATACGGCGAAAGACGGCTTTGCGCTGGTTGTGTTCATCTTGTTTTTTGCGATGTTTGTGTTCTTTGCGCCAAACATTCTCGGTGACCCGGTCAATTATGAAAAAGCCAATTCGCTGGTGACGCCAGAGCATATTGTGCCTGAATGGTATTTCTTGCCATTCTACGCGATCCTGCGCGCCATTCCAGACAAGCTTGGTGGCGTGATCGCAATGTTTGGTGCCATTCTGGTGCTGTTTATCTTGCCATGGCTGGATACATCGAAAGTGCGCTCAGCAAGCTTCCGTCCGCTTTACCGGCAGTTTTTCTGGGTATTGGTCATCGTCTGCATTGGTCTTGGATATCTCGGTGCCAAGCCGGCGGAAGGGACCTATGTTATCTGGTCACGCATTTTGACGGCTTATTATTTCTTCCATTTCCTGGTCATTCTGCCGGTCCTCGGACTTGTCGAGCGACCACGAACCTTGCCGCAAAGCATCACTCAATCGGTGCTTGGCAAGGATGATGGCGGGCAAGCCGAGAGCAAGGGTTAAGGACGATGAAAACGCATAGAAAACTCAAAACCCTTGGACGTTTCGGGGTCTCTGCTCTGGCCGCAGCCATGTTGCTGTTGTCTCCGGCAGACAATGTTCGCGCAGCTGAAGGCACGCCACTGCCATCGATCGACTGGTCGTTCAGCGGCCCGTTTGGTACCTTTGATCAAGGACAGTTGCAGCGTGGCTATAAAGTCTTTCGTGAGGTCTGTTCGGCCTGCCATTCGATGGACCTGGTATCGTTCCGCAATCTGGCAGAAGAAGGTGGCCCTGGATTTTCACCAGAGCAGGTCAAGGTTATTGCCTCGGAATTCGAAATTGAAGATGGCCCCAATACAGACGGCGACATGTTCATGCGCCCTGCCTTGGCGTCCGACCGGTTCCCGGCTCCATTTGACAACGACCAGATTGCGCGTTTGGCYAATGGCGGTGCKTTRCCACCAGATCTTTCCCTGCTGGCGAAATCCCGGATCGGTGGTGCGGATTATATCTACGCCTTGCTGATTGGCTATGAAGAAGCGCCAGCCGATATGGAACTGGCTGTTGGCATGAATTACAACACCTATTTTCGGGGCAACCAAATTGCCATGCCGCAGCCGATTTTCGAAGGCTCGGTAGATTATGATGACGGGACGCCCGGTACTGTTGAYAATTATTCGCAAGATGTTGCGGCATTCATGATGTGGGCAGCTGAACCCAAACTGGAAGCACGCCATAAGCTTGGCTTCAAGGTGTTCATCTTCCTGCTGATTTTTTCCGGCCTGTTATACGCTGCGAAACGCAAAGTTTGGTCGACGGTTCATTAGGGTCGGGTTTCTGATCCAGAATATTCGGCACAGAAAAGAGCCGGGAGACGATGTCTTCCGGCTTTTCTTTTTGTGCCAGAATGCGGGTGGAAATTTGTGAGGGTAAATACATGACCAAGGCGGTACTTGGGATCATAGGTGGGTCGGGTGTTTACGATATGCCCGGGCTGGAAAACCAGCGCTGGAAGCGTGTTGATAGCCCGTGGGGGGAAGCCTCCGACGAATTGCTGTTTGCAGACTTTGAAGGTCTGCCGATTGTCTTTCTGCCGCGCCATGGCCGGGGCCATAAACTTAGCCCGAGCGATATAAATTTCCGCGCCAACATTGATTGCCTGAAGCGGGCAGGCGTTACTGATCTTGTCTCGGTTTCCGCCTGCGGGTCGTTTCGCGAAGACCTGCCGCCCGGCACATTTGTTTTTGTGGATCAGTTCATTGATCGCACGTTCCGGCGCGAGAGCAGCTTTTTTGGCAAAGGCCTGGTGGCGCATGTATCTATGGCGCATCCGGTCTCGCCCGCGCTGGTTGACCAGGTTGCGRCGGCTGCTGAAGAGGTTGGCATTCCAAGCAAGCGCGGTGGCACCTATCTGGCGATGGAGGGGCCGCAATTTTCAAGCTACGCTGAATCCATGCTCTACAAATCATGGGGCTGCGATGTGATCGGCATGACCAACATGCCGGAAGCCAAGCTCGCCCGTGAGGCCGAGATTTGTTACGCGTCTGTTGGCATGGTCACAGATTTYGATTGCTGGCATCCAGACCATGACCATGTCCAGGTCAGTGATATTATTGCGACCCTTTTTGAAAATGCTGGCATGGCGCAAAAGATGTTGGCCAAACTGGCGGCATCATTCCCACGCGAACATGAAGCTTGTCCGATTGGCTCGGACAGGGCGCTGGATGTGGCCATTATCACCCAGCCAGAGAATCGCGATCCTGAATTGGCTGCGAAATTGGATGCGGTCGCGGGCCGGGTACTTTAACAATATTGTTTGATTGAGAGATARCTCATGGACCTACGACAAGGTTTTGATATTGCCCGCTACATCCGGGCCATTCCGGATTATCCAAAGCCTGGTATCATCTTCCGCGATATCACCACGCTGTTCGCCAATCCCTATGGGTTTCGGGCGTCGGTTGATGAATTGATGTGGCCGTTTTTGCAGGAAGATATTGATTATGTTGCAGGCATCGAAGCCCGCGGGTTCATTCTTGGTGGCGCGATTGCGCATGAATTGGGATGCGGGTTTATCCCGATCCGCAAGAAGGGMAAATTACCGGCGCAAACCATTGGCCAGGATTACACGCTGGAATATGGTGTCGATACAATTGAAATCCACGCCGGTGCCATCAAGGATGGCGACAGAATATTGCTGGTAGATGATCTGATCGCCACTGGCGGCACGGCAATGGCAGCGGTGGAATTGATCAAACGCTCCGGTGGCGAGGTGGTTGCAGCCTGCTTTGTGATCGATTTGCCTGACCTTGGTGGCAGTGCCAAGTTGATCGAGGCCGGRGTTAAATTTCACAAACTGGTCGAATTTGAAGGTGATTGAGCAGGTGCAGAATGCGCATTGGTAAAGAAGAATTCCGRTCYCTCTGGATSGCYGAYAAYGGCCTGACAATCGARATCATTGAYCAAACRCGGYTGCCYCAYGAATTCATGGTCYTGTCGCTGGAAWCCGTTGAACATGYGGCSCATGCAATWTCTTCAATGCAGGTGCGYGGTGCGCCGTTRATCGGGATCACGGCCGCSTAYGGATTGGCGCTGGCGATGCGKGCGGGRACCGATGATGARACGCTMGATACAGCGATYKCCACRTTGCGGGCRACCCGGCCRACRGCSTCCAATCTKGCMTGGGCRCTGGATGAGATGTACCGGGTTYTGAARCCKCARCCKGAAARKATGCGCCTGCGCWKGGCCTAYCGCCGCGCYGGMGARCTTTATGAYGAYGATATCGATACYTGYRARAARATCGGGGCGCAYGGTGTTGATRTMATTCGGTCGATGGCYGAAAGCAAAGATGGYGCGCCGGTCAATATCCTGACCCATTGCAATGCCGGGTGGCTGGCGGCGATTGATTGGGGTACGGCCTTGTCGCCGATTTACAAAGCGTTCGAAGAAGGAATTCCGGTCCATATCTGGGTCGATGAGACCCGCCCGCGCAACCAGGGTGCGTCATTGACGGCGTGGGAATTGGGTGGCCACGGGGTGCCGCATACAGTGATTGTTGATAATGCTGGTGGCTATCTGATGCAGCAGGGGTTGGTTGATCTATGCATAGTCGGGACCGACCGGGTATCGGCCGGCGGTGATGTTTGCAATAAGATCGGTACCTATCTGAAGGCACTTGCAGCGCACGATAATAAYATCCCGTTCTTTGTGRCSTTGCCGCATTCAACCATCGATTGGGAMATTGAATCYGGCGACGAYATTCCGATTGAAAAGCGCGACGATGATGAAGTTTTGTATGTCCACGGCCAGACCGATGCAGGGGTTTCAGGCCGGGTGGCGGTGGTCGCGCCGGGAAGCCAGGTTGTAAACCCGGCGTTCGATATAACCCCCCGGCATCTGATTACCGGGTTGATTACCGAACGCGGGATTTGCGGCGCCAGTAACGAAGATCTGCTTAAACTCTACCCCGAGCAAGAGGCGTGACGCCTCTCAAAGATCGCGTTCTATGCCAGAAAATTCTGGAAACGGCACGCGCACTTTCCCCCCAAGGGTTGGGAATTGGCAGGTCAGGTAACGTCTCTGCCCGGATTGGTAGCGGGATGCTGATAACCCCAAGCGGCGTTGCGTATGACGATATGCAGCCAGAAGACATTATCTTTGTAGACGGGGACGGAATTGCTGAAACGCATTCCCTCTTGCCTTCAAGTGAGTGGCAGCTTCATTTGGCGATTTATCAATCGCGTCCGGAGGCAAGCGCCATTGTGCATTGTCATTCGCGCTTTGCTACCGTGCTGGCTTGTGCCCATATGCCTATCCCGGCATTCCATTATATGGTGGCGGTTGCGGGCGGTACGGACATTCGCTGCGCCAGTTATGCGTTGTTTGGCAGCGAAGAATTATCCAGGCACGTGCTCGTCGGGCTGGAAGGGCGCAAGGCCTGTCTGATGGCCAATCACGGTCAGGTGGCGTTTGGTGCAGATTTGGCGTCCGCGTTTGAGCTTGCTTTGGAAGTTGAAGACCTTGCGGCGCAATATTGCGCGCTTGTCAAACTGGGCAAGGTAAATTTACTCTCAGAGGCCGAGATGGGTGCTGTTCTGGCGCGGTTTAAGACTTATGGCCGTCAGGGTTAGGATTGATTGGCATTCATGCATTCATATGTCGGGMCTGAATACCTATTCCCATTCCATAATTGTGTAACCGGTCATGCTAAGCACGATTTTRTCGTCTTGATTTTTTGCCACCGTRYYCAYKGTCATGATRCCCCATCCGGGACGTGATTTTAGACGCCTGGTTTCGGTAATTTCAGTTCGATAAGTAACTATATCACCGACCCGCACCGGATTTGGCCATCTGACATCCAGCAAGCCCGGTGATGCTGACCTCTGGGCCAGTGCTAGGTTTTGGTCGCGGCGTTTCTGGTCTTCGGTTTGAAACCAGGCGACCAACAGCTTCATGTAGATTGAAGCGGTATACCAGCCGCTGCCGATCAATTCGCCAAAGAATGTATCCTTTGCAGCGACCGGATCCAGATGGAAAACCTGACGGTCAAATTTTTTCGCAAACCGGATCATGTCGGCTTCCAGAAAAGTGTGGCTGCCAACCTCGATAATTGTGCCGACGGGGATATTTTTCAGGAATTGCATCAGGCGTCTCCCGTCAAGGAGGCGCGGGTGCGGAACATTTGCAGGCCATGCATTTCCATGACCAATTCATGATGCTGGTCGAGCAATTCCCACAGAAACGAGCATATCCCCATTTCGGGGCGGCTTTTGGAAACCCGTGCTGATTTACAGGTGCGGCGCATCCAGAGTTCGTCGCCGGGGAATACAGGTTTGTGCCATTTCAGGCTATCCATGCCGGGCGATCCCATGCCGTTGGAATTGGTGATATAGCCGTCGCTCATCAGGCGCATGGAAATCGAACAGGTATGCCAGCCGCTGGCAATCGGGCCGGGCATATCGGTGCCAGGAATTTCACCCGGCTCGAGATGCATTGGCTGAGGATCAAACTCTTCAGCGAAGGCGGTCAAATTTTCGCGGGTCACAAGATATTTTGCATCTAAGTCGACGACTTCACCCACGGCAAAATCTTCAAAATGATATTTGTCTTCAAGTTTCATGAGTAAGGATCAAACCGCAAATTTAAAGAGAATAACATCGCCGTCATGCACAACATAGTCTTTGCCCTCGTCACGGGCCTTGCCGGCATCACGCGCACCTTGTTCGCCGTCGCACGCGAGAAAATCGTTGTAATCGATGGTTTGGGCGCGGATAAAGCCGCGTTCGAAATCGGTGTGGATCGCGGCAGCAGCACGCGGCGCACGCGACCCTTTCACGATGGTCCAGGCGCGGGCTTCTTTCGGGCCGACAGTGAAAAATGTGATCAGGTCCAGAAGCTCATAACCAATCCGGATCAACCGGTCGAGACCCGCGCTTTGCAGGCCAAGGGTTTCCAGATATTCGGTGCGTTCGTCGTCGTCAAGTTGTGATAATTCCGCTTCGATATCAGCCGATATCACCACCGCACGGGCGCCTTCGCTTTGCGCCAACGCTTCAATTTTCCTCGACCATTCGTTGCCGTCAGCGGCGGCGTCTTCTTCGACGTTACAAACATAGAGAACAGGTTTGCTGGTCATCAGGTTGAGGCGCTGGAAGGGGCGTTTCTGGTCATCCTGTAATTCTGCGTTGCGGGCAGGTTTGCCGTCGCGCAATAATTCAAGCGCGATGTCCACCAAGGCAAGCGTCTGGATAGAGTCCTTGTCGTTGCCGCGGGCCCTTTTAACCAGGCTTTCGCGGCGCTTTTCAAGGCTTTCCAGATCAGCCAGCATCAACTCGGTGTTGATGGTTTCAGCGTCCGCCACTGGGTCAATCCGTCCTTCAACATGGGTAACATTGCCGTCTTCAAAACAGCGCACCACATGGGCGATCGCATCGACTTCACGGATGGTCGCCAGAAATTTATTGCCGAGGCCTTCGCCTTTTGAGGCGCCTCTCACCAGGCCAGCAATATCAACAAAGGTCAATCTGGTGGGCACAATGCGGGCGGATTTTCCGATTTTTGCAATTGTATCCAGGCGTTCATCGGGGACGCCAACTTCGCCTTCGTTCGGCTCGATGGTGCAAAACGGGTAATTTTCAGCCTGTGCCGCAGCGGTGCGGGTCAGGGCATTGAACAGGGTCGATTTCCCCACATTCGGGAGGCCGACTATGCCGCATTTAAATCCCATCTTCAGTCCTTTTAATCATTGTCTGGATTGGTTGCCAAATGGACGCGGTTCATGAACGAAGAATCTTCGCCTCTAGCCAGAAATTCCGCATTGTCTGCCATCGCCTCCAGCATCGGGTCGATCCATTCATGATCGGCCTTGCTAAAATCGTTGAGCACATAGCGGTGGACCAGGTTTTTGTTACCCGGATGGCCGATGCCAACCCGGATGCGTCGAAAATCCGGGCCGATATGGGCGGACGTTGATCGCAACCCATTATGCCCTGCCGCACCGCCGCCAGCTTTGACCCGCAATTTGCCGGCAGGTAAATCCAGCTCGTCATGGATCACAACCACGTCGCCTGGTTCTAGTTTATAGAACCGCATGGCTTCGCCGATGGCCTGACCGGAATTATTCATAAAGGTCATGGGTTTCATCAAGAGGCATTTTTCGGTCCCAAAYTTGCCCTCAGAAAYTTCAGATTGAAAACGGTTGCGCCACGGSCCRAAGCTRTGGCGCAACCGGATCAAATCAGCTGCCTGGAACCCAATATTATGGCGATGGCGGGCATAACGCTCGCCGGGATTGCCTAGACCTGCCAGAAGCAGCATGGGTCATCCCGCCTTTGCAATTGGGTGAAGGGTGTCGGTTGAAAGACGACTATTCTTCGCCTTCGCCTTCTGCACCTTCTTCGCCTTCGCCTTCTTCACCCTCTTCGCCGTCAACTTCATCTTCGTCTACTACGGTTTCCGCAATAGTCGGTGAAGCAATGGTGGCGATGGTGAAGTCGCGATCCGAAATTATTGCCTCAACACCTTCCGGGAAGGAAATGGCAGAAGCATGGATAGCGTCACCAATGTCCAGACCGGTCAGGTCGCCTTCAAAGAATTCCGGTATCGCGTCGGCTGGACAAGACACTTCGATTGAGAAGCGAACAACGTTGAGAACGCCGCCACGGACCAGGCCGGGACATTCTTCTTCGTTGGTGAACTGAACAGGAATTTCAACGGTGATTTTGGCGCCTTTACCGAGCCGCAGAAAATCTACGTGGATCGGAAAATCCCGCACCGGATCAAATTGAACGTCCTTTGGAATGACCCTAACCTTGTCGTCTCCAACCGCAACATTGAGAAGGGTTGATAAGAACAAACCGGTTTTGAGTTTCATTTCCAATTCCTGGCGTGAAACCGTGATCGATTGTGGGGGTTGTTTGTCGCCGTAAATGACCCCGGGTACGAGACCATTTCTACGTGCTTCGCGGGCTACCCCCTTGCCGGCCCGATCGCGCGTTTCTGCTTTCAGTTCCTGAATGTCTGCCATAATACTTTCCAATAAAATGCGGGCCAAAATGCCCAAAAGCGATCCTCCGCCTCCAGGGGTGTCTGGTGCGATCGCCGGACTGGCTTATAGCGCTAGCGGGGGGCCTGAGCAAGGGCTAGAGCATGACAATATCATAGTAACTGAGACGCCTGATCCGGGTTTGGATTTGACGTAAATAGTCCTTCAATCATCTGGCAATCGGGAATAATGTTCACCGTGACAATTAATTGGATTATTTGTGATGGCACATTGGCCGCACCGGTTTGAAACTACTGGGAAATTTGTATCGGTTGTTCCTCTGGATATGACCCACCTTGATGATTTGACGCAAGCCGCGGCAGACGGTGAATTGCACAAGCTCTGGTATACGATGGTACCGGCTCCGATAGGTGTTGAGGCCGAGATTGAGCGGCGTCTTGATTTGCAGGCGCAGGGAACCATGCTCCCTTTCGCAATTGTAGACAATGAAAGTGGCAATGCTGTTGGCATGACCACCTTTATGAATATTGATGCTGTCAATCGACGGGTTGAAATTGGGTCAACATGGTACCGGGCATCAGTTCAACGGTCGCCGTTGAATACGGAATGCAAGTTATTGCTCCTTACCCAGGCATTTGAGGAACTGGATTGTATCGCGGTTGAGTTTCGCACACATTTTCTGAATGCCCAGAGCCGTAGGGCGATTGAGCGGATTGGAGCCAAGCTGGACGGGGTTTTGCGTAACCATATGGTGCTGGCCAACGGAACGATCCGGGACACAGCCGTCTATTCGATCATTGCGACGGAATGGCCGACCGTGAAAGCCAATTTGCAATGGATGATGGAAAAGCCGCGAACCTGATAGGGYCTGGTCGATTAGTCAAACAAGCTGGATACAGATTCTTCCCGTGCCGTGCGGCCAATGGCTTCACCGATCAGGGGGGCGATTGTTAAAACCCGGATGTTGCTGGCGGCCCGGACCGCTTCTGTTGCCTGAATTGAATCTGTGATCACCAATTCTTTGAGGTTTGATGCGGTTATCCGTGCTACCGCGCCGCCTGAAAGYACGCCATGGGTGATATAGGCGCTGACATCGGTTGCGCCCGCTTCCATCAGCGCGTCGGCGGCGTTGCACAGCGTGCCACCTGAATCGATAATATCATCGAAYAAAATGCAGGATTTRCCCTTCACTTCACCGATAATGTTCATCACTTCGGATTGACCGGGCCGGTCGCGTCTTTTGTCAACAATCGCCAACGGGATCGACAGGCGTTTTGCGACCGCGCGAGCGCGAACCACGCCGCCCACATCGGGTGAAATCATCATCAGGTTGTCGTCGTCGAAGCGTTCCTGGATATCGCGGATCATGACCGGGGCGGCAAATAGATTGTCGGTCGGAATATCGAAGAAGCCCTGGATCTGTCCAGCATGGAGATCAAGGGTCAGAACCCGGTCGGCACCGGCCTGGGTGATCATGTTGGCCACAAGTTTGGCAGTGATCGGCGTTCTGGGGCCAGGTTTGCGATCCTGACGAGCATAGCCAAAATACGGCAATACTGCGGTGATCCGTCTGGCGGAGGCGCGGCGCACGGCATCGATCAGGATGAGAAGTTCCATCATGTGATCGTTTGCCGGGAATGATGTGGACTGGATGATGAAAATATCTTCGCCACGAACATTTTCGTTGACCTCAACAAAAATCTCCATGTCGGCAAACCGCCGCACACTGCAATCAGTGAGATTGACTCTCAGATACGCAGCAATTGCACCGGCAAGTGCTTGGTTGGAATTTCCTGCAACCAGCTTCATGACTGTCCCGCCCGGTGAGCTTGTTCATTGTCTCTATATGCAGGTTTCTAGCAGGATGGTGATGCGGGTGTAAATATGAAGACAAGCGACTAACCGGGGGTTTATTCAGGTTTTCGACAGTTTTATGACTGCCTTTTGATAATTCTGTGAATTCCGTCGGCTGCAGCCGCCGCTCCCAGCAGAATCATGTTTTCGTTTGAACCGGAGGATGCGTTGGCGATTCGCCGCTGAGCCACTTTGCCAAGCGGGTCTCCGTCGGCATCAGCTACGATCCATTCGATCCCTGCATTGTTGATTTCGGGCGTTACGAAATAAATGTCCTGGCCCGGTGATACATGTTGTGGGGCTGGCACGATGCGATATCCGGTGGAAGCCAGCATTTGGCGTAACCGGGCGTCCAGCGCCGTGAGGTCTGGGGTGACATTTGCAGGTTGGACGATTGCCAGCATGGTGCGGGTCTCGGCTTGACCGTCAGCTTCGCCGGAGCTTTGTGCCACGACAGGCGCAGGCTGGACAAGATTGGCCGTAGCCGTCGGTGTAGCTGCTTGATCGGATGCGCAGGCACCRAGGCCCANNNRWAWRGTCANANTNRTGRTGAGCCTGCYRASAGGCKTGAAAAATTTCATTTGGMAACSAGTTCCAWRCTTGCSGMYGAYAGAGGTTCCGGCTKGCCAKYTGTAATAATRTAGCTYTGRCCCGGSGTCATGGCGGTGCCGGTATCTGAATCCATCRMRATCATRTGGGCGAAGAAAACCATRTTYTCTTSAAKCWCCACATCGTGGCCGTGATAGAACATTGGCCAATCCATCCAGCTTGGCGTAAAGCGCGCACCAAGGCTGTAGCCACAGGCGGCGAGGCGGTGGTTTTCCAACCCGGCTTTGTCCATGACGCCTGCATAGGCGTCAAACACGTCGCCCGCTTTTGAGCCGGGGCGCATGGCCTCTTCGCAGGCTGCAAGCGCATCCATGCTGGCTTGATGCAGGTAGATGTGCCGGTCGCTTGGCTTCCCGACAATGACGGTGCGCATCATGGCRGCGTGGTAATGGCGGTATGCGCCGGCCCATTCGAGCGTGACTTGATCCTGAGCGTCCAGCTTGCGGCGTCCTGTCTTGTAGCGACAAAGCAAAGCGTCGCGTCCGGACCCAATGATAACTTCGTTGGCCGGGAAATCTCCGCCGCCGCGAAATATCGCGCCCTGAAGTGCGGCCAGAATATCGCCTTCGTCAGCACCGGGGCCAATTTCAGCGAGTGCTGCTTCATAGGCCTTGTCGGCAAGCCTTCCGGCTTTGCGGGCATAGCTCAATTCCGCCGGGCTTTTGACGACCCGCAATTTCGAGATCAGGTAGGAAGCGTCTTCCAGAGTGCTGAACCCGTCAAAGGCTGATTCCAAAATCTTGCCGTTTGCCGCCGTGAGGCCGTGGGTRTCATATTCAACGCCAAATTTTTTACCGCGCGCGCCAAAATCTTCAACCATGTCCCGCAGTTGGGTGGCAGGTGTTGTATCACCGCCATCGGTCCAGATGCGGATATCTTCAAGGGTGGAGGTATGTTGCGCCTGGCGCAGATCGGCGGACCGGGTGAGCAACGCCATTTGACCATCGGCACCAAGATAGAGGCATTGAAAGAAACAATATCCAAAGGTGTCGTAGCCGGTCAGGTAATACATCGATTCCTGAGCGAAAATCAGCATGCCATCGAGACCAGCATCATTGATGGCGGCGACCGTGTTGGTGACGCGGGATTGATATTCAGATCGTTCGAAATGAAGCGCCATATCTGCTTGCTTCCTTTTGTCTCAAAGTACGATCAGCGACAATTGCCGACCATAATCCGGTTCGTTCAAATGTGTGCTGCGACGATAGGAGAAGAAAACATCTTTTTCCTGATAGGTGCAACGGTCGAGATTTTCAACTTTGTCGATCCCGCTGGCCGCAAGCTGATGAGCCACAAATTTAGGTAGGTCGAAATGCGGACGATCATTCGGGCCGGGGCGGAAGAACTTGGCGAAGGCATCATTTTTTTGCATAAAACGGTCTTTGAATTCGGGACCGACTTCGTAACAGGCTTGTGAAATCGTTGGTCCGATCACTGCCTGGATATCGCCTTCCTGAGCGCCAAGGTTGACCATGGCGGCAATTGTCGCCTCCAGAATTCCGTCGAGTGCGCCGCGCCATCCGGCATGCGCCGCGCCGATAATGCGGGCCTTGGGGTCAGCAAATAATATCGGCGTGCAGTCTGCGGTTGTGATGCCAATGGCGAGGTTCGGGGTGGCGGTCACAAGCGCGTCGGATTTGGGCCTGTCGCTTTCACCCCAGGGGCTGTCCACCACTGAAACATGAGGAGAATGAACCTGATACGGGATCAGCATCTGGTCTGGTTGCACGCCTAAATGCGTTGCCATGCGTTGGCGGTTTTCCAGAACATGTTCAGCATTGTCATCTGACCCGATACCACCATTCAGGGATGCATACAGGCCCGTCGAGACGCCACCGTTGCGGGTAAAAAACCCGTGGCGGATGGATTGCTCTTCAAGCCGCAGTGATTGAACGCTGATATTTTCCTTAGTCATTCGCTGTCTCGATTTTCCGCCAGCGGGGCCGGTGGGGCCGGCGGGAATGGGGCCGGGGCGGAGAGGTTCGGTGACGCGATGACCATGGCCTTGAACAACATTCCCATTTGATCGCTGGCTGTCAGTCTGGCCAGGTCGCGCGTTATGCGTTCTTTTCTATCAGGATTTGCTGCCATAATCTGTTCTGCGCGCGGGACGATCCCTAATTGCTCCAGAAATGTACCCTGTGGAAGCGGGCCCCAGACCTTGCCGCCTGCGGCGCTGGCAGCTTTTGCCAAGCTCGAGAAATCCACATGGGCTGTGAGATCAGCGTTGCCGGGGTCTTCCAGCGGGTTAGCAAATTCATGGGATTTGACGGCCTGAAACGAGTCTCCGGGCATGACATTGTCATAGCCATAATCGATGATCAGGGCGACGCCTGCATGCTGACCCAAGTGATGGCCGATCATAGCCGCGATGCCGTTTCGCTGCGGCGCTATCTCGATGATTGTATCCTCATCGAGTTGGCGAAGCGACGGCGACACTAGAGGTTCCAGATCGGGACCGTCCAGAATAATCCATGCCAAATTATCGTCATCATCAATGCTGACCCCGCGCTCTGACCAACCTGCTGGGCTGCGTTGGAGCTGGCGAATGGGCAGCGCATCGATGAATTCGTTGGCGACCAGGATCATCGGCATATCTGGCAGGGCCGAAAATTCATCCTGCCATTCGATTTTGTCCGCGAAGGCTTCAAGGCGTGATTTTTGCTGCGCCTGTAATACCGGACTGGCTTCAATAAGAATAATGCGTGCAGCTTCCTGAAATCCCGGCAACAGGTTTGCGGTCCGCAAAATGTCATGCATCAAGGTGCCGCGACCGGGGCCAGGTTCAACAAGGGCAAATTCTGACGGCTGTCCCAGTTCCACCCACATATGGGCGCACCATGCACCGATAACCTCGCCGAACATCTGGCTGATTTCAGGCGCTGTAATAAAATCACCCGGTTTGCCAAGGGGGTCACGGGTGACATAATAGCCAAAATCCGGGTCGGTCAGGCAAAGTTCCATATAGGCATCGATGCCGAGCGGTCCTGTGTCAGAGATAAGCTGGCGGATTTTATCCTTGAGGGTTTTGGGATGGGGATCG
Organism: Hyphomicrobiales bacterium; assembly: GCA_016764455.1. Lineage (GTDB taxonomy): Bacteria > Pseudomonadota > Alphaproteobacteria > Rhizobiales > NORP267 > NORP267. The sequence goes on along the minus strand of JAESRU010000016.1, from coordinate 4,292 downwards.
GCCATTTTGGGTATCTAGCCTTTGGCAGGCGCAGAAGATCGTGCCCGCATAATCAACCAGACCCCGACCAATATCATCGGGATCGACAAGATCATGCCCATAGTCAGGCCTCCGGCGAGATAACCGATCTGGATATCTGGTTCGCGAAACATTTCCGCAAAAATCCGAAATAAGCCATATCCGGCAAAGAAAGTGCCGCACACAAGCCAAGGTGTTTTAAGCGCGCCTTTTTTAAATATCAGCCAGTTCAAAATTACAAACAGCGCAATGCCTTCCAGTCCCGCTTCATAAAGCTGACTGGGGTGACGTGGTAGAGGACCACCATTTGGGAATATAAATGACCATGGCACATCGGTAACGCGGCCAATCAATTCGCCATTCACAAAATTGGCGACCCGGCCAAAGAAAAGCCCGAACGGCGCGCTTGCGGCGGCAAGATCAGCCATGGCACCAAGGGGGAGTTTTTTCCATTTGCCATAAACCAGAAACGCCAGAATGAAGCCCAGGAAGCCKCCGTGAAACGACATGCCGCCTTGCCAGACTTTGAGAATTTCGCCTGGGTTGGCGAAATAAAATTCGGGATTGTAGAACAGCACATAGCCAAGACGCCCGCCCAGAATGATGCCGATTGCGGCAGCAACGATCAGATCGTCCAGATGCTGGGTGGTAAGGGTTTCTTTCGCCGACCATAATTCACGCCGCTTCAACAGACGGACCACCCAGAACCAGGCGATCAGAAGCCCTGCCATATAGGCAAGCGCATACCAGCGGACAGCGAACGGGCCGATCTCCAAAGCGATCGGGCTGATATCTGGGAAAGGCAGGCTTGCAAGTTCCATGGGTGAGCCTTGTTTGAAAATATCCGGCGTTAATGGCGGGCAAGCGGTGCGAGGTCAAGCAWTKGCWAAGSWAWTGCCGGACTAATCCTTGAATATCATKGCTGGCAGGCCCATAACCAATATAGYGATATTTTTTAAAANYGGTGTTTYCATGACCCAGACAAATTCCCGCTTCTTTGATGAGGTTGCCCGCCTGATGGGCGATGCGGCAGGTGCTGCAAACGGTATCAAGAAGGAACTGGATTCGGTGGTGCGCGGCCAGGCGGAAAAAGTTTTACGTGATCTGGATATTGTCAGCCGGGAAGAATTTGACGCGGTGAAAGCCATGGCCTGCAAGGCGCGCGAAGAAAACGAAGCTCTGGCAGCGCGGCTTGATGCGCTTGAAGGCAAGGCACCAACGCGGACACGCGCCACGACAAAAGCCAGAAAGCCAGCCGCCCGCAAAACGACCAAAGCTAAATCCAGCACCACCAAAACCACCAAAAGCACAACTTCCAAGGCCTGATAGCTTTATCGGTTTTCCGGATTGTCGCTGCCCTGCGCCCAATGTGTTTTTCACAGGGCCCAAGCTTGCTGTCATACATATGTCGTACTTCGCATCCCAGAATAAAAAATTCCGGGATAAGTGCAAACTTTTTGCACTCCCCGGTAGCATCAACTGATTCCGGCGCGATATATTGAAATTGTTGAGTGATTCGAAATTCGTTCCAAGTCTTACCGTCATTTCAGTTGCGTCATGCTTTGCTGTTGGTTTTGGTTGAGCAGCAATTCTCAGGAAACATGCCTGATTATATTGGAGGCCTGATATGTCGCTAGTACAGATTGATGAAGAACGGGATTTCCATCCCGTAGATATTATCGAACAACTTGCCGCCATCCATGAATGGTCGTTTGAGCGCAGTGCCGATGACGAGATTAATATTTCGGTCACCGGCTCGTGGACCGATTATCATATCTCTTTCAATTGGCGCGAGGAYCTTGAGGCGCTGCATCTGGCCTGCGCCTTTGATATGCGTGTGCCCGAAACCCGGCGCAATGAAATTTACCGCCTGATCGCGATGATCAAYGAACAATTGTGGCTGGGGCATTTCGACCTCTGGTCCCATGAAGGCATCGTGATGTTYCGTCACGGCCTGTTGCTGACCGGTGGGGCGGAGCCGTCTGCTGAACAATGTACCGCGCTGATCGAGAATTCGATCGAGACGGGCGAGCGCTATTATCAGGCCTTTCAATTTGTTCTCTGGGCCGGAAAAACCGCTGAAGAGGCGATTGAATCCTCTCTGTTCGAGACTGTGGGCGAAGCATGACCCTGACGCTTCCTGGTCCGCTTGTTCTTGTTGGTGCCGGGAATATGGGCGGTGCCATGCTGGAAGGCTGGCTGGAACAGGGGTTGGATGCCAGCGGCATTTATATTCTTGACCCAAACCCTTCGGAACGACTGACCGAGCTGGCAAGCAGCACCGGGCTGCATCTGAATATGGCGCAAAAAGATATCCCCGATCCGGCAATCGTGTTGCTGGCGGTCAAGCCACAAATTATGGAGGCCGCGCTGGACGGTCTTGATGACYTGGTGCGCGCAGGTTCGGTTTTCCTCTCTATTGCGGCTGGCAAGACCGTTCGATTTTTTGAAGGAAAACTCGACCGGGACGGGCAAAAAGCGGCCATCGTGCGCACAATTCCCAATACGCCGGCTTCTGTCGGGCGCGGGATCACAGTTGCTTTCGCCAATGATTCCGTCAGCGAAACCCAGAAATCCATGTGTAGCTCATTGCTCGAAGCTGTCGGTGAAGTTGGCTGGGTTGACGAAGAAATCCTCATCGACGCGGTAACGGCTGTCTCCGGCAGTGGCCCGGCATATGTCTTTTATCTGGCGGAATGTATGGCGAAAGCYGGYGARGCGCTTGGGCTKCCRGCWGACCTTGCGGCCCGYYTTGGCCGGGTAACGGTTGAAGGTGCTGGCGAATTGATGCATTGCTCCGATCTTGAACCGGGGGCTTTGCGCGAAAATGTAACCTCGCCTGCAGGAACAACAGCTGCGGCGCTTGAGATTTTGATGAATGACGATGGGCTGGGACCGCTCATGAAAAAGGCAATTGCGGCGGCTGAAAAACGCTCGCGAGAATTGTCCGGCTAAGTCCTTTAACATTCCTCATTTGCGCCTTATCTTGGGAAAAGTGAATGTTGAGGTGAAGAAAATGGCCAAATCAGAAAAACCAAAAAAAACGTCCAGACCCCGCAAAAGCAATTCGGAAMAAATCATTGCGTCCGCGTTCAAGCTTGCTGAGCGTCGCGGGTGGGAAGATTTGACGCTCGAAGAAATTGCCCGTGATGCGCGGCTTCCGTTCGCCGAGCTGGTTGGTTTGTTTACGTCAAAGACCGAAATTTTGGCGGGTTATATAAAGCTGGTGGATAGCCGGGTGCTAGCCAGCCTTGATGGTGATGCGCTTGACGAGCCGGTGCGCGAAAGATTGCTGGACGTATTGATCACGCGGATTGAGCAAATGGCGCCGGAAAAAGCCGCGTTGCAGCGTATCCACAGCGCCATCCGCAAGGATACAAGTGTCTTGGCTAGTCTGAACAAAGTGGCACTTCGCTCCCAGATGAAAATGCTGGCGGCGGCCGGTGGTTCATTCGAAGGCATGTCCGGGTTAGTGCGGGCGCAGGCGCTGGCCTATCAATTTTCCCGCAGCGTTGAAATCTGGCTGGATGATGATGATCCGGGCATGGCGCGCACAATGGCTGATCTTGACCGGCGGCTTCGCTCTGGCGAGCAGACGATCAATCGTCTTAAARGCGGCATCCAGATGGCGCGTATGGCGCGTTCATTCGGCAAAGCTTTTTGCCAGCAGATGCGGGAGCGGCGGAACGCAAAAAATGATGTAGCATCTGAATCGTCAGAGGCTGCCGATGAAACGGGCGCTGCACAATGAGCGGCAATTCTGCTCCTGAAATTACCTTCGAYGATTTTATGAAGGTCGATATYCGGGTTGGGACRATYRTTGARGCCAATSAATTTCCTGAAGCCCGCAAACCYGCCTACAAGATGCGGATYGATTTYGGGCCRGATATWGGCATCCGSAAAACCTCTGCRCAAATYACCAAACATTATRARCGYGAAGAWTTGSTGGGKCGMCARGTGGCRGCGGTGGTGAATTTCCCACCRCGMCARATCGGCCCGGTCATGTCGGAAGTGCTGACCCTCGGGTTTCCCGATGAGAAGGGTGAAGTTGTACTCGTGGCGATCGACAAAAAGGTCGAAAACGGCGCCCGGCTTTTTTAAGCGTAATTCTAGTTTTTGCGGCTGTTGCTCATTATCAATGGCATGCGCCGATTTACCGGTGATGACTGGATGATTGATGTATTCGTCATGGCATAGGGAATGATCCTGTCGATCAGGGTTTCAAGCGCAGTGACGGATTTCACATGAGCGCGGGCAACAAAACAATCTTCGCC
>JAESRU010000144.1 GCA_016764455.1 Hyphomicrobiales bacterium | reverse complement strand
TCTTCACCATTTTCCTGCGCTGCGCGCTCGGCTGATGATTTGCGACCGCGTCCGCCACGACGCCCACGCCGGCGTCCACGTTTGCGCTCGGTCTGGCCTTCTTCGCCTTCTTCGCCACTCTCTGCGTTTGTTTCTTGTGGTTCTTCTGACGAAACTTCGCTCTCTTTGGCTTCAACATTTCGACGTTTGCCACCGCGCCGACGTTTGCGTCCCTGGTCGGAACGGCCATCGTTGTTTTGAGAATTGTTAGCGACACCTTCCTGGCGGATTTCCACGTCGCCACGAACAATTACATGATCGATCCCGGCAAGGTCGGCGTCGGCTGAAATTGATACTGAAACACCAAACCTTGTTTCGATTTCGGCAAGATGTTCGCGCTTGGAATTCAGAATATAAAGTGCGGCCTGGGTATTTGTCCTGACCACAATATCTTCACTGGCATCTTTCATCAGCGCTTCTTCAACCATGCGCAGAAGATGCAGCGCCACAGATTCGGTTGAGCGAATTACGCCGGTACCCTGACAATGGGCGCATGTATCGGTGGAGCCTTCAAGTACGCCTGAGCGCATCCTTTGCCGGGACATTTCGAGCAATCCRAAATGACTGATATGRCCAATCTGGATTCGTGCCCGATCGCGTTTCAGGCATTCTTTCAGTTTGCGCTCAACCGAYCGGTTGTTCCGCTTCTCATCCATATCGATGAAATCGATCACGATCAGCCCGGCCARGTCGCGAAGCCGGAATTGCCGAGAGACTTCCGCKGCYGCTTCCATATTGGTCGAGAGAGCGGTTGCTTCAATATTGTGCGCCCGAGTTGCCCGGCCTGAATTGACATCGATTGCCACCAAAGCTTCGGTCTGGTCGATAATGATGTAACCACCAGACGGCAGAGACACTCGGGGGCTGAACATCGCACTGAGCTGATGTTCAATTCCGAACCGCGCAAAAATTGGCGTGGTCTCTTTATACGGCTGCACATTTTTGGCGTGGCTGGGGGTCAGCATCTTCATGAAAGCTTTGGCGTCTTTATAGGCTTCGTCGCCAGCCACCAGCACTTCATCGATATCTTTGGAATAAAGATCCCGGATCGAGCGTTTGACCAGGCTGCCTTCTTCGTAAACCAGGTTTGGCGCAATTGATTCCAGAGTTGTGTCGCGCACCGTTTCCCATGTGCGGATCAGATATTCAAAGTCACGTTTGATCTCGGGCTTGGTACGACTTGCGCCGGCGGTACGTAAAATCACACCCATGCCGACGGGAAGCTCGAAATCCTCAACAATTGTCCGCAACCTTTTGCGATCAGACGCGTTGGTGATTTTGCGCGAAATGCCGCCGCCTCTGGCCGTATTTGGCATCAAGACACAATAACGTCCGGCAACAGAGAGATACGTGGTCAATGCGGCGCCCTTGGTGCCGCGCTCTTCTTTGACAACCTGGATCAGAATGATCTGGTTGCGCTTGATAACTTCCTGAATTTTATAACGCTTGGTGCGGGCACGTGTGCGGGCGGGAACTTCTTCCAGCGCATCTTCAGATTCAATTGATTCAACGTCGTCGTCATCTTCATCATCGTTGTCGTCAACGTCAGCATCATTCGACGCATCAGCTTCTATTTCGCTAGCTTCTGAAGTTTCTTCAGAAGAAGCAGCGCTGCTTATCTGTTCGTCGTCGCTTGCCGCGTCTTCATTCTCGCCAGAAGCCTCGTCCGCAACCGATGCATCCTCGTCTGAATTTTCGTCGCTAGCTTCGGAGCCAGCATCATTATCGGATGATGCGTCTTCTGCTGATCCGGTTTCCGCATCGCCAGCGCTTGCGTCATCGACGCTTGTCTCTTCAGAATTGGCGCCTTCGGCACTGGCATCTTCTGAACTTGCGTCATCGGCGTTCGCGTCATCGGCGTTCGCGTCATCGGCACTGGTGCCTTCGGCGCTAGCGTCTACGGTGCTTGCATCTTCGCTTATGGTTTCGTCATTGTTGGCCTTGGCGGCTGAGCGCCGGCGACGTCTGCGCTTTTTGGGCGCTGCCTCCTGCTCCTCTTCGTCAGACTGGGCTTGTTCGCGATTTTCGGCGGCTTCCTCATCCATCAATGCCTGACGGTCGGCGACCGGGATTTGGTAATAATCGGGGTGAATTTCGCTGAACGCCAAAAAGCCGTGGCGGTTGCCGCCATAATCCACAAAGGCTGCCTGCAGGGATGGTTCAACCCTGGTTACCTTTGCGAGGTAGATATTGCCTCTGAGCTGTTTCTTCGACGCGGATTCAAAATCAAAATCTTCAATCACATCGCCTTTTACGACGACAACGCGGGTTTCCTCCGGGTGGCTCGCGTCGATGAGCATCTTGTTTGCCATTTTAAGCTATCTCCATTGCGCAACAGACCATTCTGTCTCCTCGAAGCAGGTGCTTGCGGGGGACAGGCTTCGCGCGTCAAAACGCGCGTACCGGCAGGTGCGCCATTGTTATCTTGATGAAAAATTGTGCTGCCCAATCGTCCGTATCCTGAAATCGCAAAATCAACCGGAGCGAAAACCGCCAGAGCAGAAACATCTGCCCCCTTCCGGGAAATCTCTTGCGATAGATATTCGACCTTGTGCATCACATCTGTACTTCCGAATTCTCTTCAGGGAAATTGTCCCGGTTAAGAGAAGTCAAACTTGCAGCCCGTGGAATGAAAACATTAAAATGAAATCATCCCTTTTTCATTCGGGCCAACTCWTKCSGSCYRWCTCKWRMYNGSCWRWYTYGMMNTTGGCAAATTCACCACCGCCGGACAGAGCGTCCAATTCTTGTTTCGTCTGCAAAATCACATTTGCAAATTTGCAGTTACCATTTAATTCCCGGTAGCGCTTCAAATTTCTTTTAGAGGCCCGCTACCCGATCACACAAAACAAACTATGCGATTCTCGCGTAAGGGGCAGGCAAATTGAAAAAAACAACATTTCCCGTCTTTGCCCGGCTCGAGAATTATATGTCACATAGACTTACTAATTATTTCAGCGCCGCATTACAAGAGCGATTGCCCGAATATACTGAACACCATTTAATGATGGGCGACGGGTCGTGATTTATTCATAATGAAGTGTTAACGGGTGTTATTTACATATCATTGCCAATGTTGATCTCAATGGTCAGATGGGTTCAGGTACCGGAATAAAGCGCATTATGATGCTTCCTGCTGTTTCATTATTTCGCGGCGTCGGCGCGATCAAACAGATATTCTGTGCGCTGTTTTTGGCAATCACTCTTTTCGCGGTCCCGTCATCGCTGGCCCAGCAGGCCGATACTTCCATGCCGACTGCCTTGGCTGCCAGAATTGGCGGCGATGAGATGCGGACAAGATTTGTGCTGGATATTGATCGCCCTGTTGATTTTCGAGTTTTTATTCTGGCCGACCCATACCGGGTGATCATTGACCTGCCTCAGGTGATTTTCAACTTGCCCGCCAATAGCGGACGCCAGGGCCGGGGGCTGATCGGCGCATACAGGTACGGCCTGTTGGCTGTGGGCCAGTCCCGCATTGTATTGGACGCGCCCGGACCAGTTTTTATTGATCGCTCGTTTGTGTTGCCGCCCATGGATGGCGAACCGGGCCGGTTGGTGGTTGATTTGATCCCGACCGACCGCGAAACTTTTCTGCGCCGCCTGAACGCAACCCCGCCCGCGCCACCCTTGCCGCAAACCATGGCGACCCCGCCTGCGCCTGAAATGCGCCAGGATATCAGCAAGCCGCTGATCGTTATTGACCCTGGCCATGGCGGTATCGATAGCGGCACGGTTGCMGCCAACGGCGYRCAGGAAAARAATATTGTTCTGACYTTCGCCCGRGMRYTGAARCAGMGAATCGAATCAGATGGGAATTTCAGTGCAGTGCTGACCAGGGATACAGACGTTTATATCCCGTTGGCGGATCGCGTGGAATTTGCCCGCACGCGCCAGGCAGCATTATTCATTTCACTGCATGCCGACAGTTTTCGGGTGGCGTCTGTGCGCGGTGCTACCGTTTATACGGTCTCGGAAGATGCGTCTGATCAGGAAGCAGCCGCCTTGGCTTCAACCGAAAACAAGTCCGATATCATCGCCGGGCTGGATTTGCGGAACGAGACCGATGATGTCTCGGGTATCTTGATTGATTTGGCCATGCGCGAGACCAAGAATTTCTCGATTCAATTCGCGGAAGCCGCAATTTCCGCCATGCGCGGCAATATTCGCTTAAACCGCAACCCGCACCGGTTTGCCGGMTTCCGGGTGTTGAAAGCGCCTGATGTTCCTTCGGTGCTGATCGAATTGGGGTATTTGAGCAACCGAAGTGATGTCCGCGAATTGCAATCCAGAGCATGGCGCGAGAAGACGGTTACCTCTTTGCTTGCAGCAATCACGGCATTTTTCAATGGCCGCTAGCAGCAACTTGARAGCCGCCGTGAAATTTCGAAACAATACTGATTGCGCCACGAAACAGTCACAAAATCTCCCAACTCTTGTTATTGATGGCGTAAATGAATATCTGTTTGGRCAGCGCATACACAAGAAAGGCAAACCGGCGGGAACAGAACTAAACCCGGCGGAAGCGATCTAATATGCTTTTGAGATTTTTTGGCTTTCTTTTCACAATCGGCACRGTCCTCGGCATCGTTGGYGCGGCAGCRGTTGCTTATATTGTATGGGAGGCATCCCAGGACCTTCCCGATTACGAAGTGTTGGCCCAATACGAACCGCCTGTAACAACCCGCATACATGCAGCCGACGGCAGCCTTGTGGCGGAATATGCCCGTGAGCGTCGGCTTTATTTGCCGATCAACACAATCCCTGATCGAATGATCGAGGCATTCCTTTCTGCTGAAGACAAAAATTTCTACAGCCATTCCGGACTTGATTATTCCGGTATYGCGCGCGCSATAATCGTGAACATTCAAAATMTTGGTTCCGGACGCCGCCCGGTGGGTGCCTCGACAATCACCCAACAGGTTGCCAAAAATTTCCTGCTCACCAGCGAGCAATCCTATGAACGCAAGCTCAAAGAAGCCCTGCTTGCCATCAGGATCGAGGGGACGTTTTCAAAGGCCGAAATTCTCGAACTCTATCTGAACGAGATTTATCTCGGAATCGGTTCGTACGGCGTTGCCGCGGCGTCTTTGAATTATTTYTCAAAATCGGTTGGTGAATTGACCATCGCCGAGCTTGCTTTTCTGGCAGCGTTGCCAAAAGCACCGAATAATTATCATCCCATTCGCCGTCCCGAAGCCGCCATTGAACGGCGCAATTGGGTGCTGGAGCGCATGTATCTAAATGGCTATTTGACCGCTGAAGAATTCGAAACCGCCAAAGCCACACCGCTGACGGTGCAATTCCGCCCGCCGGGGGCACAGATTTTTGCGGCTGAATATTTTGCTGAAGAAGTGCGCCGCGAGCTCTACCGGATTTATGGCGAGAACAGATTGTATGAAGGCGGCCTTTCGGTGCGCACTACGCTTGATCCCGCATTGCAGGTGATGGCGCGGCGCGCGCTTGTTAATGGTCTTGTCCGGTTTGATCGGACCCGGGGGTGGCGTGGTGCCGAAGCTCAGATCGACATTGAGGGCGATTGGGGTGCAGCCCTTGGCGAGATAGATATATTGAGCGACGTAACCCCGTGGCGGATGGCTGTGGTGCTGGAAGTCTCCGGGCCTCGTGCCATTATGGGCTTGCGTCCAGGCTTGCTGCCAACTGGATTATTGTCGCCAGCGCGCGAAAGCGCAGAGCTGCCATTGGCGGGCGCCGAATGGGCACGTGAAGCCCTTGAGGGCAATAATCTGGGCTCCGAGATCAAGGGTGTGGATGATGTGCTTGAAGTCGGCAACGTGGTTTATATCGGGCCGTCTGAAAATAGCGAAATCTGGGAATTGATGCAGAACCCCGAAGTCGACGGTGCGATTGCTGTGCTTGATCCTCATACCGGCCGGGTGCATGCCCTTGTGGGCGGGTTTTCATATGCTGAAAGCGAATTTAATCGAGCAACACAGGCCATGCGCCAGCCAGGCTCTGCGTTCAAACCGTTCGTCTATGCCACAGCACTCGACAATGGCTATACCCCGTCCAGTGTTATTATGGACGCCCCGGTCGAGATCGACCAAGGTGGCGGACAGGGCATCTGGCGTCCGCAAAATTATGGCCGTGAATTTTACGGACCGTCTACGCTGAGATTGGGAATTGAACGCTCGCGCAACGTGATGACTGTGCGCCTAGCGCAAGATATGGGCATGCCGCTTGTTGTTGAATATGCGCGACGCTTTGGCATTTACGACGATCTGTCTCCGGTTCTGGCAATGTCACTCGGCGCCGGTGAAACAACCGTATTACGCCTGACAACTGCTTACGGTATTCTTGCAAACGGAGGGCGCCGGATTGTCCCGACCCTGATCGATCGAATTCAGGACCGCTGGGGGCGTACAATTTTCCGCCACGACGAACGCGCCTGTCTCGGTTGCGCGGTCGAAGCATGGGATAATCAGGCCGAACCTGTTCTTTCCGAAATTGGCACCCAGATCATCAATCCTCACACCGCATACCAGATCACCTCCATGCTGGAAGGCGTGGTGCAACGTGGTACGGCGACTGTTGTTCGCTCAGTTGGCCATCCGCTGGCTGGCAAGACCGGCACCACCAACGATGTGCGTGATGCCTGGTTCGTTGGCTATTCGCCAGATTTGGCCGTTGGTGTTTTCATCGGCTATGACACGCCCCGTCCCATGGGGCGGCGGGCGACAGGTGGCAGCGTCGCGGCTCCGATYTTCAGGGAYTTCATGGCRATGGCRCTTGCCGRCACSCCGGCARTTCCWTTCCGRACACCGCCKGGTATCCAGCTGTTCCGTATCAACGCCMARACCGGCCTKCGKGCSCARCCCGGYGATGAACTGGTGATCAACGAAGCYTTCAARCCGGGTGARMGYCCACCGGACAGCTACTCGATCATCGGCTTTACGGATGAAATGGGGCGTCCACTCACCGTTGACCCCCAATCGGATATTGCGATTCGCTCCGGAACCGGTGGTCTTTACTGATTTATTTAAAGCTGGATGCGTATAGAAATCGGTCTCTCGCATATTGACCCTGTTCGCGACTTCGTGGCCTAGTCTCCCCGACAACAAATGATTCAAGAGAAGTGTTCATGCGCGCAGAAGCCCAATCCCTTGCCGACGAAATCAAGGAGGCCGTAAGCCTTCTGAGGAGGCATCTTTGACTGGGATGTCGCTAACGCCCGCCTTGAAGAGCTGAACAAGGCCGCAGAAGATCCTGACCTGTGGAATGATACAGCCAATGCTCAGCGGTTGATGCGTGAGCGCCAGCAACTGGATGCCGGCATCAATGCRGTTACGGATATGGAAACCGGCCTGAGTGATGCCTGTGAGCTGATAGAAATGGCTGAGGAAGAAGACGACGAGGCAGTGGTTGAGGAAGCCATTGCGGGGTTGCGTGTTCTATCCAAAGATGCAGCCAAGGCACAGCTGGAGACGCTTCTCTCGGGCGAGGCTGACGGCAATGACGCCTATATCGAAATACATGCTGGTGCTGGTGGGACCGAAAGTCAGGATTGGGCTGAAATGTTGTTGCGCATGTATGCGCGCTGGGCTGAGTCCAAGGGCAATAAATCTGAAATTATTCAATCAACCGCTGGTGAAGAAGCCGGGATCAAATCAGCTACTTTGTTGATCAAAGGCACAAATGCTTACGGGTGGCTGAAAACCGAATCCGGCGTGCATCGTTTGGTTCGCATTTCACCCTTCGATTCAAACGCCCGGCGACACACAAGTTTTGCCAGCGCCTGGGTGTACCCGGTGGTGGATGACGCGATTGAGATTGAAGTATCTGAAAGCGATGTGCGGATAGACACCTACCGCGCCAGCGGCGCCGGCGGGCAGCATGTGAACACTACCGACAGCGCTGTTCGTATAACGCATTTGGAAACCGGAATTGTTGTGCAATGCCAGAACCAGCGCTCTCAACACAAGAACAAGGCAACAGCCTGGTCGATGTTGCGGGCGCGGTTATATGAGAAAGAATTGCAAGAGCGCGAAGATGCAGCTCAAGATGCCGCCGCATCAAAAACCGAAATCGGGTGGGGGCATCAAATTCGCTCTTACGTGTTGCAGCCCTATCAATTGGTGAAAGACCTGCGCACCGGCGTTGAGCACACTAACCCCACATTCGTTCTCGATGGCGGGCTCGATGATTTCATGGCCGCAGCTTTGGCACAACGTGTCGATGGCAGCGACGGAATTAAAGTCGAGGACCTGGAATAGCCTGGGTCAATGTGCGATTTTAAGATGTTTTAATTGACCAGGTAATCATCACCGGTTTGCATAAACCGCATGGGGTCAATTGTGCTGCCGTTGCGACGTATTTCGTAATGCAGATGCGGTCCGGTGCTGCGTCCTGTGGAACCAACTTTCCCGACGATATCCCCCGTAGAGACTTGTTGACCGACACGCACATCGATCGCGCTCATATGGGCGTAGCGGGTTGATAATCCGGAACTGTGTCTGATTTCGACAACTTTACCATAGCCGYCAGAGCGACCTGCTTTTRTCACTTCGCCATCTGCGGTTGCCTGGATCGGGGTCCCCGTGCCAGCGCGAAAATCGATGCCGCCGTGGAAAGAGGGGTTGCGATTGATGGGGTCAAGCCGSGAGCCATACCGGCTGGAAATTGTACGGGACGCCGGTAGGGGACGATGTATCGGATATTCCAGCATGGCATTATAGAGAGAATCGGCCTGCCTGAGACGTGTGCGTATGCGCTGTATCTGGAGATCGAAATCATTTCGAACCGCAATCGGCATCGGGCCTAWTCCAATCCGCGAGCTATCATTGGCTGACGCTAATTCGGCTGCATAATTGTCGAGCACATCGCGCGGAGTGATCCCGATCCGTACAATCGCGCTTGTTAGCATCTGAACCGCAGTCTCTGCATTTGTCTCCATGCGCAGCAATGTTGCAAACTGCTCCGTCTCCATGAGATTTTGCCGGCTCGCCAAATGCAATAATTCCCGGTCTGCTCTGTTGCTGGAGCGGGCCGGAAGGCCGGTTTCGGCCAAGTTTGTGAAGGGGAGCCGTGAAACAGTCCGGGGGCCKTCATCAGCWGGRAATAYCAGTCTTATTGTGCCMGCACTKATAGGGCCACCTTGTGCGTCCGTAGCAGCATCATGGTTCTGGTGCGCCGCCGTGGTGCTCCCCGTAATATCTTCTTCGGCACGGTTCGCAAGGGATGCAGCCTGAACTTGAAGCGGGTCTGCAGCAAGTGTGGAAATTTGGTTATGGCGCGATTCTAGAAGCGCTTGACGTTCGCGAATCCGGCCAACCTTGATGTCGAACTCATCTTCGTTGAGCATCAATTGACCGGTAATGACCCCAATTTCGCCGCGCAATCCGGCAATRCGTTCTTCGTATCCAGCCTGCAAATGGCGTCTATCCTGCAAAGCTGCCGACAGCAAGTCGTCATGTAGCAGAATATATATGCTGGTGAGCGCGGCCCATCCGGCCAAAATAAACAAAGCGCCAAACCCGAACATTTTTGCCATGGCAGGGCCCTTGAGACGCGAAACACCGCCACGAAGTTCCAGCTCATAATAATCAGGCTCAAGCAGGGAGCTGGGCTTGCGAAATTCATCCGCGTGCCAACCAGGCGTGTGTAAGGGCTTCATGTTTRTTCTATACGCTCTACTTTAAAACAAAGTTCGCCCTATTCATCCTTTACTAAGGTTAATTTCCCGCTAACGATTTGATTTTGCAGGGTTTGAAAATAAAGTTTATGCCAATTCCTGCGCCGCTTTCAGGACCGCGTCCACATGGCCCTTAACTTTCACTTTGCGCCAGATATTTATGACATTACCCTTGGGATCGAGCAAAAAAGTTGCCCTCTCGATCCCCATATATTTCCGGCCATACATGTTTTTCTCAACCCAGACGCCGTAATCTTCGATCATTTTCTTCTCTTCGTCTGWAACAAGAACAAGGTCGAGTGAATGCTTTGCCTTAAATTTGTCATGAGACGCAACGGAATCCGCGGATACACCGATAATTTCGGTATTGGTGGCCCGAAACGCGTCTTGCGCCTCGCTGAAACCGATTGCTTCCTTGGTGCAGCCGCTGGTGTCATCTTTAGGATAGAAAAAGACAATAACATTTTTTCCGGCATATTCTTTTAGCGAAATGGTCGTGCCGCCATCGCGTGGCAACGTAAATGCGGGCGCTTTATTGCCTTCAACCACTTTGCCTGAATTGTCACTTTTCTCCATAATTTGCCTTCCTTTAGTCGTTTTCCCGGTCTACCTCTCGAGCCTCAAATTAGCCGACAATGCAGCCTTTGCAAGACCGCACAGAAAACTATTGAAAAGTGGGTTGCGCCTTGGCCGGTTGGCGGTCAAAACTGCAATTCAATTCACGCAAATTACGGACAATCGGTTGCCTGGTACCAATGAGCCAAAAGACGGCAACGCTGCTGACCGCGGCAGTAGGGCGCTGCGTAAAATCAGATTGCCCGGGTTACCCGCAATTCTAAAAATTGGTTCAGGCGAACCAGGGAAAAGGCGCCGGCGCTGGCTTCTTTTGGGGGTGGAGTTTGTCGCCGGTATTGCGGTCGCGCTTGCCATCCTTGCCGGATTGATTGCGTGGCGAATTTCCGACGGTGAAATTTCCCTCGATTTTTTGGCAGGCCCCGTTGAACGAGCCATCAACAGCGAGTTGGACGGATATAACGTCCGGGTTGGTGGCGCAGTTCTCGAGCGGGCAGATGGAGAAGGCGGTGTCTCATTCCGGTTGCGGGATCTGGCGCTGCATAATGATGACGGCGTATTGCTTGCCGAAGTGCCGGGTGCGGCTGTCAGCATTTCGCCGTTGCAATTATTGACGGGGAATATCGCGCCAACATCCATAGATCTGATCGGGCCGCGCCTTGTGGTGATACTTCGCGGTGATGGCCGGTTGGAAATTGATGTGGAGCGAGAACACCAGGAGCTTGGTTCTGATCCCGCTACGCCAAGCCAAAATGCCGCCTCATTGGATGAACCGGAAAAGGAAGCGGAAGTGGCTGCGGAGGGTGACGCTACGCACTTGCCAACGGCGACTGAACTGAAACAAATTTTGGGAATTGGCGAGAACGCATCTGCCGGAAGTTTTTTCGGAAATCTGGACAGGGTCGGTGTCCTCGATGCTGACCTGGTTTTTGTACATGAAAAACTTGGTCTCCGTTGGCAAATCGAACAAGGGGATTTGGCCCTGATCAGGGATCAGGAAGGGATTAGGTATGAAGCCTCTGCGGACCTGTCTGACAGCGTCGGGGGATGGCCGCTGCAGGTAACCGGGCTCATTTCTGATTCAGGTGAGGGGTTGAAAATCACCATCGGTATTACCGATTTTGTCCCGCGCCAGGCCGCGACCATGATTGAAGGTCTGGGTGGGCTTGCAATGCTCGACCTGCCCATTACCGCGGTTGGCGAAATTCTGCTGGATGATAATGCGTCCGTCCGCCATTACGAAATGTCCGCCCGCCTGGATGCCGGTTTTTTACGCCTGGGTGATGATACCGACCGCGGCATTCTGGTTGACGAAGGTCTGATCAATATCAGCTATGATGTTCATGACAATTTGATCCGCGTAGCGTCATCCTCCATTGAATTTGGTGACGACCGGGTAACCTTGAATGGCTCAATCATGCCGCCGGTTGCAGCATCCGAAGGCGTGCCGGAAAACAGGTTCTGGAGTTTTCTTCTGGTCGCCAGCGAAGGGTTGTTCACTGCCGAAGGTGTGGACACGCCGCTGGAGGTGGAAGAAGCAAAAATAATGGGTCGCTATGATCCCCAAAACGGCGAGATATGGGTAGACCGCGCCGAAATGCTGGCGGGTGGAACCGGCATCGGGTTATCGGGTCGGATCAAATTCGCTGCACGGTCTCCGGAAATAGAAATATCGGCAAGGTTCTTACCGATGGGCGTTGATGTTTTCAAACAGATTTGGCCGGCAATGCTGGCACCCGGTGCGCGGCGTTGGTTTTTTGATAATATCCACGAGGGCTTCATTACAGATTTTGCCGTCGTCGCAGATTTCCCCGCCGGCATGATCGCTGATCTGGATGCGGGCGCTCCCATTCCCCCAGAAGCGCTCGATATGGCTTTCGGCTTTACAGGCATTACGGCAGAATATTTTTGGGCATTGCCGGATTTGGCCGGTGCAGCTGGCCGAGGACGGATGAAGGGCGGGCATTTCACAGTCGACGTGCTGCGCGGTTCAATCACGGTAGCCTCGGGCGCGGTGGTTGAAGATGTGACCGGCACCATCGAAATTCCAAACGCCACCAAAGAACCAGCCATTGCTTACATCAGAACGACGGGGTCTGGTTCGACCAAAGCTTTGCTTGAATTGATGAATTATGCCCCACTTGAATATGCTGATGAAATCGGACTCGATCCTGCTGAAATAGGAGGCTATTCGAGCCTGGAGCTGGATCTGTCGGTGCCGTTGCTAACCAATGTCACTTACGAAGATGTCAATGTTGCTGCGCGTGCTGAAATTCACGAATTTGCCGTCCCAAACCTGTTCGGCGAACAAGACGTGGAAAACGGTGAGTTGATCCTTCGGGTTTTACCAACGCGGATGGAAGCAGCCGGCGAGATGGAATTATCTGGCGTCGCGACCCATCTGAATTGGCGGCGGCCCTTCGGCGTGCCGGGAAGCGGCAATCTCGCATTGCGGATGCGGCTTGACGACGAAGACCGCTCCCGATTGGGCTTGGATTTGGATTTTTTACAGGGTCCGGTGGAAGTTGAAATTGTACCCGAAAATATCTCCGCTCCTGGTTCAGACCTTTCCATTCTTGTTGACCTATCCGAAGCAAGCCTCAGCTATTCGGGGCTGGGTTGGGAAAAACCCGTTGGTGTTGCAGGCAACGTTCAGTTCTTGCTGATCCGTGAAACGGACGGCACATTCCACCTCGACGATTTTGAATTGACTGCGCCGGGGACAATTGTGTCAGGAACCATCCGGATCGATGATGAGTCTCGAATTCTGAGTGCGGATTTCCCTGAATTTTCGTTGAACCAGGGCGACCAGATATCGATTACCCTGCGCCGGGCAGATGACGGCGCATTGAATGTTGCGGCCCGGGGGCAATCCTTCAACGCGCGCGGCGTTTTACAAGGCATGTTCACCGGCAGGCCGTCTGGACAGCAATCCAATGCTGGCGGTGTTATCAATCTGGACGCCGTCATTGCTCGGGTAACCGGCGAAAATGGTTCTGAAATCACCGACCTAAACGCCCAGGTAAAATTGACCGGTGACGAAACCACGCGCCTATTTTTGGAAGCACGCGCCGAAGGGAGCGCGATGACCATTGAAATCAGCTCAGCAGGTAGCGACGGCAGAAACATGAGGATCCGCTCGGCCAATGCCGGGGCAACATTGCGGTTTGCGGGGCTTTACTCGCTGGTGCAGGGCGGCACCATGGTGCTGAATGCTGTCTTGCCGAACGATTCAACTGGGGGAATTCGCGGCCTGCTTGTCGCCAACCGGTTCCGCATGGTTGATGACCGGATTGCGGCACCTTTGGCTGAAAATTCCGGAGACGATGTTGTTGGGCAGACGGAAATTCAAAGGTCAGAGCAACAGGCCGGGCCGGGCAATTATTTTGAACGGCTCAACATGCCGTTCGTTCGTGCAAATGGCGTGTTGCAAATCGGGGAGTCGTATATCAACGGTCCATCTGTTGGCGCCACATTTAAAGGACAGGTTGATTTCAACCGCGAGACCATAAATCTGGTGGGAACATATGTGCCTCTTTATGCCCTCAACAATCTGCTGAGCAATGTTCCCGTTTTTGGACAGATTTTGACCGGCGGGCGCAATGAAGGTGTTCTGGCTGTAACATTCGCGGTCGTTGGGCCATTGTCTGACGCGCAGATGATTGTGAATCCGGTGTCCGCTGTCGCACCAGGGGTATTTCGCAAATTGTTTGATTTTGGCGCCGGTGGTTCAATTCAACCACCGCGACCACCCAACACCGTTGAGGGCACACGTTAGGCGCTTCGATGCCCGTAAAGYAGGTGCAGATCAATTCGATTTGAGAAGCACGTGGCGTTTCTTTCCAACCGACAATTTGATGATGCCATCGCCGGTCTGATCTTTCTCCGACAGTAACAGTTTTTCGTCTTCGACAAGAATATCGTTGACCCGCACAGCGCGTCCGCGAATATGCCGACGGGCTTCGCCATTTGATGAAGCCAGGCCCGCCAAATTCAACGCGCGGACGATGCCAAGGCCATCTGAAAATTCTTCTACCGGTACTGCGACCGTTGGCAAACCTTCCGCAAGGCTTCCTTCTTCGAAGGTTTTACGCGCAGTCTCGGCGGAATTTTCTGCAGCTTCATCGCCATGCACCATGCGGGTGGCGTGGTGTGCCAAAATCTTTTTGGCTTCGTTTATTTCAGCGCCTTCAAGCGTTTCCAAACGGGCAATTTCATCCAACGGAAGAACGGTAAAGAGACGTAGGAAACGACCCACATCGGCATCTTCTGTGTTGCGCCAATATTGCCAATAATCATAGGCAGACAGCAAATCGTCGTTGAGCCACACGGCACCGTCCGCGGTCTTTCCCATTTTGGCACCAGACGATGTGGCGAGCAGGGGTGACGTCAGGGCGAACATATCGRCACCCTCGATCCGGCGGCCAAGATCAATGCCCGACAGAATATTGCCCCATTGGTCCGACCCGCCCATTTGCAATGTGCAGCCATAGCGGCGGTACAATTCGACAAAATCATAGGCTTGGAGGATCATGTAATTGAATTCTAGAAACGAGAGATGTTGTTCTCGCTCCAGCCGCAAACGAATTGAATCGCGGTGGATCATTTCGTTGATCGAAACATGCCGGCCCACATCACGCAGAAAATCCACATAGGCAATCGAGAGCAGCCAGTCYGCATTRTCCGGCATCAGCGCRTCTTTGGTATCYGGGCCATCGCCAAATTTCAGRAACCGGGAAAAGACCTTYCGAATGCCYTCCATGTTGGCCTTGATRTCRTCAGCGGTCAGCATTTTRCGRGATTCGTCTTTGCCCGACGGGTCACCAACGCGGGTGGTGCCGCTGCCCATGAGCGCCAGGGGGCGATGGCCGGTTTTCTGGAACCAATGCAGCATCATGATTTGCACCAGGCTACCGGCGTGAAGGCTGGGGGCTGTGCAATCAAACCCGATATAGGCCGTGACCTGGCCTTTCATCAACGCGGYATCAAGGCCATCTGCATTGGAACATTGGTGAATGAAACCTCGTTCACTCAGAATATTAAGGAAATCGGACCTATATTTGGTCATCGGGATTTGTTCCTGCGGTCTGTCATTGGCGGAGCCGGAATAACGAATTTGGCTGTTTGCACAGCTAGCTGTTTGTNGCAGCWKGMWGWTWKYANNGCASSAKGMWGATANCANTGYMCGRGRCYNATACRYGYMNNCGGRAYSATRMGCGSAAYYKGAATGATGAGCGGAACTTCGATGGATGGTGTTGATGCCGCAATCATTGAGACCGATGGCGTGGGCATTCAATCATTCGGGCCGACCTTTTTCCGTGAATATTCAACGATTGAGCGGGCGGCAATAGCGGCAGCTGTTGGGTATGCTGCCGGGGCGGACCTATCTGACAAAAGTTGGCTGGAAGATTCAATCGTCCATGCGGCCACCGAAATTGTGACAATTGCCCATCAGCAAACAATTGAATCAATTCTCAAAGAATCCAAGCTAACCGATTCAGATATCGACATAATCGGGTTTCACGGYCAGACRATWMTTCACCGCCCTGAAATWTCCCTGACCGYTCAATTGGGTGACGGGCAGGCWTTGGCCGAYCAAWCTGGCATCGATGTGGTGTTTGATTTGCGCGCTGCCGATATCGCAGGCGGCGGGCAGGGTGCGCCGTTGGCGCCGGTATATCATCGCGCATTGGTGGATATGTATTCGTTCAGAAAACCGGTGGCAGTGCTGAACATTGGCGGGATCGCGAATGTCACCTGGATCGGTGAAGACGACACCATGATCGCGTTCGATACCGGCCCCGGCAATGTTTTGCTGGATGAGTGGATGCTGGCGAAAACCGGTATCGCTATGGATGAAGGCGGAAAGGTTGCCGCCAAAGGGCAARTTGATGCCAACATCCTGGCTGAACTATTGGACAATCCATTCTTTCATGCACGCCCACCGAAATCGCTGGATCGTTTGGATTTTTCTCCAAAACCGGTTGRAAGCCTGTCGCTGGAAGATGGCGCGGCGACCTTGACCGCRTTTACAGCCGGTTCAATTGCGCGTGCTGCGGATCATTTTCCGACACCCGCCAATGATTGGATCGTGACAGGCGGCGGTGCGTTAAATCCGGTTCTAATGGCRGCATTGGCRGCGACGTTGCCGGGCAACGTCGCCGCTGCGTCTGACCTTGGTTGGTCAGATACCTTCATCGAAGCCCAGGCCTTTGGCTATATGGCGGTGCGCTCGATCAAAGAATTGCCGCTGACATATCCCGCTACAACCGGCATAGATCGCCCATTGAGCGGTGGCGTGCTGGCAAAAGCCGTCAGGCGCTGATGTCAGCTTCGATTTCAGCGATCCGCATATCCACATAATCACCGCAGCGATCAATCAACTCTTCGACTTTGCCCTCAAAGAAATGATTGGTATCCGGCATGACCTGATGATCGATGACGATACCTTTTTGGGTTTTGAGTTTTTCAACCAATGTCTCAACCGCGTCCGGTGGCGCGACCGCATCCTTGGCACCATTGATGATCAGCCCGGAAGACGGGCAGGGCGCAAGAAAGCTGAAATCATAAAGATTGGCCGGTGGCGCGATTGTGATGAAGCCCTCAACTTCCGGGCGACGCATCAGCAATTGCATTGAAATCCATGACCCGAACGAAAATCCGGCAATCCAGCAGGCGCGGGATTCAGGGTTGAAGGATTGAATCCAGTCCAAAGCAGCGGCTGAATCGGATAATTCGCCAAGCCCGTGATCAAAAATTCCCTGGCTGCGCCCGACACCGCGAAAGTTAAACCGCAGAACTGTGAAGCCGCGCTTTGCGAACATATAATAAAGCTGATGAATAATCTGGTTATTCATCGTCCCGCCAAAAGCGGAGTGCGGGTGTAGAATGATTGCGATTGGTGAGGTTTCGTTTTTGCCCGGCTGGTAACGCCCTTCCAGACGCCCGGAAGGACCATTAAAAATTACTTCTGGCATAAAAAATCCTGCTTACGCTACGATAGTACAAACTACCAAATGGGGTCGTTTCATGATCGGGTGACCCTCTTTCAATCGCGCATTTTGAAGACTTGCAGACCGCTCGAAACTGGCCTACCTTAGATCAATTCAAGAATTTGCAGCTACATTTCAGTGTCTGCTTAATGTCTGCAAAACGAAGCGCGGCTTGTGCCTGGATCATCCTTTTATGAAAGATGCGCACGTACATAGCACGTGAAACGGGTCTGTGTGCAAATTCTTCGTTATGTGCATGATATCATTGCGGAATTATAAGTGTGCGCCCAACAGGCGAAATTGAAATAAGAAAATGACGAAGATATTGAAGGGTCTGACCGGAATCAAATGACATCGAAACGGACATATTTCGATTACAACGCAACGGCACCATTGTGCGTTGAGGCGCGTACCGCGATGGCTGCCGTCGAGGGTACCTTTGGCAATCCGTCTTCGGTCCATGCCGAGGGGCGCGCCGCCAGAGCCATGATCGAAGATGCGCGGGAACAGATTGCTGGAATTTTCCAAGTCTCCCCGGCGGATGTTATTTTCACATCTGGCGGAACGGAAGCTGCCGCGACAATTTTGTCGCCGGGAACGGGCCGCCGCGAAAATCGTGATCCCCTAAGCAAGCTTCTTGTTGGTGCTACCGAACATGATTGTGTTCTGCGCGGGCACCGGTTCGCGGCTGACAATGTTGAAAGTCTCAAAGTCCGGCAGGACGGCATACTGGATATCGACCACCTGTCTCAGCGCATCGAAGAGCTGGGCGAAGCTCATGGCCAGGCCTCCATCATGGTGACGTTGCAAGCGGCCAATAATGAAACCGGTATCCTGCAGCCCTTGTCAGACGTTCGCGATGTGCTTGAATCGTCTGGTGCTTTGCTTGTGGTTGACGCGGTTCAATGTGTGGGCCGCACCGCGCTTGATCGGGACAGCCTTCCAGGCGATGTGCTTTTCATGTCGGGGCATAAATTTGGCGGCCCCAAAGGATCCGGCGCGATCGTGCTGCGCCGTGAAGGTATCGAGATTAACCAAATGCTGCGCGGCGGCGGGCAGGAGCGCAACCAGCGCGCGGGAACTGAAAACCCGGCCGCCATTGTTGGTTTCGCCGCTGCACTTGAAGCCGCCATTCGCGACCGCGAAATCGTCCAGTCGCGCATCAGCGGATTACGCGACACGTTGGAAGCGGGTGTTTTAGCGATTACGCCGGACGCTGTTATTATTGGTGGATCAGTTCCCCGCTTGCAGAACACCGCTTGCATTGCTATTTCAAGTTTACACGCAGAAACCAGTGTGATCGGTTTTGATCTACGAGGATTTGCTGTAAGCGCGGGGTCTGCCTGTTCATCAGGCAAAGTTGGCGCGTCCCATGTTCTTGAAGCGATGGGACTGGAAGCCGGATTGGCGTCCAGCGCGATCCGGGTGAGCCTTGGCAAGGAGACGAGCGAAGACGAAGTTGAGAGGTTTTTAGAAGCATGGCGTGACATAACCTGTTCCCTTGAAGAACGGCGTCGCGGCGCAGCTTAGTAAAGACTGAAATACCGGCCGGCGGCCCTTGAAGCCGCATGGGATGGAGAGAAAAATGGTAGCAGTTAGAGAGACCGTCGATCAGGTCAAAGGCCTCGACGTTGAAGAATACAAGTATGGCTTCGTMACGGATATTGAATCCGAAAAATCCCCCAAGGGTTTGARCGAAGACATTGTCCGTTTCATATCGGAAAAAAARGGCGAACCGGCCTGGATGCTYGAATSGCGTCTGGAMGCCTATCGCCGTTGGCGCACCATGACCGAGCCCACATGGGCCAAGGTCGATTATCACGACATCGATTTTGACGACCTTTATTATTTCTCAGCCCCCAAAACCAAAGAGGGCCCGGAATCCATCGATGATGTGGACCCGGAACTTTTGCGGACATATGAGAAACTCGGCATCCCGTTGCGCGAGCAGGAAATTCTGGCGGGCGTCAAAACGTCAAAAATTGCGGTCGATGCGATTTTTGATTCAGTATCCGTGGTCACCACCTTCAAAGCAGAATTGGCAAAATCCGGCGTGATTTTCTGCCCGATTTCAGAAGCCTTGCGGGACCACCCTGAATTGGTGCGGAAATATCTGGGCTCGGTTGTACCTGTCTCCGATAATTTTTACGCCACGCTGAATTCGGCCGTGTTTTCCGACGGATCCTTTGTGTATATCCCTGAGGGTGTCCGTTGCCCGATGGAATTGTCGACCTATTTCCGGATCAATGAACCTAATACCGGCCAGTTCGAGCGCACCCTGATCATCGCTGAGAAAGGGTCGTTCGTCTCATATCTGGAAGGGTGCACCGCGCCCATGCGCGACGAGAACCAGTTGCATGCGGCCATTGTTGAATTGATCGCGCACGAAGACGCCGAGATCAAATATTCAACCGTCCAGAACTGGTATCCGGGCGACAAGGAAGGCAAGGGCGGGATTTATAATTTCGTCACCAAGCGCGGCGATTGTCGCGGCGACAATTCAAAAATCTCATGGACCCAGGTGGAAACCGGTTCGGCGGTCACCTGGAAATATCCGAGCTGCATTTTGCGCGGCGACAATAGCCAGGGCGAATTTTATTCAATCGCCATCGCCAACGGATACCAGCAGATAGATTCCGGCACCAAGATGATCCATCTGGGCAAGAACACCACAAGCCGGATTATCTCAAAAGGCATTTCCGCCGGGAATTCGTCCAACACCTATCGCGGCAAAGTATCAGCCCATCGCAAGGCAACCGGCGCGCGGAATTTCACCCAGTGCGATTCGCTGCTCATCGGCGACCAATGCTCCGCCCATACAATTCCTTATATGGATGCGAAAAACCGCTCGGTGACATTCGAGCATGAAGCCACCACATCGAAAATCTCCGAAGATCAATTGTTCTATTGCCAGCAGCGCGGCCTCAACGAAGAAGAAGCGGTCGCCCTGATCGTCAACGGTTTTTGCCGCGAAGTGCTGCAACAATTGCCGATGGAATTCGCGGTTGAAGCGCAAAAGCTGGTCGGCATTTCCCTTGAAGGAAGTGTCGGGTGATCACTGCGATTTTTAGTTACGAGAACGGAATTTAATCGAAATGCTTTCAATAAAAAATCTCCACGCGGTCGTTGATGGCCAGGAAATTCTGCGCGGGCTGGACCTTGAAGTCCCGGCCGGCGAAGTCCATGCCATTATGGGGCCGAACGGCGCTGGTAAATCTACTCTGTCGTATATATTGGCGGGCAAACCCGGTTACGAAGTGACCAAGGGCAGCGTGACTTTGAACGGTGAAAATATCCTCGAAATGAAGCCTGATGAACGGGCGTCTGCAGGCATTTTTCTGGCCTTTCAATATCCCATGGAAATTCCGGGCGTTCCGACCCTCACATTCCTTCGCCAGGCCCTGAATTCCCAACTCCGGACCCGGGGTGAGGAAGAGATGTCGACGCCAGATTTCATGCGTCTTATTCGCGCGAAAAGCAGCGAGCTGAAGATCGAGCAAGACATGCTGAAACGCGCCGTCAATGTAGGTTTTTCGGGCGGCGAGAAGAAACGCAACGAAGTACTCCAGATGGCAGTGCTGCAGCCCAAACTATGTGTGCTGGATGAGACCGATTCAGGTCTTGATATCGATGCGCTGCGGATCGTATCCGATGGCGTCAACGCGCTGCGTGGCCCAGACCGCGCTTTTGTAATCATCACACATTACCAGCGCCTTCTGGATTACATCGTGCCGGATAAAGTGCATGTGCTCTCCAAGGGGCGGATTGTTCGTACTGGCGGCAAAGAATTGGCGCTTGAGCTTGAAGACAAGGGCTATGCCGAATTTTCCGAGACTGCCGCATGAACGTGAACATCAAAAAAAGTGCCGCCGAACTTGCGCTCGAAGCGCAGGTTGAGGCGCTGCTAGAAAATGCCAGCGGTGGCCAGGCGCAGGCTTTGGAGAGCTTGCGACAGAATGGTATGCCGCACCGCAAGCTGGAGCCGTGGGTCTATACAGACCTGCGCAATCTGGTGCGCGACACCTATCGCCCGGCAACTAAAGTAGATCGCGGCACCGGTGAATTCAAAATCGACCCGGTGCTTGCCGAACTTGGCACATGCAAGATTGTGCGCGTGAACGGGTTTCTGATGGATGATTTATCCGATCTCGATGCGCTCCCCGATGGGGTGTCGCTGAAGGTCCAGGATATCGCAACCGGAGTTGAGGCTGACGCGCATCATTTCATCGCGGATATGGTCACGGCATTTGCCAGCAACAGCATGGTGCTTGAAGTGGCACCGGGCGCAAATGTGGAACAGCCCATTCTGTTGGCAAACTTCACCAGTGGTGTAAGCCCCATTGCGGCTTATGCCCATACGATCATCAAAATGGGCGAAGGCGCGTCCGCGACCATAATTGAAAGTCTTGAAGGCGAGGGCGATTATCAATCCAGCAGCCTTCTGGATGTGTCTCTCGGTGAGAAAGCGAATTTGGATTTCATTCGCTGGCAGAATGAAGATGTTGCAGCGACCCATTTGGCACTAACGCGCTTGACCCTCGGTGGGACATCAAAATGGCGGGCTTCACCCTGACCAACGGCGCACG
>JAESRU010000015.1 GCA_016764455.1 Hyphomicrobiales bacterium | reverse complement strand
ATCAATTCAGCGCGCGCGATCCATGCGTGCCTTGTCAAAGGATTGGCAGCGGGCGCTTTGCCCGAACATGCCATCCAGCTAGTCCCAACCACCGACCGCGCCGCTGTTGGCGAGATGCTGCGTGGGCTTGAAGGTACAATCGACGTTATTGTACCACGCGGCGGCAAAAGCCTGGTCGGCCTCGTTGAGCGTGAAGCCCGGGTGCCTGTTTTCAGTCATCTTGAAGGTATCTGCCACGTTTATGTGCATGCCGACGCCGATCTTGAAATGGCAAAAAATATTGTCGTCAACGCCAAGATGCGCCGCACCGGCATTTGCGGCTCAGCCGAAACCCTGCTGGTAGACAAAGCCTGCGCGTCAACCCATTTACAACCCCTTGTCGCGGCGTTGCTGGACGCGGGGTGTGAAGTGCGTGGCGATGAGGCTGCTTGCGCTACTGACCCGCGTGCAACACCCGCACAGGACGATGATTGGGGCACCGAATTTCTCGATGCCATCATCGCGGTCAAAATCATCGACAATCTCGATGCCGCCATCCATCACATCAGCGAATTCGGCTCCCAACATACCGACGCCATCGTGACCAATGATGATGCGGCGGCGAAACAATTCATGACGCGGCTTGATAGCGCCATCCTGCTCCACAATGCCTCAACCCAATATGCCGAYGGCGGKGRRTTTGGYATGGGYGCCGAGATCGGCATCGCCACYGGCAAGATGCATGCCCGKGGYCCGGTCGGYGTYGAGCAATTGACGAGCTTCAARTATCTCGTCCACGGCACRGGCCAAACCCGCCCATGACCAGAAWCCGGACCMGCAGAAACCGGTCTATAGGAATTCTCGGTGGTTCGTTTAACCCGCCCCATAAAGGTCATTTGCATATTTCTCTGATGGCTCTGAAGCGCATCGGTCTTGATGAGGTCTGGTGGCTGGTAACACCCGGCAACCCACTCAAAAATCATGACGGTCTGCACCCGCTGACCACGCGCGTTGACCGCGCAAATCGCCTGATCGTCGATCCCCGTATTCGGGTAACAACTTTTGAAGCCGATCACGGTCTGAAATATACAGCAGATACCCTTGAGGCCCTGGCCAATCGATATCCTGACACCAATTTTATYTGGTTGATGGGAGCAGACAATCTCGCCGGGTTTCACCTTTGGGAACGGTGGCAGGATATTTTCAATTCCTGCGCCATCGCAATATTTGACCGACCCGGCTATGCAACAAAGGCGCTGACATCACCCGCCGCCAACAAGTTTTCCCGTTACCGGATTGATGAAGCCGACGCGGCCCTGCTTAAATCAAGACCGGCTCCGGCATGGTCCTATTTGCGCGGCCGCACCATGGCGGTTTCTTCAACTTTGTTGCGTGCCACCAAAAATCAAGAGGTTTGAACATGACGCCAGATCAGCTTGTTGAGAAAATCAATGCAATCAAAACCGCCCAACCGCAAAACCTGATGGCCCGGCATTTTGATGAGGCCTTTTTTCGCGGTCTTGATGATCAAAAATGCCAGCRRYTGATGSAGATWATYGCRTCSGGMMTKGAAAACCCCGACAGCCAGATGGGAGCCTATGCCATGCACCCGGAGGATTATGACCAGTTTGCCCCCATGCTGGACCCAATGATCCGGGATTTTCATAATATYCCGGAAAATATAGCCATCGCCCAGCGCCATGATTGGGATATTACCGCTCAGGGCTGCGATCTTGGCGCTATCGATCYGCGCCTGAAAGAGGTCTCCATGCGCGTGCGGGTCGCGCGCAATCTGGCATCTTTTCCTCTCCCCGGCGCCATGAATAAACAACAGCGRATTGAGTTCGAAAATCTTGCGGTCAGCGCTTTCAATCAGCTGATTGATGACCCCACATTTGGCGGTCAATATCTTTCAATCACGCCCGGTTCGCCGCACGAAATTGACGCGGTTGAATATGACCGCCGGGTAAGCCTCCACCAGATGTTCAAGGATATGAGCGGCGATCCTTACCTCAACGTGGCCGGGATCAGCGYGGATTGGCCCTTTGGCCGGGGYATTTATATATCCRGCAATGAAGATTTTCTGGTCTGGGTTGGTGAAGAAGATCATTTACGCATCATGACTATGCAACGCGGTGGCAACCTGAACAATTTGTTTGCGCACCTAAATACCGGCATCGAATGTTTGCAGGAAATTCTGCCCGCCTTTGCCACCTCACCGGTCTATGGCAATATCACCAGCTGCCCGACAAATCTCGGCGCCGGGATGCGGGCCAGCCTGCATCTGCAACTCCCCAACCTGACAGCAAACGGCACCGACCTCACCCGCATTAAAAGCGAGGCCAAATCACTTGGGCTGGCGGTGCGCGGCGCGGGCGGAGAACATTCAGGTGCCGGCGAGGGTGGCCTGGTTGATATATCTCCAAGCGCCCGGCTCGGTGTCACCGAGATGGAAATCATGCAACGTCTTTATGAAGGTGCGGCGGCGCTCTGGGAACTGGAGACCAGTTGATCCCGGCGGCGCAATTGCCGATGACATCTAAATTGGCCGTTGCTTGAAACCTCGTTAGGTTGCGGGGCTGGTATTGAATGGAAGATTATTGTTGTGATGCAGGCCTTGAAAATTTACGAAACTTCCGCGAACAAACCGCAACAAAGATGGTGTTCGAGTTGCGGCAGTTTTGACCATTCTGATATCGATAAATATTCGCCCTCACCGTGGCGAATTGTATCCTGTTCGTCTTGCGATTTTGTTTATCTGGCAAACCCCGCCAGTTATGACGAATTGGCCGAAGAACAAGCCTGGGAAAAAAATTCCAACGAGGAAGCCACCCGCAGACGGACCCAAAGACCGATTCTTGATCAACTGAGCAAAGCCACCCGGTGGCGGTTGAATTTGCTGGGACATGACCGGACCCACCGGTTCCTGAAAGTATTTCAGCAAGGGCGCATTCTCGATATCGGCTGCGGGCCCGGCACAACTCTGCCACAACCACTGGTGCCGTTCGGCGTGGAGATTTCAAAATGTCTGTCTGGCATGGCGGACAAGGTTATGCGCCAACGCGGTGGCTATTGTGTCCAGGGGGCAGCAACCGAAGGCATCAAGGAATTTGAGGATAATTTTTTTGACGGCATCCTCCTGCATTCATTCCTTGAACACGAAACCAATCCATTGCCATTGTTGGTCGGGCTGCATCGTATCTTGAACAACGAAGGCGTTGTTTATATTCGGGTTCCCAATTTTTCCTCTCTCAACAGACATGTCATGGGGCGCAAATGGTGTGGGTTTCGCTATCCCGATCATGTCAATTATTTCACGGTTAAATCGCTTGGTCAGATGGCGGAAAAAGCGGGGTTCAAATACAATATTTTGAACCGGGCCAATATTTTGGTTGATGACAATATAAAGATGTCTCTCAGGAAAATTGAAATTGGTGCATTTGATGCTTGAAACATTTCCATTTGGCTCTTAATCTGCGCCACCGACCCAAGACGGGTCTTGTATAAAGGACATTCCGAGAAGGCATGATGGCAAATCAAGCTACTGCCAGCGCAGTAACGCCGCGAAAGCGCCGCGCTAAGTCAACGCAGACATCCCCCGAAATATTGCTCAAGACAATTATCGACAGCCTGGAAGATGCCAAGGCTGAAGAAATCGTCTCGATTCCGCTTGCCGGAAAATCTTCAATTGCAGACTATATGGTTGTCGCAACCGGGCGCTCCACGCGCCATGTCAGCGCTGTTTCCGAACGCGTCGTATCAGATATGCGCGACGCCGGGTGGGGCAAGGCAAAAACTGAAGGGCAAGATCAGTGTGACTGGGTCCTGATCGATGCTGGTGATGTGATCATCCATGTGTTCAGGCCGGAAGTGCGCGATTTTTATAATCTCGAAAAAATGTGGACCGCCGAGACACCACCTCAAACCGCCGCCTGATCTGGTCGGCCTGTTTTACAATCCAGGACCCAGGCCTTGAAAATACATATCCTGACCATCGGCCGCCTCAAAGACGGACCAATGCGCCAGCTGGCCGCTGATTATGCAGACCGGATCACCAAAGCCGGGCCGCAGGCTGGATTGAGATCTTTGCAGATCAGAGAATTTGACGAAGCAAGAGCTTCTAATTCCAAACAACGAAAATCCCGCGAAGCGGAGATAATCCTGGCAGCCCTTCCAGCAGCCAGCATCATTGTTGCGCTCGATGAAACCGGCAAAAGCCTCAGCAGCCGCAATTTTTCCAGCCAGATCGGAAAATGGCGCGACAATGGTGAACAGGATCTGGTTTTCATTATCGGAGGCCCCGACGGTCTGGATCATGATCTGGTCAAATCCGCCCGCCAAACAATCGCATTCGGCATGTCCACCTGGCCCCATCAATTGGTCCGGGTTATGTTGCTCGAACAAATCTACCGGGCGACCACCTTACTGCTCGGACACCCCTATCACCGGGACTAAAATTAAACTTCACCCGTGATCGGAAACCCGGACGCCCGCCATTCCGCAAATCCATCTTCGAGCCGGTGAACTTGTACGCCGCGTTCATGGAGATGTTCCAGAACATCGTGCAAGGTGGCGCAATAGGCCCCACGGCAATAAGCAGCAATTTGCGTTTTGCCCTCAACAATATCAACGACCGCTTCCATCTCGCCCTTGGGCACATGACGCGCACCTGGAATATGACTAGCGTCGAATTCTTCCAATGGTCGCGTATCAAGCAGGATAGCTGTCCCGGCGGCCACCCATTCAGCCAGTTTCTCGCGGGAAATTTCCGGGTAAAGRTTCATTTGYGGCCAATTGTCCATCACGGTTCGGCGCGCCGTATCGCTATGYCGCTCSGCAAAWWYCCGCARRCTGCGCACMAGATCMACRACSGTATCGTCSGCCAGTGAATAAAGAACATGTTTCCCCGCACGGTGGCTGGCCACCAGCCCGGCAGATCGCAAAACCTTTAAATGCTGGGAGGTGTTGGCAATCGACAGCCCTGTGCTGAGGGCGAGTGAGTTCACGTCCCGCCTGGCCTGAGCCAACACTTCCAGCAGCGCCAGCCGATGCCCATGGGCGAATGCCTTGGCCACCAATGAAAACTGATCGAATAGCGGCTGCTTTGGATCGAAATCAGCATTTATCTGCATGGTCTGGACCTCACAAAAAATTTCCCTTGCATCCATTAACAATATATCATTTAATTAATCAATTGAATATAAGAATATATCACAGGACAATATCCCATGACCGCAACAAGCTCCGATATTTCAAACGCTGAACTGAAACGCTTTCTTGCATTGTTCGATAAGCTTGTTGGTGAAACAACCCAATGGATCGAGAAGACACCCATAGTGAGCCTCGATTGGACACCACCAAGCGATAGCGGCATTCATTTCGGGACGCGGCTCCGGCATGCCAGCGTCAAAACCCTCTTCGTCCATATGGCCGTTGCCGACAATGTATGGGCAAMMGCCATCCGCGACAGCGCGCCCGGMGAYACCATTCCCCTGCCCCGKGAYATGAATTTYTTTCATTCSAAGCTGGATGGWGATTTTGTCAAAAAYACYCARGAYCTGCATTTGGAAACCATGARCATYATGGAAAACCTGACCYCYGATGCCCTGGAAAARCAACTCSTCTTTGCCGGGGACAAATCKAYMTGGACCGGGATGGGRTTTCTCTGGGSRMTTTGGGGCCATCGGTCCTATCATYTRGGAAAYCTGGATATGCTKGTYCGSATTAAAACCGGYARCGCRCCRGACTTYTTCTCRTTTGCCGGCRGCCARATGGCCTGAKSMTTYMTTYMKCWCMWGSMWAMYKGTMWSSCAWMAWMWTWNTNNCAGGAGAYRMAAATGATTATCACCCAGGTTATTTTTCAGTTGAAGGAACCGATTTCGCTGGAAGCAGCAACCACGATTTTTGAAAGCACCGCACCCAAATATAAAGGCCGGGCCGGACTAGAGCGTAAATATTATATCCGCTCGGAAGACGGCATGAATGTCGGCGGATTGTATTTTTGGACCAGCCGCGCCGATGCCGATGCCACCTATACCGAAGATTGGAAAAAAATGGTCACGGAGAAGTACGGCGCTCTGCCGGTCATGTCATATTTCGACGCCCCGGTCTCCGTTGACAACACCTGACGGCTGAAGGTCCCATGGRGCTTTATTATACAACCRCGTCTCCATTTGCCCGCAAGGTCCGCATATTGCTCCTGGAATCCGGCATTGAAAGCCAGGTCCGCTTGGTTTCAACCACGGTTCGCGACCCAGACAGCGAGATTCTGTCTGTAAGCCCGCCGGGCAAAGTTCCGGTATTGAGGATCAAGAATGGCATTGTTCTGAGCGAAGCAAATTACATCTGCGCTTTCCTCAATGCCAATTTTGACGAAGTCCAAATGTTGCCATCAGGTGATGAAGGGCTTGATCTGCTGGCACTGGAAGGCCTCGCTTGTGGCTTCCTCGAAGGGGTTGTTATCTGGGTTCGAGCGCTCAGGGCGCCTGAGCATCTGCGCAACCCGAAAGCCATTGCATTGGAAGAAGGGCGCGTCATGCGCTGTCTGGAGACATTCGAACTCAAGGCTGAAATCTGGACCTCAGAAGAGCCGCCTTTTCTGCTCCCCCATATCACCCTTGTTTGCGCCCTCGGTGCCTTGTCTTTCCGTTTACCCGAATTTGATTGGCAAAAAAACCACCCGACTCTGGCCGCTTGGTGGATTAAAATATCACTGAGAAATTCCGTGATAGAAACGGCCCCTTTCGAATAGAGGTTTCCTGGCGACACAGGCAAACGTGATTATATTTTGCACGCTGGGCGTATTTCTGCCGGATTCGCCCGCTAAATCTAGCCCTCATCCGGCAAGGCGTCAGCCTGACCGGGAATTTATGTTTGACATTGTATTAACGCTGTTGGGATAGCAATTGCGGACCGATCAATTCAGTCCAGGTGAGATGTGTACCACACAAGCACCAATTCAGTTTCACGTCCCCCGCGGTCAGGTTTGTTCCTGGCAGGCGCGGCAATGCTGATGTCATTTGCCCAAATTACGCCGGGCTATGCGGTCGACGTTGCGATCAACAGTGTGGTCGGTCGCCAAACCGCCCAGCTTTCTGAATTGTCGGAGGCCCTACAAGTTGCAACCGCGGAACAAACTAATCTGACGTCCGAAGTCAGCACGCTTCGCAACGACAGGGCTGATCTCAATCGGCGTTTGATCGAAACCGCAGACCGCATTCAGGCCGGTGAAGAGCAAATTACAATCGCGGAGGATCGCCTGGTCRATCTGACAGTACGCGAAACTGAAATGCGTGATTCATTGAAATTGCGCCGCNATGAATTGATCGAACTTCTAGCCGCGCTGCAATTACTTGGTGCATCACCGCCGCCTGCCATCGCGGTCCGACCGGGAAATGCGCTGGAAGCCATAAGATCCGCCATTCTTCTAGGGGCTTTGGTGCCGGAACTTCGCAAACAGGCACAAAGCTTATCAACAGATCTCAGCGAGCTGATTGCACTTCGAAGCAATATCGAAGTAGAAAAAACGCACCTCGCTGAATCATCCAGCCTGTTGGATGCCGAACGCCAGCGTATTTCAATATTACTGGAGTCTAAACGCGAAACCCTGAGCCATACGGAGCAGGAACTGGAAAGCATACGTGCCCAGGCCGAATCCCTGGCAGCGCGCACAAGCACACTCCGCGAGCTGATCGAGCAGATGGACCAACAGATCGCCAACCATGTTGATCAGCAACCTGCTGATCCTTCAGCACCAGTGGCAAAYAGGGCCGCTAATATGCGCCTCGCAATGAGTGACCCCGGACGCATCCGGCCTGCCATGACATTCCAGGATGCTCGGGGCATGTTGCCTATCCCGGTATCTGGTATCATGCTGCGCCGGTTCGGCGAGGCGGATACCTTTGGTGGAGATTTTCAGGGTCAGACCCTGGCTACACGCAAAGCAGCCCAGGTGACTGCACCAAGTGACGGCTGGGTGGTTTATGCCGGGCCGTTCCGGTCTTACGGTCAACTCTTGATCATAAATGCCGGAAACGGGTATCATGTACTGCTTGCTGGCATGGAACGGATCAATGTGGTCCTTGGCCAGTTTGTACTTGCAGG
Source organism: Hyphomicrobiales bacterium (assembly GCA_016764455.1). GTDB lineage: Bacteria > Pseudomonadota > Alphaproteobacteria > Rhizobiales > NORP267 > NORP267. The sequence continues at coordinate 13,795 of JAESRU010000015.1, read as the reverse complement.
TGAGCCTGTAGCTGTTATGGGACAAGGGTCAACGCTGGCCCAGTCGCTCGCAATTACCGAGCCAGAAGACAGACCTGTATTATATGTAGAATTTCGAAGAAACGGGACATCGATTGATCCCAGCCCATGGTGGGTCAGTGACGAACAAAGGGTACGCGGATAATGCGCAAAACAACAATAACGCTCATCGCTCTTGGTGTTGGATTTGGCGGCGGATTGGCAGCCTCATTGCCACAGTTACTGCCAGCCGAAGCCGCCAGTGCCAACCCCGAAACCTATCGCCAGCTAAATTTGTTCGGCGAAGTGTTCGAGCGTATCCGGGCCGATTATGTTGAAGAACCAACCGACACCGATCTGATCGATGCCGCTATTTCCGGCATGCTCACCTCACTTGACCCTCATTCCAGCTATATGAACCCGAAAAGCTTCAACGACATGCGGGTCCAGACCAGAGGTGAATTTGGCGGACTGGGCATCCAGGTCACCATGGAAAATGAAGTCATCAAGGTTATCTCGCCAATTGATGATACCCCTGCAGCCCGCGCTGGTATTTTGAGCGGCGACCTGATCACCCATCTGGACGGCGAAGCGATCCGGGGGCTCAACCTGTCTGATGCTGTTGACCGGATGCGTGGTCCTGTAAATTCACCAATCATTTTGACGATTGTACGCGAAGGAGCAGACGCTCCGTTTGATGTAGAAGTTGTCCGCGACATCATCCATATTCGCCCGGCCCGCAGCGCTGTTGAAAATGGCAATATCGGCTATGTCCGGATCACCACATTCAATGAACAGACCTTCGACACTCTGAAAGCCGAAGTTGAGAAACTCGAAGCAGAAATTGGCGTTGATAATATTGCCGGCTTCATTATCGACCTTCGCAACAACCCGGGCGGCCTGTTGGATCAGGCCATCGAAGTTTCAGATGCCATGCTGGACCGTGGCGCCATTGTTTCAACCCGTGGGCGCAACGCGGACGAATCCCAACGCTACAACGCGCGTGCAGGCGATATCACCCGGGGCAAGCCGATTGTTATGCTTATCAACGGCGGCTCGGCATCTGCGTCCGAAATTGTTGCTGGCGCATTGCAAGATCACAATCGTGCAACCCTTGTCGGCACCCGTTCATTCGGCAAAGGGTCTGTTCAAACAATCATCCCGCTTGGCAGCAACGGTGCCATCCGTTTGACAACAGCGCGGTATTACACCCCTGCCGGTATTTCAATCCAGGCGCTTGGCATCGAACCCGATATCATTGTGGAACAGGAATTGCCGGAAGAAATGCAGGGTCGCGTCAGCCCACCGCGTGGCGAATCCAGTCTGCGCGGACATCTTGAAGTTGAAGGCGTGGGTGATGATGAAAATGGCGATGGCGAAGGCAACACAACCGAACCACGCCAATCTGGATCGTCCGCCTATATTCCTCCTGAAAAAGAAGACGACAAACAATTGCAATATGCAATCGGCCTGATTTCAGGAGATATTRTCAGCGAGCATTTCCCGCCAAAATCTGAAGAAGATGAAGCTGGCGAGGAAAATTAGGCCCAGTGAAAACTAGGCCCGGCATCGAAGCATTAATCGTTGCCGATAACTAGGTTGCCTGCATCGCGCGCGCTTCAGAAAAAGTCACCATTTTACGCTGGTTTTCGTCCCAAAGCCTGAATTTAACGCAGGCGAAACTCTCCCAAATGGTCATCCGCCGGATATTGGCCAGATCAGGGTGATCAACCAAGACCTGATGAAGACGGTAATARGGAATCCGGCTCGCAAGRTGATGCACATGATGCACACCGATATTTGCGGTCAACCAGCGTAAAACTCCAGGCAGGTCATAATGCGAGCTGCCGTAAAGCGCYGCGTCCTGYAATTTCCAGTCTTTGCTTTCCGCCCAATAGGTATCTTCAAACTGATGCTGGACATAAAACAGCCAGACACCAATTGACGATGCCACCAGAATGGTCGGCAATTGCACCAGCAGAAATGCTTCAAACCCGAGGAAATAGATAAGAATTCCGGATAACAGAATGATCCCGAGATTTGTCCCCATGGCGCTGATCCAGAATGCCCGGTCGCCCCGTGAAATGCCGATTGGAAACCGGTTCCTGAGAATAAAATAATATGCCGGACCAATCCCAAACAGAATGAACGGGTGGCGATAAAAGCGGTAAAGCAACTGGCTAAACCATGGCAAAGCCTGATATTCGCTGACAGTCAATGTATCCACATCGCCGACCCCGCGTTTATCAAGATTTCCTGAAGTGGCATGGTGAGCCGCATGGCCGCGCCGCCATACTTCATATGGCGTGAAGGTCAGAACACCGAGAATCCGCCCAACCCAGTCATTGGCGCTACGAACCCGGAAAAATGCGCCATGACCGCAATCATGCTGGATCATGAACAGCCGCACCAGAAACACGCCTGCTGGAATAGAGATGGCAATCGTCAGCCAGTAACTGATGGATAACGCCCACCAGGCACCTGCCCAAAGAACGATAAAGGGAACGCCAGTCACGAAAAGCTCAAAAACACTACGGCTGTGACTAGGAACCCGGTACCGGGCCAATAGTTTCAGCAAATCACCCTTGGGTGCGGTTCTGTTTGCTACCAGCGCGTCTCGCTGTATATCGCCCATCCGATATAAACCTCTTCCAACAAAGAAACTTGAATTATCTTGCCTGCTAGATAAGGCAATTTGGCTAACTGATCAATTGGCTTATCCAATTAGATACTGTTGCCTATGTATATCATTTTGCAGGAAATGCACCCATTGACGTCATGGTTTACCAGATGTCAACGCTCGCAGAGCAATATGCGATTATGTCTGATGATCTGAACACGCCTCTAGCGGCCCCCGGCAACCGTGCCCCCCTATTATTCGCCTCAAAAGGCGGATCAATCGTGACGTATGCAGCCTATACCCTAATTGCGGGCGGGTTGGGTTTTCTGGCATGGATAATTCTGTTGGCCTCCCCCCTTGGCGGTCAGCCTTATGCAATTATTGCCCTTTCCGACCCTGCTGTTGGAATGCCAAGTCAGGGCATAGCGCCGTTGAATATGCGACAATCAATCGCACCCGGTGAAGAACAACCCGGTCAAACCGAGATTGCCAGCACCAATCAATCCAGTTCACGAAGCGACGGCACATCTGAAATTCGAAATAACGGTGTCACGATCATTCATCGCCCAAATTCCGGCGGCAGCATCCGCCTTGGCCCCACATCTGACCCTGCATTGATAGAAGATGGTGCTGATGGCCCCTTGCCACGTGTGGCAGAAGATGGCCGCCGCCCATCTCATGTCTATGCACGGCCTGCTGTAAGCCCTGAATCGCAAAATCCTGACCAACCCAGGATAGCAATTCTGGTATCCGGCCTCGGGATCAGCACATCTGGAACCCTGGACGCCATAAACAATCTGCCGGGCGAAATGTCGCTTGGATTTGCCCCTTACGGAACCGATTTGCAAAACTGGGTTGGTCGGGCGCGGCGCGCTGGCCATGAAGTACTCATGCAAATTCCCATGGAACCGTTTGATTACCCTGATAATGACCCGGGCCCCCACACGCTGCGGGTTGATGGCGATAGTCAATCAAATCTCGACCGCCTCCATTGGCTGCTGTCCAGATTTACCGGTTATGTGGGTGTAACCAATTATATGGGTGCCCGCTTCACCGCCAGCAACGACGCCCTAACTCCGATTCTACAGGAAATTTCAGACCGTGGGCTTATGTATCTTGATGATCATTCATCACCGCGCAGCCGCCACAATGAGATTGCGTCTAGGGTTGCATTGCAAACTGGCAGCGCTGATGTGATCATCGATGCTATCAGCGATCAAAGCCATATCGACGCCGCTTTGATCCGGCTTGAAAATCTTGCTCTGCGCCATGGCCTTGTTATCGGCTATGCCAGTGCCCTGCCGGTTTCTATCGCCCGCCTGAGTGAATGGGCAAAACAATTGCAAGACAAGGGCATAACCCTTATCCCTGTCAGTGCAGCTCTGATCCAGAACGCCCAAAGCTGATAATCGTTTTTCAGGCGTACTTCTTTTCAGGAATTGTGCATCAATGAGCGACCCAGCCCTTGAACCGGACTTTCGCCCCTGTGTCGGYATTATGGTTCTGAACCAGAACGGCCATGTATGGATGGGCCGCCGCCACGATAATTCCGGCAAATACGATAAGGGCGAGCTTTGGCAAATGCCCCAGGGTGGCATTGACGAAGGCGAAGAACCGATTGAAGCGGCGTTGCGGGAATTGTTCGAAGAGACCAGCATGCGCAATGTAGAAGTTGTGCAGGAATCTCAAGGCTGGTTTAAATACGAGCTGCCCGCTGACATCGCAAAAACCGGTTGGCGGTCCCGGTATCGGGGCCAAATCCAGAAATGGTTCGCGGTCATTTTCAACGGCAATGATGACGAGATCAACATTCTCGCGCCCGGCAATGGCGACAAGCCTGAATTCGATCGTTGGGAATGGATGCCAATGGAAAAACTGGCATCAACCGTCATCACGTTCAAGCGCGATGTCTACCGCCAAGTCGTTGAAGAATTTTCCGACCTGTCAGGCCAGAACTAACGGACGATACCTTACAGCGAAGATTGAAGCTGCTTCAATTGGTCCAATTGCTCCTGGGCCTTGGCCTGCATTTCGTCCGACTTGGCATCATTGACGTCTTCTTCGGCGTTCTGAATTTCCTGAGCCAAAGTATCTGCGTCCAGGTCTTCCATCAGAATCGCTTTTTCCGCCAAAATCGTCAGGCTGTCCGGACCAGCTTCGGCAAAACCGCCGCGCACAAAAACGCGCTGCTGTTCTTTGTCGTTGATCTGAATTTCAACAACGCCCGGTTTCAGGGTCGACATAACCGGCGCATGGCCCTTGAGGATGGCAAAATCACCCTCAGATCCCGGCACCACGACCATTTCCACGTCTTCTGAAATCAGAAGCTTTTCGGGACTGACCAGTTCAAACTGAAAGAGTTCAGCCATATTCTATCCTCCGATGAAGCGCCGTTAGGCTGCTTCTGCCGCTAATTTTTCAGCTTTCTTAACAGCATCCTCGATGGTACCGACCATGTAGAAAGCAGATTCCGGCAGATGATCATAATCACCTTCCACCAAGCCCTTAAAGCCTTTGATGGTATCAGCCAGGTCCACAAGGATACCAGGAGACCCGGTAAATACTTCAGCCACAAAGAAGGGTTGTGACAGGAAGCGTTCGATTTTACGCGCCCGGGCCACGGCAATTTTGTCTTCTTCCGACAATTCGTCCATGCCGAGAATGGCGATAATATCCTGCAGGGCTTTGTAGCGTTGCAGGATTTCCTGCACCTGACGGGCAACCTGATAATGTTCGTCACCAATGATCCGGGGATCGAGCATGCGGCTGGTTGAATCGAGCGGATCCACAGCCGGGTAAATGCCTTTTTCCGAAATCGCCCGCGACAACACGGTTGTCGCATCCAGATGAGCAAACGATGTAGCTGGCGCCGGATCGGTCAAATCATCGGCCGGCACATAAATTGCCTGCACCGAGGTAATCGAACCCTTGGTTGTGGTCGTGATCCGTTCCTGCATCTGGCCCATATCGGTCGCCAATGTCGGCTGATAGCCAACCGCTGACGGGATACGCCCGAGCAAGGCCGACACTTCGGAACCAGCTTGCGTAAAGCGGAAAATATTATCAACAAAGAACAGCACATCCTGACCTTCATTGCGGAAATGCTCGGCAACCGTCAGGCCGGACAGGCCAACACGGGCACGTGCACCTGGAGGCTCATTCATCTGGCCGTACACAAGCGCACATTTGGAGCCTTCGCCACCGCCCGGCTTGTTCACACCGGATTCGATCATTTCATGATACAGATCGTTGCCTTCGCGGGTCCGTTCCCCAACACCAGCAAACACCGAATAACCACCATGGGCCTTGGCCACATTGTTGATCAATTCCATGATCAAAACGGTTTTACCAACGCCGGCACCGCCGAACAGGCCGATCTTGCCGCCCCTGGCATAGGGCGCCAACAAATCAACGACTTTAATGCCGGTGATCAGAATTTCAGAGTCGGTTGATTGTTCCACATAGGCGGGCGCCTCCTGATGAATGGCACGCAGGGTCTCAAACTTGATCGGCCCAGCCTCATCCACCGGATCACCGATCACATTCATGATTCTGCCAAGGGTCCCGGCCCCGACCGGCACCATGATCGGCTGGCCGGTATTGGCAACMGGYTGACCGCGAACCARACCTTCGGTCGAGTCCATGGCGATCGTGCGCACAACATTTTCCCCAAGATGCTGGGCAACTTCAAGAATCAGTTGCTGGCCATTATTTTGAAGGTCCAGCGCGTTCAGGATTTCAGGCAGCTCGCCTTCAAACGAGACGYCCACAACAGCGCCCATAACCTGCACGACTTTGCCGGTCGCTTTAATGCTGGAGGCTTTTGCCTTGGAAACAGTTTTCTTCGAAACGGGTTTCTTCGCGGCGGGTTTTCTCGCCATGGTAATTGACCTCTTGCTTTAAAGCGCCTCGGCGCCGGAAATAATTTCAATCAGTTCTTTGGTAATCTGGGCCTGACGGGAGCGGTTATATTGCATCGTCAGACTATCGATCATTTCACCTGCATTGCGCGTTGCGCTGTCCATCGCAGACATCCGTGCGCCTTGCTCGGAAGCGGCATTTTCCAGCAGCGCCCGGAAAATCTGGACACTCACATTACGCGGCAGAAGATCCACCAGAATTTCACTTTCATCGGGCTCATATTCGTAAGCCGAACCGGACCCGGATGCAGCCTCTTCCTCGTCATCACCAGAAGGTGCAGCGGGGATAAGTTGCAGGGCGGTAGGTATCTGGGTCATCACGGTTTGGAAGCGCGCAAAAAACAGCGTGCAAACATCAAATTCGCTTTCGTCAAACAATTCCAGAACCTTGGCACCGATGCCTTGGGCGTCGGAAAAGGCGAGACGCTTCACTTCGCGCAAATCAACTTGATCAATGATCAGAGACGCAAATTCACGATTGAGCTGGTCAAAACCCTTTTTCCCGACACACAGGATTTTCACCTGCTTGCCATCAGCCAGCAATGCGCGCGCCTGGGCCCGGACCATCCGTACAATGGATGTATTGAACCCGCCACACAGACCGCGTTCAGATGAGCATGCAACAAGCAAATGCACATCATCCTTGCCGGTACCAACCATCAAAGGCGGCGCACCGTCTTGCCCGGCAAGGGCGGTTGCCAAATTGGCCATCACCACATCCATACGCTCGGCATAGGGACGCGCTTCCTCAGCCGCCAATTGAGCACGACGCAATTTCGCCGCCGCMACCATTTGCATGGCYTTGGTGATYTTYTGCGTCGCCTTTACAGAGGCGATCCGGTTTCTWAGGTCTTTRAGGCTCGGCATCCGGCCGGTTTCCCGTCTCTATTATCTCTGGTTTTAGGCAAACGCTTTGGCGAACCCATCAAGAATTTTCTTGAGCTTGTCCGACAATTTGTCAGAAATCGCTTTTTCGGTGCGGATTTCTTCAAGAACTGCATTGTGCTTGTCGCGCATGGTACGCAGCAATTCGGCTTCGAACCGGCCCACGTCCGATACTTCCAGCTGATCAAGATAGCCGTTCACACCAGCAAAAATCACCACCACTTGTTCTTCGGTCTGGAGCGGTGAGAATTGCGGCTGCTTGAGCAATTCGGTCAACCGCGCACCGCGATTAAGCATGCGCTGGGTTGACGCATCAAGATCGGAACCAAACTGGGCAAAGGCCGCCATTTCGCGATACTGGGCCAATTCGCCCTTGATGCTACCGGCAACCTGTTTCATGGCTTTCACCTGGGCGGCTGAACCAACGCGGGACACCGAAAGGCCCACATTCAAWGCCGGGCGAATACCCTGATAGAACAAATCGGTTTCAAGGAAGATCTGCCCATCCGTAATGGAAATCACATTTGTCGGGATATAGGCCGACACGTCATTGGCCTGGGTTTCGATCACCGGCAAGGCGGTCAGTGAGCCACTGCCATTTTCTTCGTTCATTTTGGCRGAGCGTTCCAGAAGSCGTGAATGSAGATARAACACATCACCAGGATAGGCTTCACGTCCAGGSGGRCGACGCAGCAACARMGACATCTGRCGATAMGCMACAGCCTGTTTYGACAAATCRTCATASGCAATCACRGCATGCATGCCGTTRTCGCGRAAATATTCRCCCATGGCACAASCGGTAAACGGWGCCAGATATTGCATCGGMGCAGGCTCKGARGCGGTGGCCGCGACAAYGATGGAATATTCCAWRGCGCCCTGATCTTCGAGCACTTTCACAAACTGSGCAACSGTRGAGCGYTTCTGCCCGATCGCCACRTAGATGCAATARAGTTTTTCGYCTTCATTATCTGAYTGGTTGATCGATTTCTGRTTGAGGAAAGTATCCAGAATGATCGCKGTCTTGCCGGTTTGSCGGTCACCAATCACCAATTCGCGCTGGCCACGGCCAATMGGGATCARYGCATCGATGGCYTTCAGRCCCGTYGACATYGGCTCATGCACAGATTTACGCGGGATRATGCCCGGCGCYTTCACATCCACACGGGCTTTCTTCTTGNCTTTGATCGGGCCCTTGCCGTCGATCGGATTACCAAGACCATCAACCACCCGGCCAAGAAGCTCTTTGCCAACCGGCACTTCCACAATGGCCCCGGTCCGCTTGACCGTGTCGCCTTCGCGAATATGCTGATCGGAGCCGAAAATCACGACCCCGACATTATCGGTTTCAAGGTTCAGCGCCATTCCCCGGATACCACCGGGAAATTCGACCATTTCACCAGCCTGGACATTGTCCAGTCCGTAAACGCGGGCAATACCGTCACCAACCGAGAGGACCTGGCCCACTTCGGATACGGCGGCTTCCTTGCCAAAATCTTTGATTTGACCCTTCAGGATCGAGGAAATTTCTGCGGCGCGGATATTCATCAACCGACCTCTTTCATAGCAATTTTCAATGTATTGAGTTTTGTACGCAGYGACGTATCGATCATRCGGCTACCGACCTTCACGACCATGCCGCCAAGRACCGATGCGTCRACGGCTTGCGCAATYTGSACTTTCTTGCCAATAGCGGAATTCAATGTGSYCTGGAGYGATTTCAACTGGGCCGCTGTCARCTTGGYAGCSGTCGTAACGTCTGCACTWACCTCGCCCCGATGATCGGCAACCAGACCCTGAAACGCCTTGATCATGCCGGCAATCGCAAACAACCGCCGGTTCTGTGCAACAAGACCAAGGAAATTCGCGGTCAGACCGGAAATCTTGGCTTTTTTCAGCAATGCGCCAATCGCATCAACCTGTTGCTCAGCGGAAAATATCGGGCTTGAGACCAGCCGTTGCAGATCATCGCTGGCTTCAAGCATGGTGCCGAAGCCTTCCAGATCTTTCAGCACCTTGTCCACAGCCTTGCCTTCAAGCGCAAGCGCAAACAGCGCACTGGCATAGCGCCCGGAAATTCCGGAAATTTCGGATTGATTACCAGCCAAAAAAATACCCTCTGACGCGTTCCGGGACAATTACAGCACCCTTACGGTGTCCTGCCAATCCCTATCATATTCAGGCTTGGATATCCCGAGGCCGATCTGAAGTATGTTTGAATTCAGTTGCCCCTGAAAACCGCGCATCATCTAGCATGTTGCCCCTCTCCTTGCAACATGGTCATCCGAATAGTCACTCAATTTTCCCAGAATTTTTTTATCGGCCTGAATCCTTCAATGTTGGCATGAATATCCAGGCACCGTCACTCAAAGAAAACTTTGCGGATCGATATCAACCGAGAGCCTCACACCGCCGCGCATCGGCCCGGATACAGCGAACCAGCGCCGCAAATAGTTTTGCAGGTCAAAATCCAGCTGCGCCTTGACCAAAAGCCGAAATCTGTGGCGGCCACGTACCATCCCAATCGGGGCTTCGGCTGGCCCCAAAACCCGCACACCATCCTGGTGCGGCGCGGTCGCGGCCAAACGTCGCGCCTGGTCTTCAACCTGATATCGCTCGCGCCCCGTCACCAATAACCCCGCCAACCGCCCAAACGGGGGCATGGCGGTGCGTTCCCGGGCTGAAATTTCCTGGGCATAAAACCCGTCCCCGTCGCCAGCCGCCAGCGCCTGCATAACCGGATGCTCGGTCATATGGGTTTGGAGATACCCGATTCCAGGCTCCGATTCGCGCCCGGCCCGCCCGACAACCTGATGCAACAATTGAAAGGTCCGCTCACTGGCGCGCAAATCTCCGTGGCCAAGACCAAGGTCAGCGTCGATGACCCCAACCAGGTTCAGGTTCGGGAAATGATGCCCCTTGGCGATCAATTGGGTCCCGACAATGATATCGAACGCGCCTTTTGCGATGCCCTCAAATTTTTCGCGCATATCAGCTGCACTCCCCACCAGATCGCTGGAAAGGATAACTGTGCGTGCGTCTGGAAATCTTTGCGTCACTTCTTCCATGATTCGCTCAACCCCCGGCCCGCAGGCAACCAGCGTATCTTCATGGTCACATGACGGACAAATCCGGGGTTCCGGGATCGTCAGGCCGCAATGATGACATTGCAATTGTTTGCGGAACCTGTGGGCCACAAGCCAACTTGAACAATCCGGGCAAACAAACCGATGGCCGCATTTGCGACAAAGCGTCAGGGGTGCGTATCCGCGCCTGTTCAGAAATAACAAAGATTGCCGCCCCGCAGCAAGCACCTCGGTCATCGCGTCTACCAATGGTGGCGCGATCCATTGGCCCCGCTCAGGCGGGTTTTCGCGCAGGTCAATAAGCCGGATATCCGGGAAGGACTGGCCACCAAACCGGCTCGGCAAATGGACAATTGCATATTTGCCCCTATCTACATTGACCTGGGTTTCAATCGACGGCGTGGCGGATGCCAGCACAATCGGAAATTTCCCCAAAAACCCCCTGAGCACGGCCATATCGCGGGCATGATAGGATACCCGGTCCACTTGCTTGTAGGCCGGGTCATGTTCTTCATCGACGATGATCAGGCCAAGATTATCAAACGGGAGAAACAGCGCCGAGCGCGCGCCAACCACGACCCGCACCTCGCCACGATGGACGTTGCGCCAGATATCGCGCCGGGTCGCAGGCGTCAGGTCGCTATGCCATTCGGTTGGCTTCACCCCGAACCGTTTTTCAAAGCGATTCAGAAACTGCGCGGTCAGGGCAATTTCCGGCAATAACACAAGCGCCTGTTGGCCCGCTTCAAGTGCAGTTGCAATTGCTTCGAAATAAACTTCGGTTTTGCCCGACCCCGTCACGCCATCGATCAGCGTTGCTGAATAACCGTTGCCAATCGCGGTGCGTAGCTTGGCGGCGGCTATTTCCTGAGCCGACGTTAAATCCACTTTATGATGCGCCGGGTCCGGGGCAAGCACATTGGTCCCGACCGGCAAATCAATATCTTCCAGCATTCCAGCCGATATCAGCCCGTCGATAACACCGGCACTAACCCCGGCTTCGCTGGCCAAGACCGTCTTGTTCCAGCCAAGACCGCCTTCCGCCACCGCCAACACCCGTTCGCGGGCACCGGTCAAACGAAATCCTTTTGGTAAATTATCAGCACTCACCGAACCAAGCTGCACGCCCTTGCGCGGGGCGGCTGGATATAACGCCTCTTCAACCGGAAGCATCATACGCAATACCATGCCCGCCTGCGCCAGATTGTAACGCGCAAGGACATCGAGAAAATCCAGTTGTGCCGACGGCAGCGGCGGCACATCGAGATGTGTCTTTATGGAGCGTAGTTTTGCGGGCGCAATATCGGGTCGTGGCGCATCTGCATCCCAAACCACACCCACATATTCGCGGGTTCCAAGCGGCACCCGGACAAAATCACCTCGCGCCAATTCGTCCCGCGCTAATGCGCCCAGATTTTCACCAGCCAGATAGGAATAAGCCCCCTCCACCGCGAGCGGGAGGAGGACCGAGACAAATGTCTCTGTTCCCGGGGGCTTGCTTTCAGGCATGATTTGGCCAATCAGTCTTTAATCGAATTGGAAGGATTGCGTGAGATAGCTCCAATAGGCAACCGTTCTGATTGAACGAATGAAAAAAACCGGGATTTTGYCATGAAATTTTTTGCCGACACTGCCGACATTGCAGCCATCGAAGAGCTTGTCCCGACGGGTCTGGTCGATGGTGTCACAACCAACCCTTCGATCATTGCCAAATCCGGCCGGGACTTCAAGGAAGTCATCGCCGAAATATGCAAAATCGTGGAAGGCCCGGTCAGCGCCGAAGTGGCGGCGACGAAAGCCGAACAGATGATTGCAGAAGGCCGCGAATTAGCAAAAATCGCATCCAATGTCGCGGTAAAAGTTCCCCTCACCTGGGACGGATTGATCGCCTGCAAAACTCTTGCAGCCGAAGATACGATGGTCAATGTGACCCTGTGCTTTAGCGCCAACCAGGCTTTGCTCGCAGCAAAAGCGGGTGCGACCTTCGTCTCCCCGTTTATTGGACGTCTTGATGATATAGCCCTTGATGGCATGGAACTAATCCACGACATCCGGGTGATCTATGATAATTACCCGGCCCTCAAAACCGAAATTCTGGCAGCCTCTGTGCGTGGCGCCAACCATGTGCGGATGGCRGCAATGGCTGGTGCCGATGTGGCTACCATCCCCCCTGAAGTGATCAAGGGCTTGGTCAAGCATCCGCTGACCGACAAAGGTCTGGAAGCGTTCATGCAGGATTGGGCAAAGACCGGGCAATCAATTTTGTAGAGGCTGAATGGCAGACCATCGAGAAAACGAATTCTGTGGAATGCCCGATCTGGTGCGCGCTGGTGAAGACTGGCTGAAATCTTTGACCCAGATTAAACGCCTCGCCGACGCCACCCTTGTTGCCTATCGCCGCGACTTGTCGCAATTCYTGGCCATTATGGCGGATCATCTGGGTGGTCCGGCGTCGATCAGGGATATTGCCGGGTTGCGCCCGATGGATTTCCGCTCGTGGCTCGCCAACCGGCGACGCGCCGGAACATCCAGCCGGAGCCTGGCAAGAAACCTTTCCTCGATCCGCTCGTTTTACAGATTTCTGGAGCGTCGYAATCTGGCGGACAGTGCTGCGATTTCTTCGCTCCGTGCGCCAAAAATCGCCCACGGCGTTCCCAAACCCCTGACCCCGGAAAAGGCCTGCATTCTGGCAGCGCTCGATACCCATAAAGGGCAATCGGCGGAACCTTGGGTTGCTGCCCGCGATACAGCTGTCATTGGATTGCTGTATGGCAGCGGCCTTCGTATTTCAGARGCTTTGTCTCTCAATTTTGAAGATGCCAAAACAGCCAGGCGTGATCAGGTTTTGCGGATCACCGGCAAAGGCGGCAAAATCCGCCTGGTACCGATTTTGCCAAATGTCATAAAAGCCATCGACGGTTATTTGAAACTGGCACCCTGGCCGCTTGAAGCAGGCGAACCTCTATTCATCGGGGTCAAAGGCGGCCGCCTTAACGCCCGCATCATCCAATTGGCAATCGAACGGCTGCGCGGCAGGCTGGGGCTGCCCGATAGCGCAACGCCGCATGCCCTGCGCCATTCCTTCGCCACCCACCTGTTGAGCGGCGGCGGCGATCTGCGCACCATCCAGGAATTGCTGGGCCATGCCAGCCTCTCCACCACCCAGATTTACACCGAAGTTGATGAGGCCCGGATCATGGCTGTTTATGAAAAAGCGCATCCACGGGCATAGTTTAATTCGCCTCCCGCGTATCCGCACAGGGTGCGGGCCTGCGCGGGCGCGGCGCATC
>JAESRU010000143.1 GCA_016764455.1 Hyphomicrobiales bacterium | reverse complement strand
GGGTTGCCTGGCAGTTCTTTGTTGATCTGGCCGGGCGGCAAAGTGTGAAAGTGGCGGACTAAAGCGGTCTATGGCCGGGTATCGTGCCCGATTTCTGCTTTGATCCCAACTGAGTCTATCTTTTGACGCTCAAACGTCTGTTGACCCCAGGGCCGATGAATTGAACCCAATTATACCAACCCGCCCAATCATTGACCTGTGGTCGCCCAGTTTCGCGTTGCGATTGATTTGATGCGTCCGGTTTCAGCGGTCAGGCGGTTCCAGGCATCGCAACAAGCATCGACGATGGCCTCCCAATTCTCGAACACGCGGTTGGAAAGGTAGGTTTGGCGCAAGAACTGCCAAATATTCTCAGTTGGGTTCAGTTCCGGCGAATAGGGTGGCAGGAACAGAATCGAGAGGTTTTTCGGGATTTTCAGTGCGCCGGATTTGTGCCAGCCTGCACGGTCCATGATGACAACGCCGTGGGCTTTGGCGGCGACGGACAGGCTGATCTCCTCAAGATGTTTTTGCATGGCCTCGGTGTTGGCGTGAGGCATCACCAAAGCCGCGCCCTTGTCGAGGGCCGGACAGACTGCGCCAAAGATATAGGCGTTCTCGTAGCGCTGGTCGGCCGTCTGGCGCGGGCGCGTACCTTTTGCAGCCCAACGGTAAACCTGACCGTTCTTCTGGCCAACCCGCGCTTCATCCTGGAACCATATCTCGACGGGCGTGTCAGGCGGCACCTCTTTCAGGGTGTCTGCCAGTTTGTGCGGAAAGTTTTTTTAAAGGCATCAATGATCCGGGCATCCTGCATAGGATGCTTTGGGCGGGCGCTGATATGGGAAAATCCCAACATGTTCAAAAGCTTCATCACATGGCGCTCGCCATAGGCGATACCAAAGCGGSCSYCRWTMASMYRTTTSWRAYCRNAKCSMAYGSCAKMKYNCRACRCCRTCYTTTTCCAGATCGAGTGGCACCGCGCCGGCGGAATGACAAAAATCCCAGATCAGTGGAATATCCAACGACCGGCATTGGGTGGTGAGTTCGTTGAGCGGATACATGGCGCCGGTGCGGTAATTCACATGGGTGAGGACCACAAGGGCTGTATCATCATCAATCGCACCCGCTAAGTCTTCCATTTCGACCCGCACCAATTCGTGGCGGTTGCCGAGCAGCCGGACCAGACCTTCCAGGATATAGCCGTCGGTTGGAAAATTGGTGGTTTCGGTGATGATTTTTTNGCGCCCTTCAGACGCGCCCAATATCCCAGCAGCGAGCTTGAACAAATTGACAGACGTTGAATCGCCAAACACCACTTCGCTGGATTTGGCACCGATCAGAGGTGCCAATAAATCGCCAGCTTTGGCRGAGAGATTGATCCACCCGGCATCRTTCCAGCTTGAAATCAACCCTTCGCCCCAAGCGCCGGTGACGGCTTTGCTGATTGCCTCTAGTGCAGATTTGGGAAGTGGCCCAAGGGAATTGCCGTCAAGATAGGTAATGTCTTCAGGTAATGTGAAGCGTTCGCGGCAATGGCGCAGCGGGTCTTTGGAATCGCGGCTTGCGCATTCGGTGCGATCAATGTTTGGCAACTGGCCTTCTCCCGTACGGAATTTTTATATGGTGCAGTGTGGTGGTTTCCAGAATTTCCGGCAATTGATTTCAAGAGTATAGCTGAAAATTATTGGTATCCAGTCTGTCGATTGGAAGGAACGAGACGTGAATAGCCATTATCACTTTTTTGTCACCAACTATTTTTGGATAAGCAATTGAGGATCGAAGAGATACCTGTTTAATATGCCGGTCATAAATTCAACCGGTATCTAGCCGGTATCCCTGAGGGGGGGAATATATGCTTGAACTGGACAACCTGACGAAGTCCTTTGGGGGGCTTCAGGCGGTTGACAATTGCAGTCTCAAAATTGAGGCGGGCAAAATCACCGGATTGATCGGCCCCAATGGCGCCGGAAAAACCACCATCTTCAACATGATTGCTGGCGCAATGAAGCCCACATCCGGGCGAATTTTGTTCCAGGGCGAAGACATTGCGGGTCTACCGACCCATGAAATGTTTCATCGTGGAATTGTGCGAACATTTCAAATTCCGCACGAATTTGGAAAGCTCACGGTGCTTGAGAATTTAATGGTGGTTCCAGCGGACCAAACCGGCGAAAATCTGTTTTATGGTTTGTTCACGCCCGGTGCTGTCCAAAAGCGCGAGGATGAAGTGCGGGCGCTGGCTGAGGAAACGCTTGAATTTCTCACCCTGACCCATCTCAAGGATGAATTGGCGGAAAATCTGTCTGGTGGTCAGAAGAAACTTCTCGAGCTTGGCCGGACCATGATGACGGATGCCAAACTGGTGTTGCTTGATGAGCCGGGCGCTGGCGTCAACCCGACCCTTTTGAAGCAGCTTGGCAACATGATCCGGCGTTTGAAGGAAGAGCGGGGCTACACGTTCTGTATCGTTGAACACGACATGGACATGATTGCGAGCCTCTGCGATCCCGTCATTGTCCTGAACGAGGGTAGTGTGTTGACCCAGGGCAAAATGGAAGATGTACGCAAGGACGAGCGCGTGCTGGACGCCTATCTTGGCGGTGGGGAGGAAGCCGCGTAATGGCCGTTCTTGAACTTGAAAATATCAACGGCGGATACGGGCAAACGGAAATTCTCCACAATGTTTCGATGAAAGTCGATCCAGGCGAGATTGTCGTCATTATCGGTCCCAATGGAGCTGGCAAATCCACCGCCATGAAATCGGTATTTGGTCTTTTGAACCTCACCGCCGGGCGGATTTTGCTGGATGATGAGGATATTACCAATACGCCCCCCGAAAAAGTGGTGCGCAAAGGGGTCTGCTACGTGCCGCAAACCGGGAATATTTTCCCCAATCTCACCGTGCACGAAAATCTTGAAATGGGTGCTTATGTGCGTCGCGACGATTTCAGCGGTCGGCTTGATGAGATTTATCAGCTTTTTCCGCCGCTGGTCGAGAAGCGCAACCAGCCTGCTGGGACCCTGTCGGGTGGCCAACGTCAGATGGTGGCCATGGGCAAAGCCTTGATGCTGGACCCGAAAATTTTGCTGCTGGATGAGCCATCCGCTGGCCTTTCGCCAAAATACCGGGGTGAAATATTCAAGGTTGTACGCGACATCAATGAAGCAGGAACACCGATCCTGATGGTGGAACAAAATGCCAAACAGGCACTCGGTATTGCTGAYCGGGCCTACATTCTGGTCGACGGCAAGAACCGGCTCGAAGATACCGGCAAGAACCTGTTAGCCAACAAGGAAGTGGCGGAAATGTTCCTCGGCGGTGGCAAGGCGGCAGCTAAAAAACCAACCGCGCGCAAGGCCCGGGGGAAAGCCAAGACATGATCGATTTTATCAATTTCCATCTGATCCCCGGTCTGGTCCTCGGCAGCATTTATGCCCTTGGCGCGATCGGCGTGACGCTGACCTTCGGGATTTTGCGGTTTGCAAACTTTGCCCACGGCGAAATCATGACGCTTGGTGCTTATGTGACCCTGACAATGATGTGGATGACCGGGTGGCATCCGCTGCTGCTGTTGCCGGTGGCGATGGTGATATTGTCGCTTATTGTTGTGAGTATGGACCAGGTATTTTTCAAACCCTTTAGGAACAGCCCTGCGGTTATTCTGGTGATTGCGTCGTTCGGGTTGATGTTGATGATCCGGTCTGTCACCCAGTTTAGCTGGGGGGCGCAATTGCAGGCCTTTGTGCCCGGAATTGTGCGGCCCAATATATATTTTGATGCTTTGCGCATTTCACCAAAGCACATCATTATCGTCATCAGCGCTGTGGTGCTGATGCTCATCATTCATTATGTGCTGACCCATACGCGGATTGGCAAGGCGATGCGTGCCATGTCGGATTCAGCCGAACTGGCGCGCCTGACCGGCATCGATACCGAACTTGTTATCAAGGCAACCTGGATTTTGGGTGCCTCTACAGCTGCTGCTGCCGGGGTTTTCCTGGCCTATGACAGCCATGTCAGTACGATGATGGGTTTCCAGATTTTGCTGCCGACTTTTGCAGCCGCAATCGTGGGCGGGATCGGGCGGCCTTACGGTGCCATGGCAGGGGGCCTGTTGATAGGTGTCACGGAAGAATTATCGAGTTACGCATGGCTTGGTGACGGGCCGTWGCTTGAACCTGGATACAAGGCAGGTGTTTCCTTTGCTATCATGGTAGGGGTGCTGATCTGGCGGCCAAGCGGGTTGTTCCGCGGGAGGGTATTTTAGAGATGGACCAGTTATACGGATATTCTCTCTACGGTCTGTCGTTGCTGACCTTTGGCGGAATTTACGCCATGCTGACCCTTGGCCTCAATATTCAGTTGGGATTTACCGGGATGTTCAATGCGGGCATTGCTGGTTTTTTTGTGGTGGGTGCCTATGTCTCGGCGATCCTTTCAACCGCCCCGTCTGAACGCCATATTGGCGGGTTTGACTGGCCAATACCGGCGTCTTTGATTGCTGCAATGGTGGTCAGTGCGCTTATTGGCTGGGTGGTGGCGCGAATATGTATGCGTCTCAGGGCTGATTATCTAGCCATTGCCACGCTTGGTATCGCCGAAATTTTGCGGCTTATTTTCAAAAATGAAACCGATCTGACAAATGGGGCGCGCGGCGTATCTTATATTCCAAAGCCCTATGAAGGTCTGGCGCAACCCTGGAACCACATCATGATGACGGTGGTGGTTTTGTCGATTGTAGCGGTGCTTTATTTCATTCTCGAGCGGGCGCGAAAATCACCCTGGGGCCGGGTCATGGCGGCGATCCGCGAGAACGAAGCTTCAGCGCGTGCAGCGGGCAAGAATGTTGACCGTTTACGGGTTCAGGCCTTCGTTGCCGGTTCGGCCATGATGGGTCTGGGCGGCGGCATGATGGCGCATCATTTGAAATTTATCGATCCAAACGCGGCCGACCCGACCACTGCGACATTCCTGGTATTCGTGATGCTGATTGTTGGCGGCAGCGGCAACAACAAGGGCGCCATTGTCGGTGCAATGTTGATGTGGACGATCTGGTCAGCCACGGAAATTTTTACCAGCATGCTGCCAGGTGATCTGGCAATCCGGTCTGCCTATATCCGGGTGTTCCTGATCGGATTGATGTTGCAGATTATGCTGCAAAAATTTCCGAACGGCTTGTTTCCGGAAAAACGACTGGAATCAGGGGGTTCCGGTTAAAATCTTCTGACATTCTCTGGCAAGCAATTAAGGCTGATAATAAGAAACCGGAACCGGAATTGCATTTTGTCAGGAATTGTCGGAACATAAGGCAGGAGCCTTATATCTGTGGGCCATTTCGGTCCATGTAATATCTAAGAAGTAAAATATATAATTGGGAGACAATTTATGATGAAGACTTTCAAACAATTGGCCCTTGCCAGCACGATGCTTGCTTTTGTAGGCACCGCGGCAATTGCTGATGAAATCAAGGTTGGCTCGGTTGCTGGTGTAACCGGCCCGATCGCTGAACTGGTTGTGCCTATTGTCGCTGGTCGGCAGATGGCTGCAGATCAGATCAACGCTGCTGGCGGCCTGTTGAATGGCGACACCCTGACATTGGTTCTTGCTGATTCACAGTGTGATCCGAAAGCTGGCGTGGATGCTGGCACCAAGGTTGTGAATGTTGAACAGGTTGTAGCCATCATTGGTGCAAGCTGCTCGGGCGCAACCAACGGCATGGTTCAGTCAGTAACTATCCCAGCCGGCGTTGTCGCTGTTTCAGATTCTGCTACCGCACCGTCCATCACCGATCTTGACGACAATGATCTGGTTTTCCGGGTTGCTGCGTCTGATGCATATCAGGGTGCCGCTATTGCACAGCTCGCTTGGGAGCAGGGCTATCGTATGCTCGCAATGACGTATGCGAATGACGATTACAATGCTGGCCTGGCTGGTGTGTTTGAAGCTGCATTCAAGGGCCTTGGTGGTACAATCACCGCGAACCAGATGCATGAACCAAACAAGGCATCCTACCGCTCAGAGCTTTCAACGCTCTCTGGGAATGGTGCTGAAGGTCTTGCCATCTTCGCTTATTATGGCGGTTCAGGCATTGCCATCATGCGGAATTCTCTGGAAGCTGGTCTTTTCGACAAGTTCCTGGCTGCTGACGGCATGTTCGACCAGTCCGTGATCGACCAGATCGGTGCTGATGTTCTTCGTGACAATATCATGATCACGCAGGCAGCTTCCGATTATGAAGATCCGTCCTATCTGGCTTTTGCCAATGCTTATGAAGCAACCGGTCACAGCCCGCAGGCACCTTATGCTGCACATGGTTATGATGCGACCTTCCTGATTGCACTTGCAATCGAGAAATCCGGCGGCACCGACCRTGGAGCGATTAGTGCAGCACTTCGTGCAGTTGCTGGACCTCCTGGTGTTGTGATCCGTCCTGGTGAATGGGCCAAGGCCAAAGCAGCCATTGCTGCTGGTCAGGACATCAATTACGAAGGCGCTGTTGGTAACAACGACTTTGATGAAAATGGCGATGTAACCGGCATGTTCTCGGTCAATGTTGTTGGCGCTGATGGCAAATGGACAGGTAATCTGATCCGCTAGCAACCAGCGACAATAGTCGAATATTTCGCCGGGGCGGAGCCAAATGGTTTCGTCCCGGCATCTTTTTGTAATCCAGGTGAGTATGACATGACACAAACAAAACGTCCTGCAGTCGCGCTAATCGGGTGTGGTCGTTGGGGGCAGAATTATCTCCAGCATCTTGGCGATTATTGGGACGAGGTTCATGTTTGCGATGCGGACCGGGACAAGATGACCGAGGTTGCGGCCAAATACCCGGATTATCATTTCCCGGCATGGGAAGAAGAGCTGGATAGTGTGCCGGAACTGGATACGATTATCTGTGTTCCGCCCCAATTTACCCACGAGCGGGTGTCGCGCTGGATCGGCAAGGCGGCACGCATATTGGTGGAAAAACCTTACTTCCCGCGGCGCAATGGTTTGTTTGAAGAATTCCCGGAACAGGGCGGTTGCTATATCGGGCATATCCGGTTGCAAACCCCGCTGATGCGGTTTCTGGAGGAATATCATTCCCTTGATGAGCCGCACCGGGTGACCTTTGTGCGCAAACTGGCGGAGCGCCGGTTTGGTTCAATCGGGCTAATGCCTGATCTGTTTATCCACGATATTGCGGTTGTTTTCAGAACCCTTGGGCCTGCAATCAATGATCTGAAATTTGAATATTATGAGGAAACAATAGATTTTCTCGAAACCGTTCTAAAAGCATCCGATGGGTCGCTTTATACCTTCCGGTATGTGACCGATTCAAACGAACGCGCCGACGAAGTTGAGTTGGAGCGCGGTCAGCTCAGTGTCTTGCTGGACGAGCGCAAGACGCTGGTTTTCCAGAAAGGCCAGGAGCCACGCGACCTAAGCGGCGATATTTCGCCTCTGGAACTACAGGTGCAGAAATTCAGTCTGCCTGATCAAGCCAAGATTGATCTGTTCTCATTTGCGGAAATGATCGAGCTGGAAAAATTCTTCGAGATAACTTTTGGCGACCGAGCTTTTACCGGTCTGTAAAGCTCGGATGTTGATCCTGATCAGCCAATTATGATCGCGCCGTCCTTACCTGCATAAAGCGCTTCGATTTCGTCGCTACGATTTTCGATCACGGCGCGCTGGTTGATATAACCCTTGTCGGTTATTTCATTGGCATCGATGCCCGGCAGGCGGGTCATGATCTTGACCCGGTCGATCCGCATGCTGGATGCCGGATGGTCTTTGTTATAGGCGATGACTTTCTCGTTGATCATGGTGCGAATGACATCATTTGTTGCCAATTCTTCCAGCGATATATCGGCGGCGAGGTTGGCGAATTCCGCGCATGCCGCCGGGCTCAGGAACAACAATAAACCGATATTGTTGCGGTCATGGCCAGTGACAACGGCGTCCTGAACCAACGGTGCGATCGCTGCAATGGCCGTGATCCGCAGAGCCCCCACATGGATCCAGACACCAGTGAGCAATTTGAAATTTTCGGCAGTCCTGCCATCAAACACCAAGCCTTTTACAGGATCATCGGGGTCTTCAAATTTTCCGGCATCGCCAATGATGTAATAACCTTCGCCATCAAAAGCTTCCGCCGTCTGAGCCGCGTTTTTGAAATATCCAGGCATGATATTGGGGCCCTTGATCCGTAATTCCATTTTGCCGGAATTGGGCACCATCTTGATCGAGGTTCCCGGAATGGGCAAGCCGATGACGCCAGCTTTGTTGATCGGGAAATAGACCGAGGTAATAAGCGGCGACGTTTCGGTGGAACCCCAAGACGAGGTCATGAAAATATTGTCCCGACCGGCAAGTGCAGCAACAGCTTCGAGGCGTTCCCACAAGCTTTGCGGCAAGGCGGCTGCTGCATAAAAAATCATCTGCAGATCGCGAAAAAACACCTCCCGTAAACTCTCGTCTTTTTCAAGAAATGGTAGCAACATTTCAATCCCGCGCGGGGCATTAAAATGGATCGTTGAAGGGTTTTCGCGCAAGGAAGCAACGGTTTCTTCAATCAGCCCAGGCACCGGTTTGCCGTGATCGATATTCAGCGTGCCACCATTGCGAAGGACAAGGTTGAAATTGTGGTTGCCGCCAAAAGTATGGCTCCAGGGCAACCATTCAACGAGCACAGGGGGTGTTGTTTTAAGGAAAGGCCAAATTTGAGCCATTGCTTGCTGGTTGGAGCACAGCATGCGTTGGGTATTGAGAACCCCTTTTGGCWTGCCGGTGGAACCCGATGTGAACAGGATTTTTGCGATTGTATCCGGGGTAATCTTGGCAAAGGCCTCCGCCACTTCTGGCGTTGGCTGGGTCGCTATAATCTGATCAAAAGTAACCGCTTCTTCCAGTGCGTCGGCATTTTTCCTGACCGCCAACTTTACGCCATTTGTATCAAGCGATGCGATTGCCTTCTGGAAGGCAGCGCCATCGTCAGCGTAAATCATCTTGGGTCTGATCAGGTCAAAAATATATTTCAGTTTGGCATGATCCTGCGATACCAGAGAATAAGCCGGGGAGACGGGAACCGCCGGGATGCCTACATGCATGGCGCCGAGGGTGAGGAATGCGTGTTCCAGGCTGTTTCCCGACAGGATCATCAGCGGCGTATCCGCGTTGAAATTCTGATCGAGCAGGAATTGCGCGATGGCTTCAACAATTTTCAGGCTGGCAGCATAGCTGTGTTTCTGCCAGGTTCCTGCTTCATCCCGCTCGGACAGAAAGATGTTGTCCGGGTTGGTCGCCGCCCAATGTACCAGGTGATGGCCAAGGGCAGCCGGGTAATCTTGCAATTCAATTCCGGATTTGAGGATAAGAGCGCCATCATCCCGACGCTCTACTTCCAACGATGGTTCGGCGAATTCCAACCCGTTATAAAATATATGACCCATACCTCATTACTCCGCTTGCCAGTCATTTTGTCTGACGGCAAGATAGCCGCCGAATTGCGGGTATGCCCGCACACAACAAAAGTATAGTTCCTCTGAGGGGGAAATACGAATTGGAGCGGGTATGAAAATAGCGGTACTTGGTGGCGGACATGGATGTTATGCGGCTGCGGCTGATCTGGCTGAGCAGGGACATGATGTTGCCTTTTGGCGGCGTGACAAGGCGTCTCTTGCCGGGATAATGAGAACCGGCGAGATAATTCTGAAAGATGCCAGCGGCACGCGGGCCGTCAAACTTGGTCTCGTCACCGATGATTTGTCGGCGGCTGTGTCAAGTGTCGCTCTTGTTGTGATCCCGCTTCCAGCGACAGCGCAGGCCGACCTTGCTGAAACGCTGGCACCGCATCTGGAAGACGGTCAGGTGGTATTCATTCCGCCCGGTACATTCGGGTCTCTCATCTTTGCCCGCGCAATGAAAAAGGCGGGCAATGACGCAGCGGTTAGTTTTGCTGAAACCGGCACATTGCCCTATCTGGCGCGCAAGCATGGCGAAGACAATGTAACTATTTCGGTGCGGGCGACCCGGTTGCCAACAGGGATTTTTCCAGCCAGCCGAACCGATCAGGCCTTTGCAATATTGGAGCAGGCATACCCGGCAGTGGAGCGGTTGGACGATTGTTTGAGCGGTGCGTTGATGAATGCCGGGCCGATTATCCATCCGCCCCTGATCATGATGAATGCCGGGCCGCTGGAACATTTCGACGCCTGGGATATCCACAATGAAGGCACCCAACCCTCCATTCGCAGCGTAACAGACGCGCTGGACGCAGAACGGGTGGCGCTGCGCGAAGCGCTTGGATACGGCGCGCCGCATTTTCCGCTGGCCGATTATTATGATGATGCGCGCCCGGAATGGATGTACGGCAACGCCTCCCACGAACGCCTCACGGATAGTGGCGATTGGCGCGAAAAAATCGACCTTCATACCCACCGCTATCTTCGCGAAGATATAGCGCTTGGTCTGGTATTCTACGTCACGCTTGGGCGTTGGGCCAATGTGGATATGCCGGTGGCGTCCGGCCTGGTTGCGTTGGCGTCGGCGGTAACTGGCGACGATCTGATCAACGGCCCCCGGTCGTGGCAGGGGCTTGGTTTGGACGGCATGTCGCATGAAGATGTGACCAAATTGCTTCACGATGGGAAAATATAATGAGCGCAATTGTTGTTGTCGGTGCGGGCCGGATGGGACGGGGAATTGCGCAGGTTTTTGCCTATGCCGGGCAGGACATCACGATCCTCGATATCAAGGATCGACCGCTTGATGATTTGCCAGGATTGTTTGATGCCGGGCGGACGGAAATATCTGAAAGTCTATCATTTATGGCGCAAGCTGGTGTTTTCGATGCCACGCTGATCCCTAATATTCTGGCGCGGGTCAGGTTTGCCGGTCGCGAAGACGCGGCCAAAGTGTTGGGCCAGGCGGAACTGGTTTTTGAAGGGGTGCCCGAGCGGCAGGATGCCAAGGAAGAGGCCTTTGCCTTTATCTGCACCCACCTGCCCGATGACGCCATTATCGCGTCAACCACATCGACCATGCTGAGCGACATGCTGGCGAAATTTGTAACCCATCCGGAAAGATTTCTAAACGCCCATTGGCTGAACCCGGCCTATCTGGTGCCGTTGGTGGAGGTCAGTCCTGCGGCGGAGACCAGCGAAAAGGTCGTTGAAAAAGTGATGGATTTACTGAACGAGGTCGGCAAAGTGCCGGTGCGCTGTAAGGCATCGCCCGGCTACATTATCCCACGCCTGCAAACCGTATTAATCAACGAGGCTGTGCGGATTGTTGAAGAAAATGTTGCCAGCGTCGAAGACGTGGACAAGGCCGTGCGCTACGGGCTCGGGCTTCGTTTCGCCACTATGGGACCGATTGAATTTATCGATTGGGGCGGGCTGGATATTCTCTATTACGCATCGCGCTACATGACCGAAGCCACTGGCTCCGACCGTTTCCAGGCTCCCGACAGCGTGGCTGAGAAAATGCAGGCCGGTGATATCGGGATGAGCAGCGGCAAGGGATATTACGATTTTTCAAAAATCGATGTGGAAGCCTATAAACGCGATATGCTGGCCCGGTTCGTGGACCAGGTGCGAAATCTCGGCCTGTTGAAACCCCCTGCCGCTTAAAGTTTTTGCTAGACGCCGTCGATAATGATTGTCGAACATTTCGCGGCGGCGTTGCGGATTGCTTTTACGGGTATATATTCTTCCGCTGACAACATCGCCTTGGCGGCTGCCATATCCTTGAATTCGAGGACCACGATCCGGGTCGGTTCCCAAAGTTCGTTTTCAACAATTTCCATATCGCCGCCACGGACGCGGTATTGGCCGCCGAATTTTTCTACAATCGGACGAGCTAACTTCTTGTAGCCTTCATAGGCTTCCACATCGTGTATCTTGGTGTCGACGATTACATAAGCTACCATTTGGTTTCCCCTGTTTGCCGCTTGGGCTGATTTATAGAACTGACAATTCTACATTAATCTGGCCGGTGCCGGAACTGCCAAAATAGGGTGTCAGGATATCTGCCGTTCCTTGATATTTGTCCCAGCCCAGTGCGCCGAACAGCATGGCAGTATCGATCATGGCGCATTCGCCGTGGCAGCGTTTGGCATATTCGGGCAGCATGGCGAGAAATTCCGGCCATTGCCCTGATTTCCAGAGATCAACCACGCGCAAATCGATCTGGTGATTAAATTCACCGTTGACCAGATTAAGCCCAGCCTCGGACAAATTGTTGGGCCAGAATTCATGCGATAGCGAGCCGCTGGCGAATATCGCGACCTTGCGGTTTGATTTGGCAATTGCATCGGCGATTGCAGCCCCGACCGCGCGTCCCTCTTCGATGCTGGCAAATTGGTTGGCGGCAACCGGCAAGACCCGTGCAAATTTGTCTTCGTTGATGAAGTGCATCGGAAGCAGGGTGCCGTATTCGCAGGCCAGGTGCGGCGTGTTGTGGGCGATCGCCCGGAGCCCGGCGTCACGCACGCTCTCAGCCATCGCATCTCCCAGTTCCGGGTCGCCYTGATARTCATAYTCCATGTCCATCARCATGTGGGGCARTTCGTGGCTGGTGAAANTCCCGTTATGGCGKTCTTTGGCGTTGAARTGAAAGCCCTGGTTGACGATCCAGTGGGTATCAAAAATCACAAAGGTTTCAACGCCTGCAGCTTTTGCCCGTTTGCCAAGTTCGCGATAGCCGGTTACGGCGAAATCACGAATACCGCGAAATTTCTCCATGGTTTCCGACATCCAGATGGACGGAACGTGGGTTATCTTGGCTGCCTGAACGATGCGTCCCATAACGTGTTTCCTGGTTTGATTGGCCTAAGAGCCGATTTTCGGAATGCGGTGGTTGCCCGTCGCCAGCGCGATATTTTTGGTTTCCATATAAAAATCAAAACTATAATCACCGCCATCGCGGCCGATGCCGGATTGTTTGGTACCACCGAAGGGGGTTGGCAGGTGGCGTACATTTTCTGAATTGACCCAGACCATACCAGCTTCAACCTCATTGCTCATGCGCAARGCGCGGGTCACATCAGAGGTCCAGATATAGGCAGCGAGGCCGTAGGGCACATCGTTGGCGATGCGCAAGGCATCGTCTTCATCGTCAAAGGGAATTGCTGTCAGGACCGGTCCGAAAATTTCTTCAGACGCGATCCGCATTTTCGCGTTGGCGTTGGCAAAGAGAGTTGCTTCCACATAATTGCCGGGGGTGGGCGGCGATTCCGGTTGAATTCCGCCCACCGGAATTTCAGCGCCTTCTTCACGCGCCAGATCAAAATACGAAGAGACTTTTTCCAGATGACGCGGGTGGATCAATGGTCCAAGCCAGGTATCAGGGTCGAGCGGGTGGCCACAATGAATTGCCTTGGTGCGCTCAGCAAGGCGCTCTGAAAATTCAGGATAAATGGATTTTTCAATTAGCACCCGGCTTGATGAGGTGCAGCGTTCGCCGTTCAGGCTGAAAATCATGAATGTTGCGGCATCAAGCGCCCGGTCCAGATCGGCGTCGGCGAAAACGATGCAGGGGTTTTTGCCACCTAGCTCGAAATGGACCCGTTTCAGGGTCGGTGCGCCCTGCGCCATGATCGCCGACCCGGTCGCGGATTCACCGACAAAAGCGATTGCCTTGATTGCGGGATGTTTGGTGAGAGCAACGCCAACTTCTTCGCCAATGCCATGCACCAGATTGAGGACGCCCGGCGGTAGCCCGGCTTCGAGGCAAATCCTGGCCAGCAGGGTAGCTGTAACCGGGCTCCATTCCGCTGGTTTGTGAACGACAGTGCACCCAGCAGCCAATGCCGGGGCGATCTTCCAGGTGGAGAGCATGAAGGGTGTGTTCCATGGGGTTATGATCCCGACCGGGCCGATGGGTTGACGGGTTGTAAAATTTACGTGGGTGTCTGTCGGCAGTGAAACGCCGTTGGCGGCATCCGGCGCGCGGTCGGCGAAAAAGCGGAAATTAGCAGCGCTGCGGATCGCTGCTTTCTGCATGAACCGGATCGCCTGGCCGGTATCATAACTTTCCAGCAGGGCAATTTCTTCGGCATGGTCGATAATTTTGTCGGCGATGGCGTGGAGGATTTCGCGGCGTTCGCTGCCCGGCATGGCGCGCCACCCGGCAAAGGCGTCTTTGGCGGCATTTGCAGCCCGGTCGATATCGCTGTCGTCGCCGCGTGCAACATCGCAAAAGGCAATGTTGTCAATCGGGGAGGCATTTTCGAACGTGGCACCGGATGCGCTCGCCACCATTTCACCGTTGATCAGATGCTGGAGGCCATTTTTCCGGATCGGGTCCAGATAGTCGGATACTTTTTTCAGGTTTGCCTTTAACGGAGCAGAAAAATCCATATTCATTCGGCGGTTCCTTCGGTACGCGCTGCGATGATCTCATGCAGATTGTTTTTCTTGAAACTGGTTTCTTTGTTGATTTCCCAAATGTTCAACGAAAGTGCCAACGGCAGGCCGGGGCTTTCCTTGTCCAGGTAATCCGAGGCAGCGTCGAAGATTTTTGCCCCGGCTTTATGGCGCGTTTCAACATCGCGGCCTTCGCCGATCATCAATTTGATATTCAGAAAAACATTGTCGGGATGCTGGTCCGCAATCGCATAGATGTCGCGCCGTGCCGCCCTGGTGCGCGTGCCCGCTGGTGGGAGCTCGCCAGTTGAAATTGCGGCTTGGTGAATTTCGCCCACAAGCGCCGCGATATCGACCGCGTCTTCAAGGTTGGCGGAATATTCGACAATGATATGGGGCATATATGTTCTCCAGCATTTACAGAAATTCATTACCATGTTAATGAAAAACAGGCAATGACTATTGCCTAAGCCAATTTAAATTTGAAACTGGAGCAGGGCCGCGCGATGAAATTTCTCTCATTTTCCCATCAGGGCAAACAATCCTGGGGCTGTGTTCGCGATGATCGCGTGATCGATCTTGGAGATGTTTTTCGGTCTCTCCGGCACATGATTGCGGCCGATGGTCTTGATAAAGCGGTGGCTGCAATAGAGGCGGCTGACACGAGTATCCCGTTGGCCGACATCAGCTATCTGCCGCCGATTGCCAAGCCGGACAAGATTTT
The DNA here is from genome assembly GCA_016764455.1 of Hyphomicrobiales bacterium. Classification (GTDB taxonomy): domain Bacteria; phylum Pseudomonadota; class Alphaproteobacteria; order Rhizobiales; family NORP267; genus NORP267. The sequence continues at coordinate 7,401 of JAESRU010000143.1, read as the reverse complement.
GTGTATCGGGGTGAATTACCGAAACCGGAATGCGGAATATAAAGACGGGTCTGATGAGCCGCGCTATCCGAGCCTCTTTATGCGAACGCCGGGGTCTCTTGTGGGACACGGGCAGGCTTTGATGCGCCCGCCTGAATCGGTACAGCTCGATTATGAAGGCGAGATTGTAATCGTGATCGGCAAAGCCGGTCGGCGTATTCCCGAAGCTGAGGCGGCAAACCATATTTTCGGCCTTACATTGATGAATGAAGGCACGATCCGCGATTGGCTGCGTCACGGCAAATTCAATGTCACGCAAGGCAAGAATTTCGGGTCGTCGGGGTCAATCGGGCCCTGGATTGTCACCAGCGACGAAGCTGGGCCGCTGGACAAACTCGAAGTCCGGACCCGGGTCAATGAAGAAGAGCGCCAGCACGGTTTTACCAGCGATCTGATGTTCCCGCTGGCTTTCATCATCTCCTATCTCTCCACATTCATGGAATTGCTACCGGGGGATATTATTGCGACTGGCACGCCGCCTGGTGCTGGTGCGCGGTTTGATCCGCCGCGCTGGCTGGTTGCCGACGATACGGTTGAAGTATCGTCTCCTCAAATCGGTATTTTGCGCAACCGGGTTGAAGACGAGAAGGTTTAGCGACAATGCGGGCGCTTGAAAAATCCCTACCGCTGAAGCTTCTGAAAGCGCGCGAATTGGTCATGCGGCGGTTCCGGCCGCATTTGCTGGCGGCCAAAATCACCGACCAGCAATGGCGGGTATTGCGCGCGCTGGCGGAGTTTTCTGAGCTTGATGCGGGTAAACTCTCGCGCATGGTCGTGCTTAAAATGCCGTCGCTGTCGCGGATCATGACCGAYCTCGAGCGGCGTGGATTGGTTGAAAAATCCATATCYGMAACYGACCGGCGGTTGGTRAAYCTGAGGATTACCGAYAAAGGGCGCGCCTTGTTTRMMGCGACTTCAAAAAYTTCTGAAACYCAYTATCAGCASATMSAAGATGCGCTSGGYGAAGCRGAATATCRCGACCTGATGGYCYGYCTGGATCATYTGCTGGAAGCGCTTCAACCGTYAGATGACGAGWTGGATTAGCGGRTAGTGATATTGCCGTCAGAAGATATTTCTATTTTTTGGCCGGACCTCAATTGATGAAACGCATTCTCTGCAATCGTAATAACCGGGATGATGATCTGGTAAAGATGCGCAGCAACGCTGACGCCGGTGACGATATTTACATCTGACTTGACCAACACAAATGCAAGCGGCCCGCAGCCGCGCCGGATCGCTTCGGCGATGGCTGCCGGGGTGCCGGCTGATCCACGGGTCTCATAAAGCGCCAAAATCTTGCCGCCGACGGTTTCACCAGCTTGGGGGTGATGGGAATCGAGAATAGTGCCTGTAAGGGGGTCGAAGCCGCCCCAAAAACTCAAAGGCTCGTCCAGCAACAGCAATGGTCCAATCGCTTCTCCGCCATGCAGCACCTGACCCTGGATGTTTGTTTCGCTCATGATCCCCCGCCAAGCATGGCGTCAACAAGGGCCGGATCGCGCCAATTCTCTCCAGCAATAGCTGTTTCTGCGCATTCCCGGAGGCTGCCAAAGGTTACCTCAATCGGCAACATGCCGGGGGCGTAATAGGCCCATTTTGCGGAATTGGTCATCACCCGGCCGGTCATGCCGCGCAGGGTCGGGGAGAAATAACTACAGGTATCGACAACGATCTCCGCGCCGGATTTTTCAAGAAATTCAAGCCAGCCTTTGGCGGCGATCAAGTCGCGCACATGGCGGCTGGTTGTAATCAATAGCTTGCAATTTGCAGCAACGTGGCGGCCCGCGATCAGCGGGACAAGAGCTTCAAATTCGGTATACGAGAAATGCGGTGTCCCAAGCGCTACCATATTCACGACGCCGTCAGGCGCCCGCGAAAGTGATTTTCGGGCAGCAATCAGGTCTGAGGGCGTAACGACAATAGTATCATCTGGCTCCATTCCCTGACACGCGGCTTCCAGATCAGGGGCTTCGGGAGTGATCCCAACGGCATGAAATAATGCAACACCGCCGGATGCGGCAACCGCAGCGCTGATAGCTTTCAAATTATCTTCGTTGGTAGATTGAGGCAGGTCTGTAAAGACCGGTACCTGCGAACCACACCTGGCACCGGCAAAATGGCCGAGTAGGTGGAAGAACAAATCTTCCCGGCGAAAAAATTCCGGGATGTTTTCCAGGGAAAATACAAGCTGCGCCCTTCTGGCTTCATCCCGGTGCAGTCCGGCATCTGGAACCCGTCCGGTAAGAGCGGCGGCGACGTCAAGAAAATCCCCATATTTGTTGGTGCGGGCGCCGATCACTGAATTATAAAAAGTGACAGCGTTGGATTCAGATCCGACGATATGGTCTCCCAGATTTGGCCTTCCGGGAAGTTGATAGGGGGCGCAGGTCCATACCGGTTTGCATCCAAGCCGCTCGTAAGCCTGCATCAATTCACGGGCTTCGCGAACAATGGTTCCGTCCTTGCGCAAAGATGGATCAACCAGGCTGACAAGGCCGGTATTGGTCCATGACGGGACGCTCAGTTTGGCGTCATGGGCGAGCAGGTAATTGACGAAATCCAGATGGGCGCGGCCGGAATAAAAGCAGGCGTCGATATGCGCAAAGCTGACATCAATCAGGCGTTCTGCTTTCATAATCCGCGCCGCGTTTGTGACCAGCTTCATCGCAAATTGCATGGCAGGACCTTCACCACCATCAAGACGGTGTTGATCGTGATCGCTTAAATGCAGGTCAGGTTTCATGGCACGCCAAGTATCGGCTGACCGAAATCTGGAAGCAAGGCGTCTTGCCATGCCGGAAAGGGAAAATACGAGAGTGATGCAGGTCGATCAGATTTCCGGCCGCTATTCCTATTCGGTGGCCAGACGTTCGCGGCGGCGGGCCAGCTTCTGGATCAATTTTTCAGAAATCCCAGGGCGGCTCCAGGGGCAGACAGCGAGGCAAATGCCGCACGAAAATGTTTCTCCAAAATAGGGAATGCATTTATCGAAATCCGTGTACCATTTCTCGTTTCCGCGGACCATTTGCTTTTCCGATGAGATCGCTTCAGGGGGGCAAGCTTTGGTGCAAATCTGGCATGAGGCGCAGAATTCGTCGGCCCCGAAAATTTCCTCTTGGTCGAAGGCAAGCGGCATGTCGGTGGCAACGGCTGAYAGTCTGAACGAAGASCCATATTTGCGATTGATCATTGAGCCATGCTTGCCCAATTCGCCGATGCCTGCCTGGATCGCGGCCGGGATCATGTTCAAAGCGGTGGCCATGGGGCCCGGAAACGCCTTCACCGAATAGCCAGCTTCGAGAATAAAATTGCAAATCTTGCGGGCGGAACGAGAGGCGGTATTGTATTTGATAGCAATCTCTTCAGCAGCAGCGATATTGTCGATGGAGCTTGGTGCTGTCGACAAACGGTCATGATCCATGGCAACGGCGATCATGATGAGGTTGGGGTATGGAATGTCGTAGCCTTCGTAAATATAGGCTGGCAGGACAGGGGTAAACCCGATCTGGTCTGCATCAGTTTGAAGCGCGAATTCGCGCACCAAATCGGACCATTCTTGCGGACTTTTCTGAACCGGATCCGGGTTACGCTCAACCGGCCTTGGTCCACGATCAGCGTCTCTTGAATAAGCATTTTCAATTTCAGGTGCCTGACGCTGGTGGGAAATCACCGCGTCTTGCAATTCGTGAAACGGATTATGCTCTGCGGGGTGCCAGAAAAATGTTTTGGGCTGGCTACGCTCGGTAACGCCACGGCCGTTTATGTCATTTCCGGAAAGACCTTCCGGAAACAATTTCTTGAAATCTTCCATTGTCCTATGGACATAATCTGGCTTCATCTCGTTCCCTTAATTTTCAGAATTAATATTAGCCAGAAAACCGTTGCTTGCCCAAATGTGCGCTGACCTTTAAAGCCTCTGACCATGGCACCACCCCTGCTCACATTGCAAGATATTCACCTGACCTTTGGCGGCGCGCCGCTGCTTGAGGGTGTCGAATTGTCACTCTCGAAACATGACCGGCTGGCTCTTGTTGGGCGTAACGGGTCTGGCAAATCGGTATTGCTGCAAATCGTATCAGGTGGAATCGAGCCGGATCGCGGTGACATTTTTGTGCAGCCGGGAACGACAATACGTTACCTGCCGCAGGAACCCGACCTGTCTGGATTTTCCTCGACCCTCGATTATGTGCGGGACGGGTTGGCGCCGGGTGACGATGAACACCGGGCGTCGTATCTGCTAGAGCAATTGGGGCTTGATGGCAGTGAAGACCCGGCAACCTTGTCAGGCGGGGAAATACGCCGCGCCGCGCTGGTCCGGGCGATCGCGCCTGAACCAGATATTTTGTTGCTGGATGAGCCTACCAATCATTTGGACTTGCCGGCCATTGAATGGTTAGAAAATACTCTTGCCGCATCACGGTCTGCGATCATCCTGATCAGCCATGACCGGCGCTTGTTGCAGACCATTTCGAAGAAAACCCTTTGGATTGATCGGGGCAGCAGCCGGAGTTTGAACCAGGGGTTTTCCGGGTTTGAAGCCTGGCGCGATGAAATGCTGCGACAAGAGGAAGAAGACCGCCACAAGCTTGATCGCAAAATTGTGCGTGAAGAACACTGGATACGCTACGGGGTCACCGCCCGGCGAAAACGCAACCAGCGCCGCCTTCAGGATCTGCATGGATTGCGCCAGAAACGACGCACCGATACCGGCCCAGTGGGGCAGGTAAAAATGCAAGCCGAGGAAGCAACCCAATCCGGCAAGCTGGTGGTCGAAGTTAAATCAATTTCCAAGACCTATGGCGACCGGGATATTGTCCGTGATTTTTCAACCCGTATTCAGCGCGGCGACCGGGTCGGTATTGTCGGGCCAAATGGGGCCGGTAAAACTACCTTGTTGGATATGCTGGTTAGCAAGCTGGCGCCGGATCAAGGCATTGTAAAGCCTGGCCACAATATTGAGATGGTGAAGCTGGAACAGGATCGCGGCAGCCTTGATCCTGAGATGACGCTTCGCGATGCGCTCACATTTGGTGCTGGCGATACGGTGGCGATTGGCGATAGCCGTCGCCATGTAATTGCCCATATGAAGGATTTTTTGTTCGCACCGGAACAGGCCGGAAGCCCGCTGCATACATTATCTGGCGGTGAGCGCGGGCGGGTGATGTTGGCGCGGGCATTTTCCAAACCATCAAACCTGATGGTTCTTGATGAGCCGACCAATGATCTTGATCTGGAAACTCTGGACCTGCTTCAGGAATTGCTCGGGGATTATGCCGGTACGATTTTGCTGGTCAGCCATGATCGTGATTTTCTGGACCGCGTGGTGACCTCGGTAATTTCGCCAAACGGCGACGGCACCTGGCTTGAGACAGCGGGCGGGTATGGCGATCTGGAAGCGCAAGGGGCAAAGCTGGCGCAGGAAAAGAAAGCTAAATCCTCTTTGCGAAAACAAAAGAGTGGAGCCGCAGCATCCAAAGAAAAGAAGCAAACCAAATTGTCGTTTCGTGAGCAGCATCTTCTCGACGGGCTGCCGGCACGTATCGAAGAGCTGCAGGATCAAATCCGTGGTCTTGAGGGAAAATTGTCGGAAGCCGGATTTTTTGACAATGATCCAGATGTATTTGCTAAAACCAGCGAAAAGCTCACCAATTGTATGAGTGAGCTTTCGGAGGCCGAAGAAAACTGGATCGAATTAGAGATGAAACGGGAAACCCTTGCTGGCACCGGGTGATCAGCTTTGACCAATCACCGGGCGGCTTCAAGACACAAAACGCATAATCCTTATGTACATAATCCTTATGTATATGCGCCGGGAATGAGGAACGGCCAGGGGGATGCTTCCTTGTCCGGATCGACCGGAATTTCAATCAAGGCCGGGGCATTGCTGGCAATCGCTTTTTCAAGTGCGGGGCGTAGATCACCGGGAGACGTCACTCGCGTAGCGGATATCCCGAAACTTTCAGCGAGTGCGACAAAATCCGGGTTGAGCAGATCGACCCCGATGGTGCGTCCTTCATAAGAATTAATCTGGTCGCGCCGCACATTGCCAAACGCATTGTTGTTGAACAGGACAATGACGACGCCCAAATTATATTGCGCGGCGGTGGCAAGTTCCGGCATGGCAAACATAAATCCACCATCGCCGGTAATGGATATGACCGCCTTTGTCGGGTTGGCGGCCTTAACGCCGAGGGCGGTAGGGAAGCCATATCCAAGGGTTCCTTGGAACCCGGCTGTGACAAAGGTGCGTGGTTCGTAGACCGGAAATCCGTAATAGGAAGCGAACCCGGCCTGGCATAATTCTTCAACGAAAAACCCGTCTCTGGGCAGAACATCGCGGATCACTTCCAGATAGCTCATCTGGGGTTGGATTACCTGAATGGCTTTCGCCGCCCGGGCTTTGGCACCGGCGATATATTCGCGGGCATCTTTTTCCGGTGTCCGGACTTTGGTTATCGCGTCCGCAAGCGCAGCAGTTCCGGTTGCTGTATCAGCAAGAATGCCTGCGTGGGGGATAAGGCGAGCCAGCTCGTCCGGGTCGATATCGATCCGGATCAGGTAGGGAGGTCCGTCCGGTTTTTCAATTCTGTCGGGGCCACTTGCCCAGCGCATATAGGGCATTTCCAGCCTGGATCCGATCCCGATCAAAACTTCTGTTTCTGGCCAGATATCCAGAGCGGCGGCGGACGCCATGCCGAAATCTGAATCTTCAGGGACAATGCCGCGACCGCTACGCATTGACGTGACGCCAGCACCAAGGACTTCGGCCAGATTGTTGACTTCAGTCACCGCGTTTTGCGCGCCGCCACCAGTTATGATGAGGATGCGCTTGGCGTCTTTCAACAGCGCAACAGCGGCAGCAATCTCGTCAGGGTCAGGCTGGGCGGGGTCTGGTAATGCTTCGATTTCGCCAAATTCAACCGGGCCTGAACTGGCCATTGTATCCCAGCACATTTCCAGCGATGCCGGGCCGGGGCGGCCTGAATTCATTTGGGCGAAGGCTTCGTTCACCAAACTGGGTGCCTCTGCCGGACTGTCTATACGGTCCGCCCATTTAACGATTGTGCGCAGGGTCTTGAGTTGATCCGGTAATTCATGGAGATGCCCGCGGCCCTTGCCCAGATATTGGGTCGGGATTTGTCCGGTAAGGCATAATACCGGCGTGCTTGCGCCCCAGGCGGTGGCCAAGGCTGCACCGGTATTCAAGACACCTGGCCCGGGGACAACGCTATAAACCCCTGTTCGCCCTGTGGACTTGGCATGGCCATAAGCCATATATGCCGCGCCCTGTTCGTGGCGGGTCAGAATGAACTGAATTGGAGAATCCTCCAAGGCCATCATGACCCAAATAGCTGCGAGTAA
>JAESRU010000014.1 GCA_016764455.1 Hyphomicrobiales bacterium | reverse complement strand
TAATCCCTCCCATCTCCAGATTGTGCCAAACCGACAATTGCGGAATTATATTTCGCCCTTGCGGCACATAGGTCACGCCGTGATTGATCATCTGTATTGGCGTTTGCCGCGTTACATCCTGACCATCCAAAAGGATCTGGCCGGAATGAACGTTGAGCAAGCCAAAAATTGCCTTGAACACTGTAGATTTGCCCGCGCCATTCGGCCCGATCATGGTTGTAATAGAGGCTTTTGGGATCTTGAAACTTGTCCCGTTCAGGATGGTGATTTTACCATAACCACCATAAATGTCTTTGAGTTCCAGCATTGTCAGCCCCCCAGATATGCGTCAATAACCTGCTGGTTCGACTTGATTTCGTCGGGACTACCCTCTGCAATAATCGCGCCTTCCGCCAGTACGATAATACGGGTGCAGAGGCTCATCACGAATTCCATATTGTGCTCGATCACGACAAATGTAGCCCCATGTTCGCGGTTGTAGGTTCGTAGCCGATCCTTGAGATATTCCAGCATGGTCAGGTTCACCCCACCTGCTGGTTCATCAAGCAAAACCAATTCCGGGCCAGCCATAAAGGCAACCGCCGCATCGACCAGCTTTTGCTGACCGTAAGATAACGATCCGGCCATTTGATCGCGCAGATGATCCAGCCGGAAGAAGCTGATTAGTTGCTCGGCCGCTTCGGTTAACCCGGCATCAGGCGGGCCCAACAGGCGGGATAGCATGGTGCCGTGATGCTCTTGCCCGGCCATAATGATGTTGTCGAGTACGGACATTTGCGGAAAGACCGACAATTGCTGAAATGTACGGCCAATACCGCGCTTGCTCAATTCGTGCGCCTCTTTGCCAGCGACATTGTCGCCCTTGAACAGCACCTCGCCTGAGTCCGGGGTCAACTGCCCAAGGATACAATTGAACAAAGTGGATTTGCCGGAACCATTCGGTCCGATCAGACCAAGAACCTCGCCCTTATAGACATCAAAGCAGACATTATCGACCGCCTTGATCGCTCCGAACGACTTGGAAATATCGCGAACACTCAACACCGGAATCATAATTGCGCTCCGTCCTTGAGGTCGCTGCGCTCAACCTTTTGAGCCCGGAACCGATCCTTCAACTTCTCCCCAAGACCAATCAGTCCGGTCGGCGAGAAGACCATCAAAACCAAAACAAAGGTAGCGTAGATGATCAGRTARTAGCCTTCGGTGAACCGCAATATTTCCGGCAGCAATACAACAATCGCCGCGCCAAGGAACGGACCGAAGTAAAAGCCAGAGCCGCCTACAACGACCATTAGCAGGATTTTTAAAGAATGGATCAGGGTGAAAGACCCCGGCTCGATGAATTGCACCAACGGTGCCAACATCGCGCCCGCCAGACCGGCAAAACCAGAACCTATGGCAAAGGCCAGCAAGGTCATCCGTCGCGTGTTCAGGCCCAGTGAATTGGCACGAATCGGGTTTTCCCTGAGCGCCTTGAATGCGCGCCCCCACGGCGACCGCACGATCCACGCCATTGCCCCTGCTGCAAGAAAGAAGCACACAAGCGCAAAATAATAGAATGGCAGCTGCTTGAAGGTGGAGAAACCGAAAAAATCAGGCCGCGGTATTGGYACMAGACCGAATGATCCACCTGTCGCCCATTCCTCATTCCGCAACACCAAAAACACTAATGTGTTAAAGGCCAGCGTAACGAAAGCCAGAAAATGGTGCTGAACCCGCAGGGCCGGATATCCCAGGATYAGACCGATCCCGAAGCAGCTCAAAATAGCAATCGGCGTTGCCAGCAACCAGTGATACCCCGCCATYGTCATCAAAGCGGTGATATAGGCGCCGATCCCCATAAAGGCAGCTTGAGCAAGGCTCACCTGTCCCGCATASCCGAGCGTCAGGTTCAGACCCATCGCTGCGATAGAGAAAATCAGCCAGGAGCACAGCACATAGATGATGTAAGTCCCCTGCCCCAAAGGCGCGAGAACCAATACAGTGATCACACCGATATACACCAAGTATCTGAGTGATACGGACATCAGACGGTTCGCCCCTCAGATGTGCCCATAATCCCTTGCGGGCGGACCATGATAATAACGATGAGAAGAATGAGCGGCACAGCCGCGCGGTATTCAGCCGAGACATAGACCGCAGACAGGTTGTCAATGACACCAATTAACAAGCCCCCGACCAGCGCTCCACGAACCTGATTAAAYCCGCCCACKATCGCKGCGATGAAAGCCACCAGGCCCAACGTTTCCCCGTTGGAGAATTTGGCCAGATAAATTGGCGATATCARRATCGAKGCRATSGCCGCNASCGSGNSCSWTGAYCRRGAAAGTGTACATCACCATCCGCTTCACATTAACACCCAGGATCTCGGCGACCTCCGGGTTCTGCGCAGTGGCCTGCATACAGCGCCCCGTGCGGGTGCGCTGCATGAACATTTGCAGCGCAAGGATTGCGGAAAAAGACACAACGAGGTTCATGATGTCGGCAATGGAAATTGCGGCACCAAATACCCGAATAACTTCTGTGGGGAAGACAGGAGGAAAGGGCTGACCTTGCGCCGAATAGAATTCTTTGACGCTCTCTTTCATCAGCAAACCAAGCGCGATGGTGGCGATGATAAGTGGCAAGGAACCGTGTGGCATCATCGGCTCAACAATCAGCTTCTTGAACATAGCGCCCAACAGCAGGATCGACAGGCCCAGCGCCAAAGCAATGGCCAGCCACATTGGTGCGCCAAGGCCCATGGCCCCGAGGACGAAAAATGCCGGTAGCATTACAAATTCACCTTGGGCGAAATTGATTGTCTGCGATGCCTGCCACAAAAGTGTGAACCCGACTGCGGCCAATGCGTAGATCGAGCCTGTCGACAGGCCAGACACGATGATCTGGATGAATTCCGACATAACTTGCCTCTATTGTAATTGATTGAGGCGGCACCCTGACGCGGGTGCCGCCATGATTTTTTAGTTGGCAGGAAGCGTGCGGGTGATTACCTGAGCGCCATCAACCACTTCAATAAGGAAGCTTGCCCGGCTCATCTCACCGGTGTCATCCCAGCATACATCCATCAATATGCCCGGATAAGTCGCCGCATCAAGACACAGTCCATGCATCCGTTCAGCAAAAGCTTCACGGTCCAGTGAGCCAACCAATTCGGTGACATATTTAACGGTCCACGCGCCGATATAGCCCTTCAGAGCGTTGTGATCAGGCGCATAACCGAACCGCGCTTCAAACCGTGCAGAAACTTCCGTGATTGCCGGGATTGGCGCAWTGGCGGATAGACCCACATGGCCAAAYGCRCCATTKGCRGCCTCACCTGCCAGRTCGATTACYTTCTGCGATACAAGAACGGTATCGCCAGCCATGGGCATGTCCAGGTCTTGCTTGTTAGCTTCCAGCAAGAACCGTGCGGATTCTTCTTCGGTGAGATAAACGAAGACAGCCTCAGCACCGGAGGCCGCAACACGGCTCACATCGGCAGCGAAATCAACCTGCGCCTGCTCGGTCGGAATGTCAGCGACAATCTCGATTCCATTGGCTTCAGCGACATTCAGAAAAGCGTTATAGCCGCCTTTGCCGAACTCGGTATTTGCCCAGACAATAGCGATCTTCGATACATTCAGATCATCGGCCAGATAGGAGCCGATCTTTGGCAGCCCCATCTGTGCACCAAAGGCTGTGCGGAAAATATAAGGGTTGCCCTGAGCCGTGATCGTCGGCGATTCTGAACCGGTAAGCTGCGGGATTCCGTTTTGCTGCGCGACCAGCATATTAACGATGGTCGAAGATGAATAGACCGTCCCCATCAGCACGAAGGTGCCTTCATCGATGGCCTTTTGAACCATAGCACGGCTGTTCTGCGGATTGGTTTGGCTGTCGTAAGCCTGCAGCTCTACCTGCTGACCAAGGATACCCCCGGCTGCATTGATCTCATCATAACCCATGACGACACCGTCGTGCCACACGGAACCAGCAGCAGCACCCGCGCCAGAAAGCTCGGCCACATCGGCAATGCGGATCGTCTCGGCTGAGGCCGCGCTAGTGATCGATAGAGCGGCCACACCGGCCGCCAATAGAATTTTCTTAAACATTGTATCCTCCTTGGATATTTTCTTTATTTAAGTCGTTTCTGTTGTGACCAGAAAATCGACCAGGATATCGGCCTGGGCATTGAACATACCTAAGCCGGGCATGGTGTTGCACCCCTTCGCGCATGCTGCGACCAGCATCGGGGTAATTTCAGGCTTGGTAATACTGTCCGCAACAAATTCGTGGCCAATCAATTTTTCAACCTGCACCGGCGTCGGGTCGCTTTCGCGCATCCCCACAGGGGTCGCATTGCAGATCAGATCAAATCCGGAAGGATCCGCACTTCCTTTACTGACCTTCCCTGGAAACGCTTCACTCAGACGTGCAATCACGTCGGCGCTACGTGCCTCGTTCAGCTCGTGGATGGCCAGATGCGCTACGCCTTGCGCCAGAAGTTCATAGGCAATTGCGGCACCTGCTCCGCCGACACCGATTAGAAGGGAGCGTTTGCCTTTGACGTCATAACCAAGCGCACGGATGCCGCCCAGATAGCCCAACCCGTCGGTATTGTCGCCAAGCCAATTGCCTCCAATCTGACGCACCATCACATTGACTGAACCGGCATACCGGGCGCGATCGGTTATTTGGTCGCAAAATTTCAGCGCTGCGGGTTTATGGGGAACCGTGATGACAATACCACCGACATTTTGCATCAGTTTGGCTGCCGCAACGAAACCCGCAAACCCATCGGGAGCCACATGAGCTGGAACCAGCAGCGCATTCGCGCCATTCTCCACCATTTTTTGTGTCAGCAATGTTGGGGATTTCACTTGTGCAATGGGATCACCCACGATGAAAAACACCTGGGTTTCCCCATCCAAACGTACGTCCATCGTATCAGCCCTTCCTCGCGTCTGGGCCTAGAGAGCCAGACATATCTATAGTCACAGAAACCCCGAAAATGCAGAATGGACGTGAAGCTCTATTGATTGGACAAATCATTTGGCCAAATCCAGGCTAGGAGCTTTTGAATAACTAATTCTGTCCAGGCTACGCGCCCAATGTTCAAGCGTATTCTGAATACCCAGTGTGATGGACGTCGTCGGTATATTTGCAAACCAGTCAGGATTTTCTCCGCCATGAATACGAGGCGGCAAGCGCAAAGGCACGCCGGATGCCGTTATTTCTGCCGCAGGCACCTCTGCGCGCAATGCTGTCATGAAGGCGTCAACGTTGGAAAATTCACCACCTAAATCAACGACAGCGGCTTTGTCTTCCATCTCGGTCACGGCTGTAGCCACAACAGATGCGACGTCTGAGACTTGGACAAATCCTACATTACCAGTAAATTCGATCACAGCCGATTTACCCATCGCAGCGGCGCGCAATGCGATGCTTGGCCCAGCGGCAATTCCAGAAGATTCACCGGCGCCATATACAATATAGGGGCGCAGACCGACGCTTCGGATGCCTGCATCCAGGTGCGCCACACGCGCCAATCCCTCGACCGCCAGTTTCAATATCCCATATAATGTTTGCGGTTTAGGCTGGGTCCCGTCCTCAGCGCCATAGACGGCACCCGAGGACGCATAGATGACGCGTTTGACGCCCGCAGCGGCAGCTGCGGAAAACACGTGTTGTGATCCGGTCAGATTGACCGCGATTGCACCCACCGGGTTGGCAGCGCAATCAACTGTCATCACCCCTGCCAGATGAATAATCGCGTCCATKCCGTTCACAGCGTCCGTAACTTGCCCAGCCTGGGTAATATCGCCCTGGATCAGCGTCACCCGCCCTGACAGTTCTGGCAGCACAAAATCCAGATTGTCAGGTTGAGGCTTGAGGTCGAAAATTCGAACCTCATGGCCCGCCTCAACCAGAGCTTTGGTTACCCACGAGCCTAAAAAGCCCGTGCCGCCTGTTACTAAAATCTGCATCATTCCTCACCCATGGCTGTATGAGCCGCTATATAGCCAAACACGATGCCCGGCCCAATTGTAATTCCCGGTCCGGGATAAACTCCGCCCATGATCGAATTCATGTCGGCACCGCAAGCATACAGACCATCAATCAGGCTCCCATCCTGCCGGATCAATTGTGCGTTTTCGTTGGTCATCAGCCCTTTGGCGGCACCAATGTCTCCGGGAAACAAGCGAACGGCATAATATGGCGCCGTCGTCAAAGCCCCCAAAGTCGGGTTTGGCCCATGGCTTGCATCACCATTTCCACGTTCATATACGGTCTCGCCGCGCTGAAAATCTTCATCAACACCGGTCTTTGCAAATTCATTCATGCGCGCAACGGATGTGCTAAGTCCGTCTGCGTCGATCTCCAGCTTTCCAGCCAGTTCCGACAGGGTCGCGCCAGTAACAAGATAGCCCTCGTCGATGAAGGAATTTAGATTTCTCTGACCTGGAATAACCATGCCCAGCCCGTATTTGCGCAGGGCTTTGGCGTCCGCAATCAAATATGCAGGGATATGGCTGCCGTCCTTGTTGGCGGCATACATCTCGTTGACAAATTCGTGGTAGCTGCGGCTTTCATTGGTGAAACGTTTGCCATCTTTGGCGACCGAGAGGATACCCGGCTTGCTGCGGTCCAGCACGAAATGCGGGAACACCGCCATTGTCCCGTCTTCCCGCTGGCGGATCGATACAGGAGACCAATAGCAGGGCTGTGCTGCGCTCTCGGAATAATACGCCCCAAACGCCAGCACGATGTCGTGCAACTCGCCCGTATGGCCCGGCGCCGCTGGGCTTAAATCGGGATGCGGGTGTGGCATCATCTCGATCCGCTTGACCGGGTGACGCCCAAAACCACCTGTCGCCAGAATAACGCCCTTTGTGGCCGTAACCGTCTGACCGTCGGCAAACACCAAACGGTTCACATTGTCACCCTGAGGCTCGATCGCGGTAACCTGCTTTTGGGTTACCATATCGACGCCAAGTTTGCGTGCCGCAAACAAGAAGCGGCCTACCAAAGCGTTCCCCATCAAAAGGCGGGTGCCACGCCCGTAACGGGCTTTTTGCAGATAATATTTGCCCACCATGCGGAGCGAATAAATCAGAGATTTGAGCGATGTTTTCATCTTGAGCAGATGCGGAATATCATCCCGATCAACCATCATGCCGCCGAGAATAGTGAATTCCGGAATTGGCGGTCGTAGCAAATCCAGGTCTTCGCCCAACAGGCTGCCATCAAAGGGCTCTGGCTCAAGTGCGCGCCCGCACGTGGTGCTTCCTTCAAGTTCATACAGATAGTCGGGATGAAAGGGACGTGGGCGAAATTCAATGCCTGGCGTTTTTTCAAGCGCATGCAGCGCCTCTGGCCCGCGCCGCACAAAAACCTCACGCATGGCGCGCGGCGCATGGTTGCCCACAGCGCGATCAAGATAATTCAGAACATTTTCAGGGCTATCATCGGGGTTCACTTTTGCGGCGTGATGGGTGTTTGGAATCCATGTGGTCGCGGCGGAAAATGCAGACGTCCCACCTATAAATTCCGTCCGCTCGATCACCAGGACACGACCGCCCAACAAAGCTGTGCTAACGGCAGCTGACAGGCCTGCCGCTCCAGAACCCAGGACAATGACATCGTATTCCGCAGCAATTTCCGACATCATTTCCCCTTGTTTTTCCGGCACTTACCCACATCTATACCATAGGGTGCCGTTTCAAACTCTACTCATCGATAGCATTTTTAGAATTACATTCAAGTCTTAAATTTACTTTCATTATTCGAATAGCCTGCTATTGTTCTTCTCGAAGCTATCTGCGGTAGGGTTTTTATTGCCTGCAGAAATCAGAGGGAAAAAACTTGAATTTGAGGATCGCAATCATTGGTGCTGGCGTTATCGGGAGAACGCATATCGCTGCCATTTCGGCATGCGAAAGCGTCACCTTGTGCGGTATCCTTGATCCAGTCGAGAATGACTTTGGCGTCACGCACTATACGGATATGCAGGCTCTGATCGCGGATCGCCCTGACGGCGTTATCCTTGCAACACCAAACGTACTGCACGCACCGATGGGCATTGCCTTGTTTGAGGCCGGCATTCCTGTTCTGATCGAAAAGCCATTGGCCGAAACAGTTGAAGCTTGTCACTTGTTGATCGCGGCTGCAGCCAAGAGCACGACGCCTGCCCTTGTCGGCCACCATCGTCGTTACAATCCAATTATCCGTGCCGCCAAAGCGCAAATCGAGATCGGCGCCTTTGGCCAACTGGTTGCAGGATCGGTGCTGTGCTCTCTCTACAAGGAAGAGGCTTATTTTGATGAACACTGGCGCACAGTGCCAGGCAAGGGCGGGCCGGTCCTGATCAACTTCATCCACGAGCTGGACTTACTGCGGCACCTGTTCGGCGAGGTATCAAATGYAAGCGCCCTCACGTCTTCCGCACAACGCGGGCTACCGGTAGAGGATACCGCAGCCGCGGTCCTTGAATTTACATCCGGCGGGCTCGTCACGGTGTGCATGTCGGATGCTGCGGTTGGACCTTGGGCCTGGGATTTAACGGCCGGCGAGAACCGCGAACGGTTTCCCGTACATTCAGCTGTATCGCATATGTTTGCCGGCACGCTTGCAGGATTTAGCCTTCCGGATTTTACCTGGTGGTCGCATATGGGAACACCAGACTGGACTAAAGAACTGGTAGAAAAAAAGCTAAGGCCGGATGATACAGATGTCTATGTTTCCCAAATTTCACATTTTGCGGATGTCATCTGTGGACGGGAAAATCCGATGGTCACGCTCGAAGACGGTTTGGCTAATCTGATGCTCGTTGAGGCGATTCATCATTCTGCCCAGGCAAATGCAACGTCCCGAATTGACCTTTCGCCACCCGCAGCTTTCGTCGAGCACTCTTTGAGAGAAGGAGCATAATATGTCCGGGATAATGGAACGCACGTTGTCTATTCTTGAGCTTTTGGCGGCTCATCCCGACGGTTTGGCTGTCGGCGTCCTTGCCTCAGAACTTGATATGCCGGTAAGCGCAGCACATCGCCTGCTCAAAGAATTATCGCACTTTGACTATGTGCGCCAAGTGCGCAACCACGGCGACTATGCGCTGACTATCAAGATGGCAGCACAAGGTCTGTCTTTTCTGGGTAAAACCGGCGTCACCGACGTGGCTCAACCCACCTTGGACCGACTTGCGGCAGACAGCGGTGAATTGGTCCGGCTTTCGGTCATGGACTATCCCAATCTCGTCTGGATTGCTGTGGCACAAGGGGCCACAGCAGGTCTGCGCTATGATCCAGGTAGTGACCAAGGCGTTGTCGTCCATTTGGCATCCAGCTCCAGCGGCCGCGCATGGCTGGCAACGATGTCGGATGACGAGGCCCTGGCCTTGGCCACCTCGCAAACCAAAGACCCGATCCTTGCCGCCCTACCTCAAACCGTGACGCCAGCCACCGAACTTCTTTCCATTCTGCAAGAAACCCGCCAGCGCGGCTATGCAATTGCGGTGAACTGCTATCTCGCAGGCATGGGTGCCTTTGCCGTCGCCATTCGCCGCCCCAAAGACGGGGTCGCTATCGGCTGCCTGTCCATCGCAGGCCCTGCGGTGCGGATGACCAGTGAACGAATGCACGACTTGTCTGGCACATTGCGCGCGGCGGCTGACGAGATCGGCATGACGTCCGAGGCATCTTTTTTCTTTAACCGGCTGCGGCACTCCGCCGATACCCCAATGCAATCTCAACGGAGCGCCTGAGGCCATTCGTGCCTGATCTCCAGACTGAACCGACCCGAACCGCAGGTCAAAGGACCAAAAAGCACGATGGCGATGCCCCATCTCCCTTCACTCACATGTGACGTCCTGATCATCGGGTCCGGTGCGCCAGGTCTGGCCACGGCGGTAACATCGGCGTTCCATGGCTTGGATGTCATTGTCGCCGAAAAGGCCCCGGTTCTCGGAGGGACAAGCGCGTGGTCTGGTGGATGGCTGTGGATACCGCGCAACCATCTGGCAGTGAAGGCGGGGATTGTCGAAGATATCGACGGCCCGCGTCAATATTTGCGATCCGAGCTTGGCAACAGGGCCAATGATCCGCGCCTTGATACGTTCCTCCACAATGGCCCGGAAATGGTCCAGTTCATGGCTGATCATGCGGCGATGGAGTGGATCGACGGCAACCTTGTCCCTGATTTTCACCAGACCGACGGTTTTCTGGAAGGTGGTCGATCACTGTCTGCAGCACCTTTCGATGGCCGAAAATTAGGCCCCTGGATGAAAAAGCTGCGGCCGCCGCTGGATGTGGTCAGTGTTGGCGGCATGGGTGTTGCCAGTGGTACAGATATGGCGCATTTCCTGAATGCAACGCGCAAGATCGGCTCAACCTTCTATGCCGCGAAACGGTTCTTGCGGCATTGGCGCGATATGRTGCTGCACGGTAGATCGATGCATCTKGTGAAYGGCAACGCGCTGGTGGCGCGGYTGTTGCGKGCCRCCCTTGATCTGGATGTGAGGATCGAATGCAACGCYCCRGCYRCCCAATTGTTGSGTGATGMGGAYCGCGTGACMGGCGCRGTTCTGRCGCTRRACGGCAYYGAYACGRCSGTTCAMACCARGCTYGGGGTSGTTCTCGCRACCGGCGGCTTCCCYCATGACAAGCGCCGGATCGCCTCGCATTTCGATCATGCTCCAACCGGGACCGAACATTATTCTGCTGCGCCAAAGACCAACACAGGCGATGGCATCACCTTGGGCGAAACCATCGGTGCAGCCACGGATTTTGCCTTGGCCCAGCCCGGCGCGTGGGCGCCCGTCTCCCGCGTGCCTGACAGTGAAGGCGGCTTTCGCAACTTCCCCCATCTGGTGGAACGCGCCAAACCTGGGTTTATTGCGCTCAACATCTACGGCCGGCGCTTCGTGAATGAGGCGGACAGCTATCACGACTTCATACTGGCTTTGCTCGAACAAACCCCCAAAGGCCAAGCACCCCATTGCTGGTTGATCTGCGACCACAAAGCGCAGCGCCGGTTCGGCCTGGGCTGGTCCAAGCCCTTCCCTCTGCCACTGCGTCCTTATATCACCTGCGGCTATCTCAAAACCGGACGAACATTGCGCGATCTGGCGCAAGCCTGCGACCTTCCCGTTACCGAAGTTGAAGCCAGCATTTCACGGTTCAACGCCTTCGCCGCCGATGGCACGGATCCCGATTTCAACCGCGGAGCCTCAACATATAACCGCGTGCAAGGATGGGTTGGACTTGGCCCAAACCCTTCGCTTGGCCCTATCTCAAAGGGGCCTTTTTACGCCGTCAAAATTGTACCCGGCAGTCTTGGGACCTTTGCAGGTCTCAAAACTGACCCGCAAGGGCGCGCAATAGATACAAACGATACGCCGATCCCAGGCCTCTTTGCTGCTGGCAACGATGCCGCATCGATTATGGGCGGTAAATATCCGTCGGGGGGCATCACGCTCGGCCCCGGCATGACCTTTGGCTACATCATCGGGCGCACCCTTGCGGGTCTGCCTATCACCGGACTCTCCCAAACCTAGGACAAATCACTATGCTTTATTATGAAATCGCCACATTAAAGACTGTTATATTTGGAGCTGCCAAAGCCGCAGCCGGACTGGAGGCTTGGCTGAAGGCCTCTGAAGCGCGTGGCAAATTATTGGGTGCATGGTTCAACGATATCGGCGGCCTGAATGAAGTCTACATATTGCGCAGCTTTGATACTCTTGACGCCATGATGGCCGAACGCGACCGCGCCCTGTTATCTGGCAACCCGATGGGCTGTATGGAATTTCTGATCAATCTAACCTTTGACAGCTACAAGATTTTTGATTTTCTCCCTGAAGTGCAACCGGGTTCGTTTGGCCCTGTATATGAATTCCGCACCTATAAAACGACCCTGAACGGCATCGCGCAAACCCAGAATATATGGCGCGACGCGATGCCGAAACGGTTGGAATATTCGCCCCTGACTATCGCCATGTACGGCCTTGATGGTGCGCCGCGCATGACCCATATCTGGCCCTATGCAAGCATTGAAGAACGCAGCAAAATTCGCGCCCAGGCCGTTGCCGACGGCATTTGGCCCCCAAAAGGCGGGCCGGATTGGCTGACCCCTGACATGACATCTGCCATCGCCATGCCGATGGCTTTCAGCCCGCTCAAATAACATGGAAAACCCAATCTCACTCGCCTTCCTGACCACCTATGATGTGAGCCCGCTTGATGCGGTCCGCATTGCGGGCGAAGCTGGCTACGACATGGTCGGTCTGCGCCTCTTGGCCGCCGCCCCAAGCGAAGGCAAATATCCGATCATGACGGATATGTTTCTTCAAAAAGCGGTCGCAAAAGCTCTTGAGGCCACAGGCGTTCAATTGGCAGATATTGAGATTGCCCGTCTAAAAGCTGGAACCAATGTCGCTGATTTTGAGCCCTTTTGTGTTTTGGGACAGCGGCTTGGTGCACGGCATGTGCTTGTGGCAGGTGATGACCCGGAACGAAACCGGCTGATCCAGACCTATGGCGCGTTCTGCGAACTTGCTGGCCGCTACGGCCTGACTGCCGACATCGAACCGATGCCGTGGACCGAGGTCAAAAACCTGGCAGACGCCAACCAAATAACGGGTGCTGTTGGCTATGAGAATAGTGGCATCCTGATTGACGCACTGCATTGGGACCGCAGCGGAGATACGGCGTCAGACATCAGCGCTTTGCCCGCCAATCGGCTGCATTATGCTCAGGTCTGTGACGGGCCGAGGCCCTATGACCCCTCCGACGCGGGCATGATCCGCATCGCCCGCGAAGCACGCCTGCATCCAGGCGATGGCGGGATTGACCTGAAAGCCATGCTGAGGGCCCTCCCCACAAACCTGCCAATCAGCGTGGAGATACCAAACCATGCCTTGGCCAGGCACCATGCACCAATCGAACGCGCCGTTATGGCATTGGCATCAACAAAGGCCTTGATGGCCGAAATCTAAGCGCTAAATTGCCAGGTGCAGCGTTCTTTTCCTCTGCGCTATACTGGCGACACGTCTTGCGTTTGATCGTGCGGATTAATTTCTCTGAACCCAACCCTCGGGTTCCTGATTTATGTCTGATCATCACTTTTTAGGGGATGAAGCAAAAATCATCTCTTAGGAAAACTCAACATTCTGTCTCCTTAATGCTGACCGGAAACAGCCTACTCTTCAACCAATATTGCCGCAGCGTAACGATGCCTGCCCTCCTGTGTCAGCACCCCTCCAAGCACGTTCTCTATGCTGCCAAGGATATATTCATCAAGGTTTAGACGAGATTTGAAATACCAACCCTTGAGTGCCCAACCATGGGCAATGAGGATCATTTGGTAAGTCAGAATATCAACATTCATTTTCTTGATCAGGCCTTTTTTCATGCAGTCATTGATAATGTCCGCGATAATGCGGTTTGTATCAATTTCACGTTGCTGAATAATTTTTCGGCGCTCCGGTGACAGCGATTTTGTGGAACGATAGGCTAGAACCGTTGCTTCGGCATGACTGTCTACAACCCGGCAATAGGCATCGATCGCGCGAACAAGCCTATCCATTGGATGTTCCAATCCTTTAATTGCCTTWGGAATTTCTACAGCGTAGGCATCCAGCACATCGAGCAGCGTTAAAAGCAGAATGTCCTCTTTTTCGCGGACATAAAGATAAACCAGCCCAGAGCTCATTCCAGCAGTTTTGGCAATTTCCTTGACTGTGGTTTTGTAAAATCCATTGCGCGAAAAAAGCAGGGTCGCTGCTGATACGATCTGCGCGCGACGGCGTTCAACGAGGTCTTCGTCCTCAACATGGGATACTACGCCAACATTATTCATCAGGACCACCTTCGACAAGAGAGATCAGTTCATCGGCATCAAACGGCGCACCAAAGGCGGTGTAKCCACCATCAACCGGCAAGATGCTACCTGTGACATAGCTGGCATCGCTCGAAACAAGAAAGGAAATCACCGCTGCAATTTCGGCAGGTTCCGCAAGCCGGCGCATCGGTGTGCGTTTTTCGATGGCATCAATATCAAGCGCTCCTGTCTTGATTAATTTGTTGACCAGGGTGGTACGAACATAGGCGGGAGCGACAGCGTTCACACGAATACCGTACTTCGCCCATTCCGAGGCCAGCGCGCGGGTCAGTTGCGTTACCGCGCCCTTGGCCGACACATAAGCGGCGCGGTTGGACAAGCCAAGTGTACTTGCAATAGAGCCAAGGTTGACAATTGCCCCACCGCCACGTGGCACCATTAGACGCGCCACGGCGCGTGACATCAAATAGGTACCATCGACATTGATTGTCAGTGTGTGATGGAATCGTTCATAAGTTTGTTCAAATGCAGGGATCGCACCATCGGCGACACCGGCACTGTTAACCAGAATGTCCAAGCCACCAAATGTCCCGGTAGCCTGAGCAATAATTGCATCCACATCGGTTTCAGATGAAACATCACCCGGCACTGCAATGTGCCCCATGCCAAGGCTGGCAGCAACTTTTTGTGCCTCCTTGGCATCAAGATCATTTATTGCCACCAGACATCCATCGGCTGCCAGCCTTTTGGCAGTTGCCAACCCGATCCCCGAACAGGCTCCCGTTACGAGCGCAAAACGGGGCATATCACCAGCAGCCATGGTCATTAGCGGAACTTCGAGAAATCAGGTGCGCGTTTTTCAAGAAACGCATTACGGCCTTCAGCGGCTTCTTCAGAGYTAACAAAGCTATTAAGCCCGTCTGCGGACATTTTAACTTGCCCAAAGATATGTGCGCTGTCGGCGTTGAATGCGTGCTTGAGGAACTTCAGGGCTGTAGGGCTTAGTGCGACAACTTCGGAAGCCATTTTGCGGGCTTCTTCCTTCAGTTTATCCGCAGGGACAACCGCGTTTACCAGACCCCAGTCATAGGCTTGTTCAGCGGTATATTGACGGCACAAGAACCAGATTTCGCGGGCGCGTTTTTCACCGACGGTCCGGGCCAGGTAAGCAGATCCCCAACCAGCATCAAACGATCCAACCCGTGGGCCAGCTTGACCAAACTTTGCTGATTCAGAGGCAATAGTCATGTCACAGATAACGTGAAGAACATGGCCACCACCGATGGCATAGCCATTCACCGCGCAAATAACCGGTTTCGGAATATTGCGGATAACCATGTGCAGGTCGTCAATTTCCCACAGGCCATTTTCAGAAGATCCATAAGACCCGGTTGCGGCCATTTCTTTTTGGTCGCCGCCCACGCAGAATGCTCTTTGACCTGCAGCAGTGAAAATTACCACCGCTGCGTCCTTGTCAGCCCATGCGCGTTTGAACGCATGGATCAGTTCCTCAATTGTGCGGCCACGAAAACAGTTCAACCGGTTTTCACGGTTGATAGTGATGGTCGCGATGCCTTCACTGGTTTCATAGATTATGTCGGTATATTCCATAATTTTTTCCTGTAGATTTACAAATAATTARCCAAGAATGGCCCGTGCGGGGTCAAAACTGCGCAGCAGTTTCACCTCATCCTTCGTGGGAAGCGGGATGCGTTCCAGATTGGCGCGGATCGGTAATTTCGTGCTGGTGGCGGTCTCGATTGCAGCAAGGGCAACCTCTTCGCCACCCGCTTCGCAAACAACACCAACAATTTCCAGTCGGCCATCTTTGCCGCGTTCCATCCAGCACAGATCGGTGGCAACGCCTGCATGATGTTTGATTGGGGAGGTGGTAAATGCCACCTGGGATGCAAAGCGACCGGGTTTCAACGGCATCWCCACCATGACCTCTGATGCACCACCAGCAAGATCGTTTGCACCGCCAGAGCCAACGATCAAACGACCATTGGCAGAACGCGACGAATTGATATTGCCTGCGGCATCAATCTGACCGGCGGCCAGAAACGAAATGCAATCACGGGCACGGGGACCAGACAACACGCCAAGAGTGCGTAAAAAGCTGGAGTGGAACCGGGATGAGGCAGCATTCGGACGGTTGAACAGATAGGGATCACCAGACAGCGGGCGAAACCCGACCATGCCGTTTTCTGCTATCAGCGCCACATCGACATTGCGGTCACGCAACATCTGTTCCGCACCCCAAGCGGCAATATGGGACAGGCCGATGCCCGCGAAAAAGCATTTCTTGTCACCCGTTTCGGCGCTGCTGATGGCTTTGCGCATAGCTACGACGGCAGCATATTCTTCAGGTGATGCAGGAGCGTTGGCATCGCGCGGCGAGGTCGGGATGGGGTCAAGAGCGGCTTTTTGCAGTGCCTCCAGACGGTCTTTTCCAAGGCGCGCTAGATAACTGTCATGGTCAAGCGGGAACACCCAATCCTCGACCCATGCACGCAGACCATCGGGGTCGCGGGTCAGCCGGCGGAGTTCCGTACGGAATTCATAATCCTCGGCATAAGATGCGACGCCTTCCTCTTTTGACCAGACAAACTGACCTTGGGGGTGAGCACCAAACGATGCTTCGACAATCGCATCGACCAAATGGCCGGGAATGCCGGTGCGTGGCCCAAGGGCGCGGAAAGCTTCCGGGCTGATCACCCGATCAGCGGTTACAATCAGTTTACGACCGGCAAACGCCGCCCAGCTTTCTTCAGCATCGGGGCCATGTACCGCTACATTGCCAAGGGTGTCGGCAATCGGCGCATGAAGGAAAGAGACATCCGGCACCATTGCGGGGATTACCGGTTGATCATCGCCGGTAAAAGGGTTTTTAACCAATGCGCGGTTTTTATCGCGCCACAGATCAGACCCATACAGGCTGTTGACCGGCACAAATGGCCACCCCATAGCACCCGCCATCAGGCGCAGGGTCATGGTCAGGTTGGTCCAGTCAGGATCGCTGTTTGGATCGTCGGCATACATGTTCTGCAACACCTTGGAGGGGGCAGGTGCTGGATAGGTGTTGCCAGTGAATGCAGATTCCAGATGCTTGACCACTCCTGCCGAAACAAGGATGGATGCGTATTCAAGCAGGCCTGTTGCCACGAGGGTCAGGCATTTCTGATCTTTGAATTGCCGGGCGACCTCGTAAACTGCAGTATGGCTGCGGTTATGGGTAAAACCGAAGCAAAGCACATCATTCGGCTGAACAATTGATGAGATAGCCTTGGATATAGTGACTTGTTTTGTCATTGTGGGTTGCTCAAATACAGGCCGTGAAATTATTATCCGAAGAGCGTGTTGCTAGTCGCGGCGGGGTCAACAATCTAATCAACCATGGTTAGACCACCAGAAACACTGAGCACCTGCCCGGTAACAAAGCTGGAACGATCAGACGCAAAAAAAAGGACACCATCAGCAATTTCGGAAGGCTCAGCTACACGTTTCATCGGAATTGCGTTGGCCAGAGCATTGCGCATTTTTTCGGTGTGAGTTGCAAAAAGCGGCGTGTTTGTAGGCCCCGGGCACAGGCAGTTCACACGGATATTGCTGCGTGTCAGTTCGCGGGCCAGTGATTTTGTAAACGCGATAATACCGCCTTTTGCACCTGCATAAACGGTTTCGCCATACGAACCAACACGCCCCGCATCGGATGCAATGTTGACAATACGACCGCCATTTTCAGCTTCCATAAGCAAGGGCAAAACTGCACGGGTCAATTGTACTGGACCCATAAAATTCAGAGCCATAATTTTGTCCCAATATTCGGGGGTGTTTTTCATGAAGGGTTCAATAATGTCCCACCCGGCGGCATTCACCAAAACGTCCAGCCCGCCGACTTTATCTTTGATTTTATCAGCCAATGCGTTGGTTTCGTCACGGTGGGTGATGTCCATTTGCATAAACACCGACCCGGCCAATTCAGCTGCGGCCGCTTTGCCGCCTTCATCATTGATGTCAGTCAGGATCACTTTGGCACCCGCGGCCGCAAAACCTTTGGCACACGCATTGCCAATGCCGGATGCCGCGCCGGTAACGAGGACTGTTTTACCCTCAAATTTCATGATTTTTACTCCGTAAGTTGAATTGAATATCAGCGTTTGAAGAAGCCGAGAACGCGGTTGCGCGCTTCTGCGGTGGGGATCAGTTCGAGTGGTTTTTCCAGCTCGAGTGCGAACCCGTCAATTTCAGGATCATAATAGCCGGCGATACAGTCTTTCGACGCCATCAGTGCTTGAAGCGACAGGCCAGCAATGCGGTTTGTGGTGGTTCCCACCAGCGCATCCAGTGCCTCAGGTGCCGCAACCCACTGGGCGATACCAATACGCTCGGCCTCGGTGCCATCAATCACATCGCCGCTCAGGATCAGACGGGCGGTGCCCCCGGGGCCAACAAGACGCGGCAGGCGTTGGGTGCCACCAGCACCCGGGATCATGCCAACCTGAGCTTCGGGCAGGCCAATTTTGGCGCTGGCAGAGGCAATGCGAAGATCACAGGCAAGCGCCATTTCCAAACCACCGCCAAGCGCCGGACCGTTGATTACCGCAAGGGTCACGGCAGGAAAATTCTCGATCCGATTAAATGCGTCATGCAAGGTTTTGACGTAGGCGATCATGCCGTCCGTGCCGTTGTCATCTTCGAAAAAACCTGCAATCAGGCCAAGGTCGGCCCCAGCACAGAAGCATTTCTGATCGGATTTGATCACCAGAACCGTGGGCTTTGCCGCCTCTGCTACATCAAGTGCGGTGTTCAGCGCGACAATGAATTCGACGTTCATGGCATTCACCGGTGCATGGCTTAAAGTGATGGTGCCGACATTTCCGTTTTCTGCATAATTGATCATGCGCTGGATTCCTTATCTGGTTCTGCCAGTTTTTGGCGAATGATAAATTTCTGGATTTTGCCGGTGGGGTTCATGGGCAATTTGGCCCAGATATGCAGTTGTTCGGGCAGTTTGAATTTGGCGATGCCTTTGGCAATCAGATAATTGGAAAGTGTGGGCAGATCGATATTTTCGCCCTCTTGCATCACTACAATTGCCGCGCCGGTTTCGCCTAAACGTTCATGTGGAATGGCGACCACAGCGGCGTTTTTAATCGCCGGATGGGCGATCAGATGCTCCTCGACCTCGCGGACCGAAATATTCTGTCCTCCGCGCACAATGATTTCCTTCAGCCTTCCGGTGATGCGAATTGATCCATCCGGGCGCATACGTGCCAGATCACCGGAATGGACCCAGCCGTCAGAATCCAAGGCAAGGGCGGTTAGATCAGGTGCGCCAAGATAACCAATAAATGTGTTGGGTCCTCGCGACCATGTTTCGCCCTGTTTACCAATCGGCTGATCCGCACCGTTTTCATCGACGACGCGCACCTCGATCCCGGGCAATGGACGGCCATCGGTTGTCCATGCGTTTTCAATCGGGTCTTGCGGGTGAACGATGGTGTGCGGGGGACTTTCGGTCGAACCATAAATAGACAGAACATGAAATCCGGCATCGGTGGCACGTCGAGCCAGAATCTCGGGGATCGGTGCGCCGCCGCACAGGAAATAACGGAATTTCGGCAGGGTTGCACCCGAGGTTTCTATCGCGGTGGTGATGTCGGCCAGAAACGGGGTTGCGCCCATGGTCCATGTGCAGCCGTGATCAGCCATTTGTTTGGCCGCAACTTCGCCGTTGAACACGTCCAGCAATGACAGGGTGCCGCCTGTGATCAGGGTCAGGACAAATCCGTGCATAAACCCGGTGGTGTGAGAAATAGGAGAGGCCATGAAGGTTACGTCATCTGGCCCAAGGCCAAGCACCCTGCCAAG
Organism: Hyphomicrobiales bacterium; assembly: GCA_016764455.1. Taxonomy (GTDB): domain Bacteria; phylum Pseudomonadota; class Alphaproteobacteria; order Rhizobiales; family NORP267; genus NORP267. The sequence goes on along the minus strand of JAESRU010000014.1, from coordinate 3,150 downwards.
TGCATTTTCTCCAAACAGCACTGTATTATGGGTATGCACCACACCTTTGGATCTGGACTCAGTGCCGGAGGTTGGCAGAACCGTTGCCGGTTCATCAGCGCCGACCGGGGTGTTCGCCGTGATGGGGGCTGCGGCAAGCGCATCGTCCCATTCGGTGACACCATCGGGAGTATCTCCGATCATCACAATGGTCCGGCCCGCAAGGTCGGCGGGGTTTATTTTGGCCAATACATCACGGAAATCAACGCTTCTGAAATGGTCCAGCAAGAACAGGGCGCGGGAATCACATTTGGTGATTGCATAAACAAGGTCGGCGCGGCCATAGGTGACAGGCACCGGATTGGAAACGCCTCCAATCCGGGCAATGGCAAGGAACACCACCACGGTATCGCACCGGTTAGGCATGCAGACGGTTACGATATCGCCACGCCCAATGCCCTGCTCAATCATGAACCCGGCAAGACGAGCCGATTTACCCCATAGTTCCGCATAGGTGAGAGCTGCGCCGGTGTTGTCGCGCACAGCCAATTTGTCGGGGTCTGCTGCCACCGCCGCCGCAACAAGAGAGGCGATTGTATCGTCTTTCCAATATCCTGCTGCGCGATATTGCGCAGCCCTGTGCAGGTTGATCGCCGGATAATCCATCAGATGTTGCCCGATTTAGGCCGACCGGCGATCTGTGTGTGGATCGACCCGACAATGCCGCCATCCGCCAGGATGTTCTGGCCAGTGATATACCCGGCATCCTTTGAGATCATAAATTCGACCAACCCGGCAAAATCACGCGCCGGATCACCGATGCGATTCATCGGAACCAATGCTTCGCGAGCGGCTTTCTTTTCGGGATCGGCATAGATCGGCGCAGTCATCGCCGACAGGAACAATCCGGGAGAGACACAGTTTGCCCGCACACCGTTGGACGCCCATTCAAGCGCGAAGGTGCGGATCATCATAATCAATGCCGCCTTTGATGCACTGTAGGCGCCTGTGCCGGGATACGCCTCGCAGCCAGACATTGACGCGACCGAGAGAAAACACGGGCTGCTATCACTTTTGAGTAATTGCGGATAGGCCGCTTTGGCCAGCAACCATGCGCCCCGAACATTGACATCAAACACGCGATCCCATTCGTTTTCAGGCATTTCTGTCAATGTACCAGAAATGGCAATACCAGCGTTCGACACCACTGAATCAAGCCCGCCCATCGCATCAACCGCTTCACCAATCAACCGATCCGCCGTGCCGCTGGCACCAAGATCGCCAGTGAGGCCAATCGCATCAGCACCAAGAGAATTGCAGTTTTCAACAGTTTCAGTAAGATCGGCAGAGGGGCGTGAGGCGCAGAGGGCCAATTTACCGCCACCTAAGGCCAGTCTTTCGGCAATACCCCGGCCAATGCCGCGGCTCGCACCGGTCAATAGAATACGCATAGAAATTTCTCCATTGAGTTTGTGACTGGGACAGATTGCTGCCTTGTTCGATTTGGTCTGATAATATTGTCAGAGTTTGCGCGCTATCAGCTCACGCATTATTTCATTGGACCCGCCATAAATGCGATGTACCCGTGCATCGGCAAAGGCGCGGGCAATCGGATATTCCCAGATGTAGCCATAGCCACCATGTAATTGCAGACATTGATCGACGACCCTGCCCATCAATTCGGTGCACCAATATTTGGCCATCGCGGAAACGGTTGGATCGAGCTTGTCYTCGTTCACTTCCAACAGGCARCGATCAATAAATGTTTGGGCGATTTCAACCTCGGTTTTGATTTCGGCCAGRCGGAACCGGGTGTTTTGGAACTCGGATATCAGGGTACCGAATGCCTTGCGGTTGCGGGTAAATTCAACCGTCCATTCAAGCGCTGCGGCAGAGGTGGCAACAGCGCCAATTGCAATTTGCAGGCGTTCCCACGCCAGTTCCTTGCTGAGAAGGGGAAAACCCTTGCCTTCCTCGCCAAGAATATTGGACGCCGGGATTCGCACATTATCAAAGAAAATTTCGCACGTGTCCTGCGCTTTCATCCCGACTTTTTTGAAGTTCTTGCCTTTTGAAACACCCTTGGAAGCGGATTCAACAACAACAAGCGTCAGATCTTTGGATTTTGCGGCATCGCCGGATTTCGCGGCTACAACCATGATGCCACCGCATTGACCATTGGTGATAAAAGTTTTTGTCCCGTTCAGAATGATGTCGTCACCATCATGGGTGAAAATTGTACGGATCGACCGCAAATCCGAGCCAGCGTCCGGTTCAGTCAGGACAATTGCGCCGATCAATTCGCCGGACACCATTTTGGGCAACCATTTGGCTTTTTGTGCCTGGGTGCCGTAGTTCAGAATATAGGGGGCAACGATGTCGGAATGTGTGGAAAACCCGGGGCCGGACAGACCAAGGCGCGCCTGTTCTTCAATCAAAATGGCAGAGGCGATGCGGTCTGCACCTGCACCACCGAATTCTTCGGGTAGCCCCACGCAAAGCAGCCCCGTTTCGCCAGCCTTTTTCCAGACGGAATCAGGGGCAACACCTATTTCTTCCCATTCCTGATGGAAAGGTGCCACCTCTTGCTCAAAAAATTTTCGGGCGCTATCGCGGAACATTTCGTGATGTTCTTCAAATATATTGCGCGACAAAATAGGCATGTTTATCTCCCTTGAAGAACCTTGGAAATTCTCATTACATCATAATGAATGGTCAGTCATTCATTTACAACGAAATTATCTTTATTCTCAATATTCCCACTGGATGCCGAGATATCTTGAAGTGTATTGTCAGAAGGAAAAGGCATTGTCAGAGGAAAAATGTTTAGTCGAGTCAAGCCGCATGTCGACTTCTATCAAGCTACGAGATGCCGCCATTCAGCAAGGGCCTGCGAACGGTTTTCCTTGAAGCGATCACKGCGATTTAGATGTCGTTCCTGGTTGAAATGGTTGTAAATTGAGGCATGGATCGACGTGAATTTCAGAAGTGWTTTTGCACTYCTGAATTTCGACATTGCTCGTTCTCGTCGTCGGAATGGTTGATGTGAATTTTCTGCCCGATTGGTTAGCCTGTGGCCCGTTTCCTGGCGTGCTTCATTGCCAATCTCTTTCATGGCCGCCCGATAGGACCGAAGTTTATCCGTCACAATGATCTTTGGGCTACCATACC
>JAESRU010000013.1 GCA_016764455.1 Hyphomicrobiales bacterium | reverse complement strand
CGGCTTTCGCCGGGGTGACGCATTGTGGAACTATCCCAGCACCGAGAAGCTGCTGTCTTGATTGATTTCGCGAAGCCTGGAAAAGGCCGAGACGTCAAGCTTGTGGCCTACTCTTTTCAAATCAAACGTCATCGGGTCGGTATCATGGTCCCTGCCCGCTTCGCAATAACCGATCAGTTCGGCCATGATGGCGCCGGCTTGGGAAGCGTTCTTGAACTGGTTGCCGCTGCTGCCGATGGCCATGTAATAGCCGCCGACCGACGATTTGTCGTAGATCGGGATCCAGTCGTCACTGACATCGTAGAGATCGACGACACCGCGCATTTTGCTCGGGATGCCGAGGCTTGGGATGCGCTGGGCCATGCGGTGGGCCTGGGTTGTCCATTGGTCGGAAAAATCCCGGTTGAAATCATCAGGGTCGACAAAAGTATGGCCATCGCAATCAGGGTCTTCGCTGCCAACCAAAATATGGTTGCCGGTTTCAGGGCGGCAATAGCAGGCGATGTCGCTGTCGGAAATTACAAACCCGTTATCTTCGAAATCCATGCCGGGTGGTGCCGGCACGTGCACGACTTCCTGGCGAAGTGCTTTGGTTTTGATATTCATATCCCCCAGCGCGTCTGCCATTTCGTTGATGATCGCGGAATGTGGCCCTGCCACATTGACCACAACTGGAGCCGAAATCATGGTCCCATCGTCAAGCTCAACGCCTGTGACCCTGCCGTTTGATTGCGGAATTGCGACAATTGCCCTGTTGAACAGAAATTTTCCGCCCTTGGCTTCYGCAGCACGTTGTAAATTGTGGGTTGAAAGCTGGGGATCGGAAATATAGCCCGCATTGGGGAACATCACTGCGCCCTCGACTTCACCACCGGTTGGTTCCGCAAAGTTTTCGTCATCGAAGCGCTTTGCTGGCCAGTATTTTTTCATATCGTAAGCAGGTATCGCYTCAACGACCTTGGCCGCGTCCCAATGCTCGAACGGGATATCGAGAGCCGTCACATTGGCGCAAATATTTTCCAGATATCCGTTCTGTTTGGTCTTCATGACCAGACAACCGGTTTCATGAAATGCTGCCAGCCCGCGCTCGTCTTCGGCGTCCAGATATCCAGCCCAGTTTTTCCAATCGTAATAGCTCTCATAGGCCAGAGCGGTTCCGGGGATGGTTGAATAATGCACCCGAATAATGGCGCATGAACTAGAAGTGGAGCCATACCCGGCGGCAGGATTTTTATCGATATTGAGAGTTTTGTAACCGCGTTTTGATAGTTCAAACCCGACCGCAGCGCCGATAACCCCAGCACCAATTATGACGACATCAAACGAGTTGTTTTCCTCGGACATTGCAGCCTCCCAAACCAATTTTGATTTTRTTTTTCGTTCAGAAATTGAACTTGAAACGTATCAAGGATGGGACTTATTGCAAGGCCAGCGCCGGGTGCTTAACCGGTCAATCTGTAAACCCGGCAGCTTCCAGTTTTTCGCGGAATTCGTCCGGAATAGCTGCGCTTTTCTCGGTATCAAATTTCACAAATACGATCGTACACTTTCCTGTGAAACAGAGCCTTCGCCCCAGCGCCTTGGAATTGCCGTAGGACAAAATCTCAAAACTGATTGTTGTCCGGGTTACTTTGGAAATCCGCAATTCGGTCTCGACAATATCGCGCGGCGTGAGTTTATCCTGAAATTCCAGTTCCACATGACGGAACGGCGTCCCGAACCCCATATTTTCGTTGAGGTCGTACCAATCAAGTCCGAAAAACTCGTCGAACCAATGTTCAACTGCCTCGACAACGAAATCCAGGAAGCGGCCTGTATAGGCCATCCGKGCTGARTCKGTRTCGCCCCAATTRAGYTTACGTTTGTCAACGAAATCAGGTGCGCGATCAATAAGTTTCGACATGGTATCGGCCTGTCTCAAGCATTGCCTTGCGGCGGGTTTCCCAATCGTCTCCACCGCGCCGACAAATATCATTTAATGCTTCGCCGACACCCGATTCCATTTCCTTGAGGCCGCAAATGTAAATGTGGGTCGCGTCACTCTCAATCAACTCCAAAATCACGTCCGATTTCTGACGCATCCGATCCTGGACATATTCTTTTTCTTCCCCATCAAGTCGGGAGAATACCAATTCCGCCTCAAGTACTTTTGTCGGCACTTTTTTGAGAGGCCCAAAATACGGCAATTCTTCAGGACGCCGGGCGCCAAAAAACATGATCATTTTGCCCGAAGCATTTGGCTGCGCGCGGCGACGGCGTTCGGTAAAGGCACGGAACGGCGCAGACCCGGTTCCGGTGCAGATCATAATGATATTGGCATCTGGATCATTCGGCATCAGGAAGGTGCTGCCATAGGGACCGGTAACKGTAACCTCGGCGCCGCGTTCCAGATCGCAAAGATAATTCGAGGCGACCCCGTTATATACTTCGCCATCGACCTCTGTGATATGGCGCTTCACTGTCAGGGCCAGATTGTTAAAATTCGGGCGTTCGCCGTCACGCGGGCTGGAAATTGAATAAAGCCGCAAGCGATGTGGCTTGCCGCGTTCATCAGTGCCAGGCGGAATGATACCAATGCTTTGGCCTTCAAGAACCGGGAAAGCGGTATTCTCAAAATCGAGCACGATATGGCGGATATCACTTTCCATACCAGCGTCGGTGATCGGCATATTACCCGCAACTTTGGCAATCGCGGGTTTTGCAATTGTATAAAGATTGACCGATGGTGTGGCCGCAGAATCCGGTGCTATGGCACCGCCATCAACAGCGGAATGGGCCGTCTTGAGCAAAGCCACAACATCTTCATCAAGGGCTTCAAACGCATCTTTATCGTCTGTGGATGCTTCCGCCTGCTCCGGCAATTCATCCCAGGAAAATTGTTCTTCAAGAGAATATGCAGTCTTGACGATCCGCCAATGATCGATCGATCCTGTGGGACACGGCAAAATGCAATTCACGCAAAGTTCGCATATCTCCGCATCGACAACATAATTGTCATCATTGTGAGAGACMGCGCCAATCGGGCAGGTCTCCTCACAAGTCCCACACCGAATGCACATTTCCGGGTCAATAAGATGCTGACGTAGCGGTGAATTCATTTTTTAGCTTTCCCGCGGTTGCAAAGTATCGGACCGGAACCGAATCCCCTCCGGTTCCGGCCTTACTTTGGATTTTAGTTTCTAGCTTTGATCAAGGCGAACATATTCGAAATCGCCAGGCTTGTTGTCGATGCCGACCTTAGGTGCGGCGATCCAGTTGGAATATTCACCAATACCATAAACCGGTTTCATCAAAGAGGTGATGTAATCCATATCGCTGGTATTTGGCAGGAACTCGTCCTTGCGGGCTTCCCACTCGCTGGCCGTCAGGATATCGCCATCCGGGGTCACTTCGATATCAGCAAACTCTCCGATCTTTCGATTGAAAGCCGAATGGGAAAGCTTGATTTCAAAATCCACACCAGYTTTTTGAATGATCTTGTTCCAACGGCCSACGCCCTTGGCACAATCGCCTGAATAATCGTCCCGCAAGCGGCCATTCAACGCTGAGAGAGCTGGSGTATCGACAARYTCGAATTTGTCACCAACCTTYTTSAGAACCGGATAGGTRTCGYTCAGCAATTGATGATCGTCRTCAATTTTGGTTTCCTGGAAACGACCCTTGATGCCTGAATTGAAGGCATTGGCAGCATTGGTTGAGACTTCTGCACCAAACAAATCCAAGCTCAGGGAATAATGCAACCAGGCTTTTTTCTGCAGCGTTGGCAGGTCAATCAGGCCGAGTTTGCGGACAGCTTCGATGTCATATGGATCATCGATACCAGCTTCTTTCATTCCTTCACAAGTACGCTGGATAACGCGGCCAACGCCGGTTTCGCCAACAAACATGTGATGCGCTTCTTCGGTCAACATGAACCGGCAGGTACGCGACAGCGGATCAAAGCCAGACTGGGCCAGTGAATCCAGTTGCATCTTGCCGTCACGGTCGGTGAAGAACGTGAACATGAAGAAAGACAGCCAATCAGGTGTTTTTTCGTTGAATGCACCAAGCATGCGCGGATTATCTTCATTACCCGAACGACGTTGCAGCAATGCTTCCGCTTCTTCACGACCATCGCGACCAAAATATTTCTGCAACAGGTAAACCATGGCCCAGAGATGACGGCCCTCTTCCACATTGACCTGGAACAGATTACGCAGGTCATAGAGCGACGGAGCGGTTGCACCGAGCGCACGTTGCTGTTCGACAGATGCCGGTTCGGTATCACCCTGAATAACGATCAGGCGACGCATAAGAGAGCGGTATTCACCAGGCACTTCCTGCCAGACAGGCTCGCCTTTATGTTCACCAAAGGGAATTTTGCGGTCTTCGACAGCTGGCGCAAGCAGCACGCCCCAGCGATATTCCGGCATTTTCACATAGCCGAACTTAGCCCAGCCTTTGGGATCAACGCTGACGGCGGTGCGCAGATAAACTTCGTCTTCCTGATACCCGTCCGGGCCAGCAGTTTTCCACCAATCAATATATCCTGGATGCCATTGCTCAAGCGCCCGTTTCAACTTGGGATCGCCCGACAGGTCTACGTTGTTCGGRATGAGGTCGTCGTAGCTAACTTCAATAGTCATGATTTAAACCCTTTTCTTGTCATATGACGCCCGCACGCCCGTGCCGTATTTCAACAATGCTCCATCTTCGCCGACAGCATTTGGCCGTTGGAAAATCCAGTTCTGCCAGGCTGTTAGACGGCCGAAAATTTTCGTCTCCATGGTTTCRGGACCAGGGAAACGAAGATTAGCTTCCATTCCCGTCAATCCGTCAGGCGAGAAACTGATCCNCTCTTCAAGCATGATCCGAATTTCATCATCCCAATCGATGTCATCAAAGGCATCTGTTATCAGACCCAATTCAGCGGCGCGAGGCGCGCTCAATGTCTGCATGGATTCCGCTTTGGCACCCTCGTAGGATTCCATCTCTCCAAGGAACCTGGTTTCAAGGCGGGACAAGCCGTTGGCCATTGGTAACGGACCAAAGTTGGCTGCTGACAATGTCAATTCTGCTTCATGGCGATTGTCGCCTTCTTCGGTGCCTTCAAACATGAAGCTCCGGTCGGCGGCAAACATCATTTCAGCCAGAAACCCAGCAAAACAAGATCCAGGCTCTGCAAGCGCGATCAATGTCCGCGATGTAACGTCAAGCCGCTTCACGGTACGCTTCCAATAGCTGAACACTTCATGCAGGAACCAATTGTCCTGGCCCTTTTCCAGCAGCGCGTCATAGGCCATGACCTTGGACGGATCGCCTTCTGTTTTCAGGTTCCAAATTCCTGCAGTCAGCTCGTTGGCACGAAGATGCAAGATGGCATCATCGAGTTCACGGCATAGACGGAGCGGCCAGAAATCTGCGCCCTCGCCTGCTGCTGCATCGCCATCTGCGGGGGCATCTTGCGTCGGGCCCTTGATGGTCAGGGTTGCAACACCAGTTTCCTGGTTCACTTCAACTTCGAGGGTTGAATAGCGCACCCCATCATCGGTGAATTCGCGGCTCAATGGCGGCAGTTTGACACCGGTCGCATTGTCAGGCCGGCTCGATTTGCTGGCAAATTTTGCCGTCAATTCGCCAAGCCGCTCTTCAAGAAGCGAACCTTTAACTGTTTCATCAACCAGGCGCCAATCAACGGCGCGCGATCCGCGAATGCCTTCTTCGAGGGTGCAAAAAATATCTGCCCGGTCGCGGCGCACTTTGCGCTTGTCGGTAACGCGGGTCAGCCCGCCGGTGCCTGGCAACACAGCCAGCAACGGTACTTCGGGGAGAGAAACGGATGATGCATTATCATCGATCAGAACAATATAGTCGGTCGCGAGGGCAAGCTCATAGCCGCCACCTGCTGCGGTACCATTGACCACGCAGACCCAGGTCTGCCCTGAATCTTCCTGCGCAACTTCGATTGTGTTTCGGGTTTCATTCGTGAATTTGCAAAAATTCACCTTGTGATTATGGCTCGACTGGCTGAGCATCCGGATATTGGCGCCGGCGCAAAAGACCTTGTCCTTGCCTGAGCGCAGCAAGATAACTTTCACTTCCGGGTGTTCGAATTTAAGTCGCATAACAGCGTCATAAAGCTCGATATCAACGCCGAGATCATAAGAGTTCAGCTTCAACTCATACCCTGGAACCAACCCGGAATTCGGATCGACATCCATGGTGACAGTGGCAACAGGACCGTCAAAATCGAGTTTCCAGTGGTTATATAATTCCGGTGATGTTTGAAAATCGATCCGCACCATCTTCCCCTTTTCTTTATAAAAACCCACCGTTTCAGCGGATTGCCCAAAAAATATCTATTACAGATAAACCAATCATACAATCAATTTGTGATTTATACTTCCTTTTTATGGAAACACTGTATATAGATTGTAAGCATTCTAGACTGTGGGCATCAAAAAATGAACAAAATTGACCAAAATCTTGCAAAACCCAGCGGGAAATCACCTCGTGATGGCAGGACCGATGATGAGCTAATGCTCATGCTTACTGTCGGGCGCAATGTGAGATTGCTTCGCACCCGCCACGGAATGACGCGCAGGCGTCTGGGTAGCAAGACYAACATTTCTGAACGCTACCTTGGGGAAGTTGAGCGTGGCCGCGCCAATGTCACTCTTGGTCTATTGTTACGCATAGCTGATGTGTTGGGCGAACCCTTGCAAACTTTCATCCCTGCAACCAAAAATGACCCGGAAATCAGCCCTCCCCTGGCCGGCCTTATTAGCCGGATGGATCAGCACGAACAGGCCAATACCTACCGAACATTGTTGCGTCAGAAAAAACCGACCGAGAAGCGAAACCGCGGTGTCGCATTGATTGGCCTGCGGGGCGCAGGTAAATCTACGCTTGGAACAAAACTTGCTGACTTGCATGGTGTCAGTTTTTTGAAACTCTCCGATATCATCGAAGACATTTCAGGAATGGCGGTTGGCGAGATCATCGAACTTATGGGGCAGAAGACATATCGCCGGATTGAGCGCCAGGCCCTTGACCGGATCAATGAGAGTCATTCTGTTGCGGTCATTGAGGCGGGCGGCAGCCTGGTTCAGTCGCGCGGGTCGTTTGATGCCTTGCTTGGTCGCTACCTCACTGTGTGGATCAAAGCGACGCCKGAAGAACATATGCAACGGGTTATAGACCAGGGTGACTTGCGCCCCATGGCCGGCAACGATTTGGCGATGGATGAATTGCGGCTGATTTTGAACGAACGTGAGCTTTATTATTCCCAAGCCGATTACACGATCGATACCAGCCAGACCTCAATCGAAGACTCGTTCGAAATATTGCGGAAATTCAGCAAGGACGGTTTTAAACCAGGTCGGCGATAAATTTTACGCAGGCCTCAAGGGTCATTTTCGGGTTTTCCTTGAACGGCAAATGCTGGCAATCCGGCAAGGCGGCAACGGTGACCGGCACCAAGCATTTTTCTTCTGCCACTTCCCATTGTTTCGGCGTGCCATACGGATCATCGATACCTTGAATGATCAACACTGGCGCTTTCAGCTTCGGCAAAAACTCTTCAATATTCCAGTCGCGGKAATCATTTTCCAACCAGACCCGGTTCCACCCCCAAAAAGCACAATCCACATTGTCACCGTGATATCGCTTCAGCTTTTCGCGAAAATCCGTAGTTTCCCACGCCTCCTTAGCCACTTTTAATGCGTTCAGGGCGACTTCTTCTATAAAGAAATGTGGTGCCATGAGCACCAGTCCCTTGACCCTTGGGTCATTGAATTGACTAGTATAGATAGTCGCAATTGACGCTCCATCACTATGGCCGACCAGAATACAGCTTTTGATATTCCAATGGTCCAGCACGGCACCAAGAATTTCCTCGGCCTCAAGGTGCATATAATCCAGTTGACGGGGTAGTTCGATATGGACCGAGCTGCCGTATCCTTTGCGCGAATAGACCAGAGTTCCAAGGCCGGTTGCTTGTGTCAAAATGGCGGGRAAATCCTGCCATGTTTTAACGCTGCCCAACCCCTCATGAAGAAACACAAGGGTTGGGGCTTCATCTGGCGGTGGTCCCAGCCACAAATATTCAAGCTTTTCMGRATCGCCRCCATKACGCGGTGCGATATCCATGTGTCCGTTCAATTCCCGCATCCAGACCAACCTCAGTCACGCAACATGAAACGCTGGATTTTTCCCGTCGCTGTTTTCGGCAATTCTTCAACCTGGTCAATCCAGCGTGGATATTTCCAGGCGCCCGCAATCGCTTTGACATGGGCTTTCAATTCTTGACGCAGATCATCATCAAGAGTGACGCCATCCGCCAGGATCAAAAACGCCTTTGGTTTGATCAGCGTATCGTCATCTTCAAACGGAATGACGGCTGCTTCAACCACTGCGTCATGACTGATTAGCGCGCCTTCGACTTCGAACGGCGATACCCAGATGCCTGACACCTTGAACATATCGTCAGAGCGACCGCATATGTGATAAATCCCGTCATCGTCCTGAAAATATTTATCCCCGGTCCAGGTCCAGCGGCCCTGGAACGTGTTGACGGTTTTCTCGCGCTGGTTCCAATATTCATTCCCTGCAGAAGGCCCATCGACGATCATYYCGCCGATCTCCCCTTGTGGCACGTCAACGCCCTCTTCATCTACCAAACGGATAATGTAACCCGGATTGGCGACGCCGGACGTGCCATAGCGTACTTCGCCAGGGCGGTTCGACAGGAACATGTGCAAGAATTCGGTGGAACCGACACCGTCCAGGATTTCAACCCCGAAGATTTYWWSKWMAMGGWKWYSRWYNAKTNTCCGGGAGCGCTTCACCCGCCGACGCGCATATTCTCAATTTCGAAGACCCGTTTTCAGGTACACAATTTTTATCACCCAACATAGCCACAAACAATGTAGGCACGCCGTGAAAAATTGTCGGGTTGGTGCGTTTCATGGTGCGCATACAGGATTCCGGTGTGGGCCGCTCGGCCATCAAAACTGCAGTTGCCCCGGCACCCAGCGGGAACATGGAACCGTTCCCCAAACCGTATGCAAAAAACAACTTGGCCGCCGAGAACACCACATCGTCCTCACGGATACCCAAAATCTGTTTGCCGTAACTATCGTAAATCGCACGCGGTGAAGAATGACGATGCAACACCCCTTTGGGCATGCCTGTGGAACCTGAAGAAAACAACCAGAACGCAACTTCATCCCTGGTTGTATCGACAGCCTCAAAGGTGTCATCGGCGGCATCCAGCAACGCTGTCARGTCTTCGTGCGGTCCTGCTTCACCATCTGAAACAACCACATGTTGCAGGAACGGCAAKSTATCGAGRATTGGMGCGACCTGCGGCARCARRGCGGCKGAWAYGAACARAATCCGGGCGCGGCAATCTTTGAGAATATACTCATATTGCTCAGTGGTAAGGAGGGTATTGAGTGGAACAGGAATTATTCCAGCTTTGATGGCACCCCAAAAAACTGTCGGAAAATCAAATGTATCCAACATGATCATGGCGGCGCGGGCTTCGCGCTGATAGCCAAGACGGTTGAGCATATTGGCGCCCTGATTGACCCGTTTGGCCAACGCCTCATAGGTGTATTCACCCTTGTCATCGATAATTGCGATTTTGCCGCCACGGCCTTCGGCCAAATGGCGATCCACCATATCGCTGGTGCTGTTGTACAATTCTTTGCTCATCATTGCCTCCCGTTCCTGAAGGGCATTGTGGCTAAGTATACGGACCTGTGTCCAGAGAAGCGGGAACTATACCCCCAAATAACGCGCATGGAGTTCGGAATTGGCTATCAATTGTTTGGATGTCCCCTCCCAAACAACCACCCCTTTTTCGATGATGTAGTGGCGATCAGCGATCCGACAAAGATCCGAGATGTTTTTATCAACAACCAGGATCGATTGGCGCTCGTCTTTGAGGCGACTGATACACGTCCAGATGATTTGCCTGACAAGCGGTGCCAGCCCTTCTGTGGCTTCATCAAAAATCAACAGGTCCGGGTTGGTCATCAAGGCGCGGCCAATGGCCAGCATCTGCTGTTCGCCGCCTGAGAGAAGATTTCCCATCTGCGACCCGCGCCCGGACAGTTCTGGAAACATCTCGAAGACTTTTTCGAGTGTCCACGGATCAGCACGCCCGGATCGGTTTGATGCCGTCGCGATCAAGTTTTCCCTGACTGTCAGATTTGGAAAAATCTGCCGTCCTTCTGGAACAATGGCAATGCCATATTGCGCGATACGAAAAGACGGCGCGTCTGTAATGTCTGTATCGTTGAACACAACCTGTCCTGATCGGGACGGAATAATTCCCATGATCGTATTCAGGGTGGTTGTCTTCCCCATCCCGTTGCGGCCGATAAGAGTAACAACTTCGCCGGTTTTCACGGTGAGGTTTATCCCAAACAAAGCCTGGCTTTGGCCGTAGAATGTTTTTATGTCTYTAACTTCAAGCATTGACCATCTCTTCACCAAGATAGGCATGACGCACATCTTCGTTATTGCGAATTTCATCAGGGGTGCCTGACGCAATAACGCGCCCATAAACCAACACCGTGACCCGGTCAGCGAGAGCAAATACAGCATCCATATCATGCTCGATCAGCAAAATGGTCATGTCGCCCTTGAGCTGTTTCAAGGTATCAATCATGCGATGGGATTCTTCAGGCCCCATCCCTGCCATTGGTTCATCCAGCAACAACATGTTTGGCTCTGTCGCCAGCGCCATTGCGATCTCGAGCTGGCGATGTTCGCCGTGTGACAATTCACGGCAAATCACATCTTTCCGGTTCAACAAATTGACTTTATCGAGCATGGCCATAGCGGGCTCTGTCAAAGCGGTATCGTTCGATGAGGGTTTCCAAAAACGATAGGAATGTCCCTGTCGGGATTGAACCGCTAATGACACATTGGTCAGGACGGACATATCGAGGAATACCGAGGTGATCTGGAACGAACGTGCAAGCCCCAGTTGCGAGCGCTTGTGCGGCGAAAGGTGTGTTATGTCACTTCCCGCAAATGAGATATGTCCCTGATCGCATATCAAGGCACCKGCCAATTGTGAAATCAGCGTCGTTTTGCCMGCGCCGTTTGGCCCGATAATGGCGTGAATTTCGTTTTTATGAACGTCCAGATATATGTTGTCGGAGGCATGGACGCCGCCGAAACTTTTCTCCAGAGCTTCAACCTTTAGAACGACCTCAGTCATTGTCGTTGCCCCGCTCAATTACCCGCGTTGCGGCCAGATCATCATGTAGCGCCAACCGCTTTGGGTCCATAAGACAGCCAATATAGCCAACCAGCAACGTGCCCAGATTCAGCAATTGACCAAAATTKCGCTGCACCGCCTGGGTCGCGGTCATTGTGCGACCATCGGCCGACACAACACGAAGGCCTGTCAAAATTTTACCAACCGAACCTTGTCTCTCAGTCGAGGGCAAAATGAAGTGATTGTAAAAAACCCAGCCCATTACGAAGTAGCTGCAAACAATCATGATCAGGTGGCTGTGATGGCTTTGGCTCGGCAGCTCCATCAATGCAGGCGCGATCTGCATAATTAACAACCAGGACAAAAACACCAGAATTGCAACATCGATCGCAGTTGCCAGCATCCGTTTTTTACCAGACGCCATAACCATGTCGTGGCGTATTGCCTCTGGGGGCACGATAAATCGGCCGAGCCAACCGTCGATGCCGCTCCGTGCGAACAACACCACAAGGATCAGGAACGGGCCAAAATAGATACGCCAATAAACCCCGACTTCAGGAAGGTCACCGACATATTCCGCGATGATAAAAAATGTCGCCGCACCCAATACAGGGCCAAAAACGGATCCCATACCACCGAGAACGACCATGAAGATCAATTCACCCGAGGTGGTCCAGGAGGTATCGCCCGGGTTCACGAAGTTGGCGTAGTTTACGTAGAGCACCCCGGCCATGGCACACATGACACCGGCAATCACGTAGCAAACAATACGATATTGATACGTGGCATAGCCAAGCGCCTGCATCCGCGGCTCGTTTGACATGGTGCCCTGGATCACGGCCCCGAACCGGCTGTTGACGATTTTATAGACCAGATACACCATCCCAATAAGCACAGTCAGGATCAGGTAATAGAGAATGTTGTCATTCTCGATATTCAAAAACGGTGAGAAATCACTGCGACTATCTACGATCAAGCCGTCGTCACCGCCAAATTCTTCGAGGCTGATAAAAGCGAAATACATCATTTGCGCAAAGGCAAGCGTGATCATGATGAAATACACGCCCTTGGTTTTCAGACTGATGGCGCCGGTTATCAGAGCGAACACGGCAGCAAAAAGCGCGGCTAAAAGCAAATGCAGAAACCCGTTAGTATAGCCGTAATGCACGCTGATCCCGACAGTATACCCGCCAACTGCCAGATACGCAGCGTGGCCAAAACTGACCATGCCGCCAAACCCCATAATCAGGTTCAGGCTGACCGCTGCCATGGCAAAGCACATGATCAGAGAGCCAAAAGAAATCAGATTATACTGACCGGTTGCGGATGCATAAAGCGGCAGCAAAATCAAGCATATCAACCCGATCCCGTAGAACCAGGCACGATAGGAGAAATTTTTTGAAAATAGAATGTCCATAAATACGGGACCCTATCGCGTCTTTGGTGGGAACAGCCCTTGAGGACTGAAAAACAGGATTGCCGCCATCATGATATAAATCAGCATGGCCGCGACCGCAGGGGCCGCCGTTTCGGCATTTTGGGAGGAGATRAAAATYTTGAAMAATTGGTCMARGTARGAGCGRCCGAGYGTATCCACCAGCCCTACAATGATAGCGGCWACAAARGCGCCGCGAATKGACCCGATRCCGCCRATRACAATCACRACGAAGGCCTGGATGATAATATCATTTCCCATGCCAATGGTCGCTTCGGTGGTAATTGAAGTTGACATTAACCCGGCCAGCCCGGCCAACGCTGCACCCATGCCGAACACCATTGTAAACAACCGCTGGATATCGACACCCAACGCACCGGCCATGGTGCGGTTCGAGGCCCCCGCCCTGATCAGCATTCCCATGCGAGTACGCACCACCAGGACATAGAGGAAGGCCGCCACAAGCAAACCAACGCCGATAATGAACAGCCTGATGGTCGGGATAATGATGTCACCCGGCAAACGGATCGAAGTATCAAGAAAAGCAGGCAAGGTAATCGCCACCCCGACCGGCCCCCAGATCAGTTGAACCAGGGTATCAAAAAACAAAATCAACCCAAAAGTTGCMAGAACCTGATCCAGATGGTTCCGCGCATAAAGCGTTCGCAGGGTCGTTATTTCAACCAGCGACCCGAAAAGAAAAGCGAGCGGTATTCCGAGCACCAACCCGATAAGAAATGATCCGGTGATGGCGGCRATGGTGGCGCTGATAAAAGCGCCGATCATGTAAAAAGACCCATGCGCCAGATTGACCAGGTCCATGATGCCGAAAACCAGCGTCAGGCCTGCGGCCAGTAAAAACAAAAGAATGCCCAGTTGCAGGCCATTCAGCAGCTGCGTAACCAGAAGAATATAATCCATATTTGAGACGTCCCCCCGGAGCGACAGCGCTATCTGTATGTCTACGTAACTTAGGTAGGCGTGAAACGGGGGCGCATGAATGCGCCCCCGAAATTGGCTTCAAACTATAGGCAGATTACATTGGGCAATCGCCGATATAGGGATTTTCCATGTTTTCATAAACAGTGGAAACGATCCGCGTGGTCCAACGACCTTCTGAATCTTCTACAACTTCCCGCAGATAGAAATTTTCGATCGGGAAATGATTGGAACCGTATTCGAATTCACCGCGCACTGAATCGAAGTTTGCCGATTCAAGAGCTTCACGGATACCGTCCATATCGTCCAGATCGCCATCAACAGCTTCAACAGCGGCCTTGATCATGAAGACAAGGTCGTAAGCTTGTGAAGAATAATGTGACGGAATCTGACCATATTTTGCGGTATAGTCAGCTACGAAGCGTGCATTCTGTGCATTGTCCAGATCAGGCGACCAGTAATTGGTGTTGAATGTGCCCAACACGCCACTCAGTTCAGCTTCCTGGAAACGCGGCAGGGAAATGCCGTCAACCGTAAATACGGTATAAAGGTCCATGACCTCTTCAAGACCAGCCTGCATATAYTGCTTGATGAAAGCACCACCGGCACGGCCAGGATAGAAGATGAAGATGGCTTCAGCACCGGATGCCCGCGCTTTGGCGAGTTCGGCGGAGAAGTCGAGCTGCGCGTCTGCGCCCCAACGGGTCATGTCACGGCCAAGGATTTCACCACTAAATGTAGCTTCAACGCCTTCAACCATGTTTTTACCAGCGGCATAGTTTGGCGCCATCWCGTAAAGTGACTTAACACCACGCTGGTTCAGCACTTCACCCATAGCACGCGGGTTCTGGCTGTTTTCCCAGGATGTGGAAAAGAARTTTTCGTGACAATCRGMWCCAGCCATCTGGGAAGCMCCRGCATTTGTGCTGATCATGAATTTGCCWGCRTCAAGAACGGCTTTGGTGGATGCAAGCAAAACATGCGACCAGATATATCCGCCAATGAAGCGAACATCAGGATCGGCAGCGAGACGCTCGGAAGCGATACGACCGGTCTGGGGGTTGAACGCATCATCTTCAAAGATAATTTCAACATCCATACCTGCAATCTGCCCGCCGATATGCTCGACGGCCAACTCAACAGCATTTCTCTGGCTTTGACCCAGAATAGCTGCTGGTGTGGAAAGGGTTGTAATGAACCCTATTTTGACAGTTTCTGCCGCCCAGGCTGGGGCAGCAAGCATTGTTGCTCCCGCTGCTGCGGCAATTGCTAGTTTCTTGATCATTGGATTGGTCCTCCCTAAAAGGCAGCCGGACGATCATGCCGACTTTGAAAATGTCCGGCACAAGACCGGACCCTTAGCGGCTTATTCAACGCGAATAACCCACTGAAACCACTTAGTTCCCTTCAACCATATCTCCGCCTCGATAGGCACTCAAGTTTTCGAGCTTGCTACCGATCCGTTGATTGTCGGGCTTCCGCCGAACCGCATCCATACATTCCTGCACGCCGGAATTCTAGACATTTGCATGTGCGGTCTGTCCATTCCAGTCCTCAAGGCATTATTTTGCTTGTCTAGTTACCCTTGATCGATAGCGGCGGCACATTCATTCTTTGGTCGAATACATTCATTTTTTTGTACGATCCTGGCGCAAATGGTGCACAATTACACTGAAATCATACATGAATTTTTTTCTTTCTATATAAATATTATTGCTATAATCTTTTCGTATGTAAAGCAATATCCTGGATGAGAAAATGTGGAAACCACCTGCAAAAATCAAATTCGAACCCGTGCCAGGCCAATGGCCAGACCGGGACGCAGCTCGTAAATCACTGCTTTTTTCATCAATTGATATTGGCCAATGCGCCCTCACCTCGCGCACATGGATTCCGGCCATGGTACCGTGGCGGGCGTCATTAGATGGTTTCGTCACCGAAGATGTTCTTGCCTGGTACGGGCGTTTTGCTGCCGGTCGTCCCGGTGCCATCGTCGTCGAAGCCACCGGGATTCGTGACGTACCAAGCGGGCCCTTGATGCGCATTGGTGATGATCGCTTCATTCCTGGTCTGCGTGATCTGGTTGAAACGGTAAAAAAAGCAAGCGGTGGCGAGACCCGCCTTTTCATCCAGCTGATCGATTTCCTTGGTGTCAGACGACGCCCGAAACCAGAAGCCTATTTCGGCAAACATCTGAAAATTACTGATCATCATCGCAACAAATTGGAAATGGCAGATGCCAGCGAACAAGACATTCGCACTCACTTGCTGACCCTCGATCAAGACACCCTAGAAAAAGTTCTGGATGCGCGCGAGATGGAATCCTTTCTGATGGGGCATCGGGAACGGGTCACCGACACCCACCTGGACCATATCCGTGAATTACCCCAGGTCTTGCCGGGCCTCTTTGCAGATGCCGCCGCCCGCGCCAAAGAGGCCGGCTTTGATGGCATCGAACTGCATTATGCCCACGCCTACACCATGGCTTCGTTTCTGTCCGACCTGAATGACCGCGATGACGGCTATGGGCAAAGTCTGGACGGGCGCGTTCGCTTGCCCCTGGAAGTTTTTGCAGCAACTCGCAAACGAGTTGGTTCTGACTATCCGGTCGGGTGCCGGTTTTTGTCAGACGAATGCATCGAAGGTGGCTCAAATGTTGAAGACGCTGCATGGTTTGCAACCCGGTTCGCAGACGCCGGCATGGATTTCCTGTCGCTTTCCAGAGGTGGCAAATTTGAAGACGCCAAAACACCGAAAGTCGGCGGCGCGATTTACCCTTATACCGGCCCAAGCGGCTATGAATGCATGCCCGGTCATATCTCTGATGAGCAAGGTCCGTTCGGCAGAAATGTAGCCCCTGTCGCAAGGATACGACAGGCAGTGCGCGATAGCGGCCACACCATTCCGGTGATCGTCTCCGGCGGCATGCATGGATTTGAACAGGCCGAAGCCGTGTTGCAAAATGACGACGCTGATATTGTCGGGTTTGCCCGCCAGGCATTGGCCGACCCGGACTGGTTCAAAAAAGTTGCGTCCGGCTGCGGGTCCGAAGTCCGTTTATGCGAATACACCAATTATTGCGAAGGACTGGACCAGAAACACAAACAGGTGACGTGCCAACTCTGGGACCGCAAAGCCCTTGAAGAGCCAGATTGCAGACCAAGTTCGGATGGCCGACGGCGGCTCGAAGCACCTGGATGGAAGCAAAGCGCCTAAATGACGCGARGCGCCAGGAAAGAAATGAAACAGAAAATTCACGGGAGAACAATCAACTTTGTCGTCAATTCCTGTTCATCATATTCAAACCACCGATACTAAAAATCAGCCACATTTCTGTCATTTTATCGACATTGCGCCGTGAACATGCTCCGATGAACAGGATGTCTTGATCCAAAAGTCATTGGTTGCCGGAAATTCAAACAGGGTGGAATCAAATCGATGCACACAACTCATATTATGCGAAATGCCTTTTCAGCTATGGCAATCGCCTTTTTGGCAATCGTCTCGACACAGGCTCCTGCGATTGCAAACTCAAAAGGTGAAGCCATTGCCGATCATTTTATCGGGCTCTTGAGCGAATATGGTGCTTCCGATGTTGGCTATGACGGCGCCGAATATGATTCCAGCACAGATGTCACAACGATTTATGATTTCAGGCTGGTAAACCCAAAAGAAGAAACCGAGATGACAATCAAGACGCTGGAATTGAGGTCCGTCGATCTCCATGCCAGCGGCTCACTTTCCGCTGAATCAATGGTTGCCAATATTCTACACCTCGTCGAAATTGACGACGATACACAGATTTCCATCGCGCGTATGACCATCCTCGACCCCCTGTTTCCGTTAAAAGAGGAAATTGAGGATGACAACAAAAATTTCGTTTATCGCCTCGCCAGCGAAGTCCTGATCGAAGACATGGTTGTTGAAGCCGAAATCACGGTCCCGGTCGCGCGTATCCATATCAGTCGTGGTCAACTTGATGGCGATATCCCGAACACCATGTCCTTTGTAATCGATAATCTGGTGGTCCAGACAAAAGACATYGAAGAYCCTGATACCCGSGAGCAACTGGACAAATACGGATATCGAGAAGTGGATTTCAGTTTTTCCTCCAACTGGACCTGGGACAGTGGCGCCGAAATAGCTACGGTTGGTCCATTGCGTTTCACCGTTGCAGATATGGCGACGGTGACGTTTGAGATGACCGCCGGCAACGTGACGCGAGAGTTGCTCATGTCACTGGAAAATGAAGACAARCTCATGGAGCTGGCTCAGCTTCTGACTTTGGTTTCAGCTCATTATTGGGTGGAAGACGATACCATAACCGACCGCGTGATTTCGATCATCTCGGACGAATCTGATTTGTCGCCAAGCACCATGATCGGGATTTGGGTTGATTTGTCCCGGCGACAATTGATGGACCAGGGCATGCCGGAAGATTTCATCAAAATGGTCGTCAAGGCGACCGAGTATTTTTTGAACAATCCCGGCCGGATGGATATTTCAGCAAACCCGGAAACACCAATCCCGGCCACCCAGCTTATGGGATCGATCATGTTTGGTCCGGCAGCTCTGGTGCCGTTGTTGAATATTTCCGTCACTGCAGAATAATCCTGACGCCAGGCTCACGGCTTTGTGTGTTTCCCTTGATTACCAAGCCTGACAATTTGGAGTTTCTAGAATCCATCCAATAGTCAGTTCACGGTTTTCAACCAGGCTGATCGACATGGTCTGATCTCCGGGAAAAAAAATGCAATTGCGAAATTCAAGACACAGTTTTGGCACGATCGCCAAATCGTTTCACTGGATAGTCGCGCTCATGATCCTTGGCAGCTATGTCACCGAATATTACATGCATTCGCTTCCCGTAAGCGACACCAAATGGTGGTTTTATGACATGCATAAAAGCATCGGCATCAGCATCTTGATGGTAATGGTGCTCAGAGTTATCTGGCGACGCATGAATGATGTTCCAGACCTGCCACCTGAGACTTCCRGCACCCAGAAAATGCTGGCCAGACTGCATCATCAGGTGCTTTACGTCGCGCTTCTGCTCATGCCGATCAGCGGGTTCATCGGGTCCAAAGCTGGTGGTCACAAGGCGATGTGGTTTGGGTTTTTCGATATGCCGGATTTCTTTGGCAAGATCGATCCCCTCAATTGGTGGGCAGAGATGTTTCATACCATCGTCTCCTACGTTATTTTGGTGCTTATCGCCGTTCATATTCTGGCGGCGCTGCAACATCATTTCATTTTGAAAGACAATGTATTGAGACGCATGCTGCCGTTTGGGCGCGGTGCAGACCACGCTCTAAAAGCGGGCGAATAGGTAAGTGCCTCAAGGCAAGCAAACTGGCAGCGGCGACGGTTTCGCACCGTGGCTGGCGCTGTTGCTATTGTTTGGCGGCATTGTCCCAATTTTGGTTTTGGTCAGATATAGCGGTGGGTTTGAAGGCGGGCTGGCCTCGATCCTGTTGTTGAACATAGCCTATTCTGCAGTTTTCACCCTATTCATGCTGTGGTGTTCTATACGCGCCCTCACCCGCAAATTACCAAACCCAAGCCACAACACATCGCCTCCAGACGTCACCATAGCTATTCCGGTTCACAACGAAGCCCGCAACGTGCTGGCGACTTTGCAATCACTGCTTGATCAAAGCGTGCCGCCAAAGCGGATCGTGATTGTCGATGATGGATCGACAGACGATACAGTCGCRCGGATTGTCATGGCCTATAAGCTCAAGAAAATTGAACCCAGCAAAGCCTCGCAAGTCCATGGCGGTGTCCTGTCATGTTTTCAAAACAAAGCACGGAACTTATGGCTCSTTACCATGCCCCATTGCGGCAAAGCCAGCGCGCTGAATACGGCCCTTGCCTGCTGCGAGTCGGAAATTTTCATTACCGTCGATGCCGATTGTATTTTCGTAAAAGACGCCATCGAAAATATGTCCCGCGCCATGACCAACCCGGAAATTGTGGCAGCTGGCGGCATGATCAAAGTGGCAAACGGGTTAGCAACCGCGCGTCTCCGCCATGCGGATGCGCCCATGCCGGGGCCATTATTGTCCCGACTGCAATGGGCGGAATATGCCACCGGATTTGTGTGGCGTTTCGGCTGGTCATGGATCGGAGCGCAATTGCTTTTGTCCGGTAGCTTTAGCGGCTTTCGGGCGAACCTTTTGAAAATGGCAGGCGGGTTCGATGTCACGTCAATCACCGAAGACTATGAAATGGCGTACCGCCTGCACAAAATCTCACGGGACAAAGGCAACGCCTACCGGATCATCACCGTGCGCGATGCGCTTTGCTATACGCTGGTGCCGGAAACGCTTGGCAGCTATCTGCGCCAACGGACGCGCTGGTATCAGGGCTTCATCCGCACTATCTGGCTTTATCGCGGCTGCATCCTCAACCACAGATATGGTTGGTTTGGAATATTCGCCTTGCCCGCAAAACTTGTCGATGCCCTGTCGCCACCATTGGCGCTGGCCGCGATTATCGGAATCATCTGGGCGGTGATTTCAGGTGCCTGGGGGCTGTTGCTCAATCTGGCATTCCTGATCTCGATCCGGTGGGGACTGGAATTCATAAATTCCTGGATGCTGCTSGCKYTGCATCACAAATTCATTCAACCGAAATTGCCGCAAACCTCGAAATTAATGTCCTATTTGTTCGGACCGCTCAATTTCATGTTCCATACGCTGTGCTGGTATATCTACAGCGTTTTGGCCTATTTCCGCGTGGCAAGTGGCAGCCGTGGCTGGAAGAAAACCCGCCAACAATCTTTTGAACAGACCGGCATTTGAGCAAACCGGACATTAAGCCCGGTCTGCGTTTAGCTAGCTGGAGTTTTTGGCAAATTCAGCCGGRTATGCAGATCGCGCAACTGGCGCGCAGACACATCAGACGGTGCTCCCATCAGCAAATCTTCGGCCTGCTGGTTCATGGGATACATGACCACTTCGCGCAGGTTTTCTTCACCGCACAGCATCATCACAATCCGGTCGATACCAGGTGCAATTCCACCATGGGGAGGTGCGCCGTAGGTCAAAGCCCGCAGCATGCCGCCGAATTTTTCTTCCAGTACACTCTCTTCGTAACCCGCAATCTCGAACGCCTTCTTCATGATTTCAGGGCGATGGTTCCGGATGGCGCCAGATGACAATTCAATCCCGTTGCAGACAATGTCATATTGCCAGGCATTGATGGTGAGCGGGTCTTGGYTTTCCAGAGCATCCAGCCCACCTTGCGGCATGGAGAATGGGTTRTGTGAGAAATCMACTTTCTCTTCCTGCTCGTCCCATTCGAACATCGGGAAATCAACAATCCAGCAAAAATCGAACCKGYCYTTKGCAAYMAGGTYCAGTGTTTCACCRGCMCKYGTGCGGGCGTCRCCRGCRAAGGAYGCGAAYTTTTTYGGATCGCCGCAAACGAAGAAAACMGCRTCGCCATCTTCCAGRYCAAACTGRCTGCGGATGGCGCTGGTGCGCTCTTCGCCGATATTCTTGGCRATCGGCCCGGCCCCTTCGCCGTCGCGGAAAAAGATATAACCAAGGCCTGGCTGGCCTTCGCCCTGAGCCCACGAATTCATCCGGTCGCAGAATGCGCGTGACCCACCGGTCTTGGCCGGGATTGCCCAGACGCGGACCTTGTCGTYATTTTCAATCTGCCCCGCAAAAATCTTGAAGCCTGATCCACGGAAATGCTCCGTGACGTCTTCCATGACAATCGGGTTGCGCAGGTCCGGCTTGTCGTTGCCGTATTTCTGAATGGCTTCGGCGTAGGGAATACGCGGGAATTTCTGGGTGACCGGTTGGCCATCGCCGAATTCTTCAAACAGGCCACGCAGCACAGGCTCAACCGCCTGGAACACGTCTTCCTGATCAACAAAACTCATTTCGATATCGAGCTGGTAGAATTCGCCCGGCGAACGGTCGGCGCGGGCGTCTTCGTCGCGAAAACACGGTGCGATCTGGAAGTAGCGGTCAAAGCCGGCAATCATGGTCAGCTGCTTGAATTGCTGCGGGGCTTGCGGCAGGGCATAAAATTTACCTGGATGCATCCGGCTTGGGACCAGAAAATCGCGAGCGCCTTCCGGACTTGAAGCCGTCAGGATAGGGGTCTGGAATTCAAAGAAACCTTCCTCAACCATGCGCTGGCGGATAGACGATATGATCTGCCCCCGCTTTATAATATTGTTGTGGATGCGTTCGCGACGCAAATCCAAGAACCTGTATTTGAGGCGGACATCTTCCGGGTAATCCTGTTCGCCAAATACTGGCAACGGCAATTCTGGACATTCGGAAAGCACTTCGAGCTTTTCCAGGAAAATCTCGATCTCGCCCGTCGGCAGGTTTTTGTTGACCGCGTCGCCAGTCCGCTCCTTGACCGCGCCCTCAATGCACAGCACCCATTCCGACCGGACAGTTTCTGCCAGATTGAAGACCGGAGAATCCGGATCAATTACACATTGGGTAATGCCGTAATGGTCGCGCAGATCGATGAATAACAGCCCACCATGGTCGCGGACCCTGTGGACCCAACCTGAGAGCTTGATTTCAGTGCCGACATCGGATTTGCGGAGCGCGCCGCAATTGTGGCTTCGGTAGCGATGCATCGCTTAATTACCTCGGGAAAATCGTTGTTGTCACTCGTGTAATACCTGATTCAGTGAGGATCAGGCAGCACATTCTTTGCGGCGGAAAAGCGCATGCAGGCCCCGGTTTGTCAAGGCAGATCGGGATTTTTTGGCAACAGGACTTTTCGGTGTCTCAAATCTACACCAAATAAGCTTCCCAACAGAGATACGCCCCAAGCGCAATCTGGAGAACACTCACGCTCCTGAGCAACAGATTATTGTTGATCATTGAGGTTCCAATGGAGACCATTTGGGTCGGAAACATCGTTCTCATTGTCCCGGACACCAATGCCATCCAACCGAATAATGTGATGATGACCGGCCAGTCCGCGACCCAGACATTGTGGGTGTTGACGAGGACCAGTCCGAGCAGAAGCGTCAAAAAGCCAACCACAAGAAGCAACCCTGGGCTTTCCATAATTTCCCGGCCCATCGCCTTGAGCCGTTCAATGTTCATTAAATATGTGATCCCGGCGACCAACATCATCGGGCCCATGAGTTTTGCGATAAAAATTGAATTCGACATAACCTGTCTCCTCAGATTTAGCCCACAATTGCAACATCAACATACATACCAGAACAAATGCAAATCTTTCATGTCTTCACGGGCTTGCGATTGTAAGGTTGGGAAATAAATAGCAATTCGCGACAAACAGATTYTAGTCCGCTATAGCAACGCCATGGAACCAATTACMGATACAGAATCRCTCCAGGCWGCGRTCGATTCATTCGCSAACGCCACTTATGTCACCGTCGAYACYGAATTTCAGCGRGAAACCACCTTCTGGTCAAAACTCTGCCTGATCCAGATGGCATCGACCGACGCGAGTTTTATGGTGGACACGCTGGCCGAAGGCCTCGATTTGCGCCCGTTTTACGACCTCATGGCCAATGAGAAGATCATGAAGGTGTTTCACGCCGCCCGCCAAGACGTGGAAATCATCCACCATCAGGCCGGGATTATCCCGACACCGTTGTTCGATTCCCAAGTGGCGGCGATGGTTCTGGGATACGGAGATTCTGTCAGTTATGACGCGCTGGTGCGTAAAACCATTGGCGTCGAAATCGATAAATCGCATCGGTTCACCGACTGGACCCGCCGTCCGCTCACCGACGCACAATTGGAATATGCACTTGGTGACGTGACGCATTTGCGCGGGGTTTATGAAATACTCTCCAGCGAGATGGAATCTACGGGCCGCGCCGAATGGGTGGCGGAAGAAATGGCCATCCTGATCAACCCGGCAACCTACGAAGCGCATCCGGAAGATGCCTGGAAGCGGCTAAAGTTTCGCGTGAAAAAACCCATGCAAATCGCTGTAATGATGGAATTAKCAGCATGGCGCGAARCAGAAGCGCAGCGCCGCGACATGCCCC
>JAESRU010000142.1 GCA_016764455.1 Hyphomicrobiales bacterium | reverse complement strand
GATCATGCCTATATCGACGCGTTGGCCAAATCCATTACGCGTTCCATCGCGGCGCTCGCGTTTGAGCCGGAAATTGTAATCGCGTCGTTTCATGGCTTGCCGGTTTCTTACGTTGAAAAAGGTGACCCGTATAAACGCCAATGCGAAGCAACAGTGGAGGCTTTGCGCCAGGCAACCGGGCTTGGGGATCGTTTGCGTCTGGCGTTTCAGTCGCGATTTGGCAAACAGGAATGGGTGCAGCCGTATACTGACGAGGCAGTTCGTGCGCTGGCCAAAGAGGGTGTGAAAAATCTGGCAATAGTCGCGCCAGGTTTCGTCTCCGATTGTCTGGAGACATTGGAAGAACTTGCCATCCTGAACGCTGATATTTTCAAGTCCCATGGTGGACAGAATTTTGCAGCTTTGCCCTGCCTGAACGATAGCGAAGAGGGGATGGCGGTTATATCCCATATCTCAGATCAGGAATTGTCTGGCTGGATTGGTTAAATCCCCGATATTCGTTTTTGCAGCGGTTCCTTTTCGAAACAAATGCGCCTAATCTGCTCACAGACAAATTTTAACTTGGAGGATAGCTATGATTGGCGGCTTTGATATTTTTGCCCTCGTGTTGATTGTACTGGCAATCATCATCGTGGTTTCTTCGGTGAAGACTGTGCGACAGGGTTACAATTACACGGTTGAGCGATTTGGTCGCTATACGCGCACGCTTCAGCCGGGGTTGCATTTCATCGTGCCATTGATTGACCGGATCGGGCGCAAGCTCAACATGATGGAGCGGGTGCTCAATGTGCCGAGCCAGGAAGTGATCACCAAGGACAATGCCACGGTGACGGCGGATGGCGTGACTTTTTTCCAGATACTTGATGCGCCTTTGGCTGCTTATGAAGTCAACAATCTGGAAAACGCGATCCTCAACCTGACCATGACAAATATCCGTACAGTGATGGGGTCGCTTGATCTGGACCAATTGCTGTCTCAACGTGATGAGATCAATCACCGGCTGTTGACCGTTGTCGACAATGCGACCGAGCCGTGGGGCGTAAAAGTAACCCGGATCGAGATCAAGGACATCAACCCGCCACAGGATTTGGTTCAAGCGATGGCGCGCCAAATGAAGGCCGAGCGTGAAAAACGCGCATCGATCCTTGAATCTGAAGGCATGCGGCAATCTGAAATTCTGAAAGCCGAAGGCCATAAACAGGCCATCATGCTGGAAGCCGAAGGCCGCAAGGAAGCAGCCTTCCGGGATGCCGAAGCGCGGGAACGTGAAGCCCAGGCCGAAGCCAACGCAACCACGGTTGTGAGTGAAGCGGTTGCAAACGGCAGCGTTCAGGCGCTGAATTATTTTGTTGCGCAGAAATACATTGATGCCTTGCAGGCGTTGGCGTCTGCACCAAACCAGAAAGTATTGATGATGCCAATTGAAGCGGCATCCGTCATCGGGGCGATTAGCGGGATTGCCGATCTCACCAAGAGTGCTTTTAGTGATGATAGCGGCGGAGGCGGCGCGCAGCCCTCAAGCGGGCGGAGCACTAAATCATCTTCGAGCAGCGCCAAATCATCCTCGCGTAGCGCAAAAAGCAGCAAGAGTTCGGTTCCAAGTTCCGGCAACAATGGTGCCAGTCCGTGGCCAGGCGAATAGGGGCTAAATTGTGAGTTCACTTGCTTCTATCATTGACGGCTTGGGCGTTTGGAATTGGTGGGTACTGGCCGGCATCCTGCTGGTGCTTGAAATGCTGTCGGCATCCTTCTTCTTCCTGTGGCTTGGAGCCGCTGCTGCGATTGTCGGCCTGATCATGTTTTTTGCCACATGGTCTTGGCAGGTCCAGGTATCTATTTTTGCGGTGCTGGCAATTCTATTGCTGGTGGCATCCAGGCTCTGGTTCAAACCGGGTGGTGATCCCAATGGTCGCCAGTTAAACCGGCGGGCTGCCCGTCTGGAAGGGCGTATATACCGCCTTGAAGAAGCCATAGAAAATGGCAGAGGCAAGATCAAGGTTGGCGACACTGTCTGGCTGGTGCGCGGGGATAATGCTCCAAAGGGCGCGAATGTGAAGGTCGTGGGTTCTGAAGGAACAACACTCCACATAGAACTCACAGATTAGCGCCTAAATTTCCGTTCCATCAGGGACGGTGGGTCAACGGGATAGGGGGCGCTTCCGACATAATCAAAATCGATATGCGCCGGTTGGCGGCAAGCGYTGTATTGTCTGGAAATAACGGCTCAGTATCTGCTTTGCCAACGACCGAGAAGAAACGGTCATGGTTGAGACCGTTTTCGGCCAGAACAGCGCGGGCTGAATTGGCGCGCGCGGCGGATAATTCCCATTGGGTGAAACCGGGACGGTCATAAAGTCTGGACGAATCTGTATGTCCTGAAATTTTGAGCCTGTTTGGCAATCTACGCAGAGTAGGGGCCATAGCTTCAAGAATGCGCCGGGTAACCGAGCGCAGGTGAACCTGACCGGGCTCGAACATGGAACGGCCTTCCTGATCAAGCAACTGGATATTCAACCCATCGGGCGTTTCTTCCATCAAAATCTGGTCTGTCGCATTTATAATTTCTGGCATTTCGCTCCAGGCCTGGCGAAGCGAAGCTGCGGTCGATGCAAATTGACGCATTTCGGTAACTTCAGCGAGTTCAAAATCATGCGTATTGGCTTCCGGCCCTTGCTGGCGGGCCTCGTCRTTTCGYTCMGTRTCGAAATCCGTATCTTCCGGGCGYTCTTCAGCTTCGACCTGRCGTGCAAATCGTCTGACCGGCGCCCCTTCAATTTCGATCATGCCGGCTTTGCGGGATTCATCGCGGACCCCAAAGGCTTCACGCACAGAGCCAGCGACGACCTGCATTTTCTCATCGTCCTGGATCGAGAAGGAAATCAGCAGTACAAAAAAGGCCACAAGAATGGACATCAGGTCAGCAAATGTGACCAGCCATTCCGGGATATTAGATCCGCCTGCTGCCTTTTTCTTCGCCATGAGATAAATCCTCTGCCGGCTTAAGCGGCTTCCGCCAGATCAGCCCGCATTTTTTCTGGCAGATAGGCGACCAGCAATTCGCGGATCAGGTTCGGGCTCTTGTTTTCGCGGATCTGCATAATGCCGTCGATCGCCAATGTGCTGTTGATTTCCATGAATTTCATTTTGAGACCAAGCTTGTCGGCAATCGGCAAGGCAATCAGGTTGGCGAGCAGGGCGCCATAAAGGGTTGTCAGGAGGGCGATCGCCATGGCCGGGCCAATCGTGGAAGGGTCTTCCATGTTTGCCAGCATCTGCACCAGGCCGATCAGGGTTCCGATCATGCCAAAAGCTGGTGCCGCATCACCAATCGCCTTAAATACCCGCTGTCCATCTTCAAGCCGCTCCAGGCTGAGGTCTCGTTCGCGTTCCAGGCTTTCAAGAATGAACGGACCATCATAGCCGTCGGCTATATATTGTACGCCCTTGGAGAGGAAAGGGTCGTCAATTTCAACACCTTCAAGACCGAGCGGGCCGTTCTTGCGTACAGTTTCGGCAAGCTTTGTGATTTCAATGATGGTGTCGCGCGGGCTCGTCTTCTTGTGGGTGAAGGCTGTTTTGGCGCCCAAAAGAAGGGCAGAGAAAACAACCGACAGAGGAAACCTGATGAATGTAGCCGCAAAACCGCCKCCAATAACGATAAGAGCAGATGGGGTATCGGCAAATGTCGTGATATCTCCACTGACCAGAATGGCAGCGAGAACAACGGCTATTCCAACGATCATTCCGCCAATTGTTGCAATATCCATGTCGTCCCCACTTAAAATTTGTTCCAACACGCGGGCCCACACCCGGCATATTGGGGTCTATTAGTGGGAAATATTAGCGAAGCTTCTCTAATTGTTCGCTAAACAACATGGTAAATGAAACCTGAATAAATTTGGAACGAAGGGACTGCCAAAAAAATTGATTTTTTACGAAGAAAACCATTTTTCAATTGCCGCAACCCCTTTGCTATCGAGGGTCAGAAACAGCTTTGTCCGCCGGTAGAGAAAATCCTCTGCTGTAATTGCATCCTCAAAATCCCGTGCGTGGCGCAATTCAATTTCTGGAATACCGGGTGCGATTTCGCCAGCGCAGGCGGGGTTGCTGGCGACGTCCTCAAACATCTTTGCAGCGACGTCACCATAGGTAAAAACCATCCGGTGGCGGATCGCGGGCGCAAGGATGTTGGGGCCATTCTCTGCAAGCTCTTTAAGAGCATTGCGATCCAGGCCACCACCAGTTACCGGAGCTTTACTGGTCCAGGGTGCGCCGAGCTTCGCGCCTAACGATTTCAGTTTTTTCATCACCTTCAAGCCAAGCAGACGATGGGTGGTCAGTTTGCCGCCATATACTGTAATGAACCCGCCCTTGCCTTGCCGGGTTTTTATGATCCTCACACTGCGCGTCACTTTGCTTGGATCATCGGCACCATCATCGACCAATGGCCGGACGCCAGCCCACGACCAGACAATATCGTCAATTGTCGCCGCCTGCCCCTGATATTCAAAATATCTGTTGAAGGCGGCGAGCAGATAGTYGCGCTCTTCATTAGAACAATCCGGGTCGGCCGGGTTGCCTTCCTGGAGCGCGTCGGTGGTCCCTACCATGATGAAGCGACCTTCCTGCCACGGGATAACAAAAATCACGCGGCCATCATCGTTCTGGAGGGTGAATGCTGTTGTCAGTGCCGGGTCGGGCATTTTGAACAGGAGGTGCGACCCGCGTACCAGGCGAAGGTCTTTTTTAGGCAACGAGCTGGACACCCGGTCGAGAAGTTCGTTGGCGAAAGGGCCTGCGGTATTGACCACAAAGCGGGTATCTATTTCGCGTGTGCCCGCATCGTTTTGAACCGTCACCCGGTACCCGTCGGGTAATGGATCAATCCCGGTTACCTCATGATGGCTGTTGATACTGGCACCGCGTGCTCGGGCGTCCAGCAGGGTGGATATAACCAGGCGCGCATCATCGACCTGACAATCGACATAATGCATCACCGCTTTCAGGCCGCATTTCCTGAGATGCGGGATCGCTTCAATTTCAGCCTTGGACAATGATCCGCTGCGCGCAATTTTGCGGCTTGAAGCCAGAAAATCATAAAGATACAACCCAAGCCGCAATAACCACCATGGTCGTTGGCTATGGGCGTAGACCGGGACCAAAAACCTGACAGGTTTCACCAGATGAGGCGCGAGCGACATCATGGCATCGCGTTCTTTCAGGGAACTGCTCACAAGTGAAAATTCATAGCTTTCCAGATATCTGAGGCCACCATGAATTAATTTTGAAGAGCTGGATGAAGTTTGTCCGGCATAATCGCCACGCTCGAAAAGCGCCACGCGCATGCCGCGACCAACGGCGTCGCGGGCAACAGCGGCGCCATTGATGCCGCCGCCAATGACCACAAGGTCGAAGACTCTATGGTCGGATTCTGAATTGTCGCTATTTTCCGAACCTGCCATCGTCTCATTCCGCCCTGAACCCTGGGTCGAGGCTAAAGAACAATCAGGCAGCCCCGATCCTCAATAGATCATGGATATGGACGATGCCAACCGGTCGCCCTTCATCAACCACAAACAATGCCGTGATCGACATGCTGGTCAAAATCTCCAGTGTGGCGCTAACCAGGGTATCGGGTGCGACGGTTTTCGGTGACTGGGTCATGATATCGCTGGCGGATTGCTCCAGCAAACCCTGGTTCATATTCCGGCGCAAATCACCGTCTGTAATAATGCCGACAAGTTTGCCATCCGGGTCGGTAACGCCAAGACAGCCAAAACTACGTTCTGTCATGACCAGCAAAGCCTCTGACATCGGGGTATCGGCCGAGGCYAATGGCAAGCGCCCGCCGGAATGCATGATCTCTTCCACATGGGTYAATTGRGCACCAAGTTTGCCRCCTGGATGGAAGGCYTTGAAATCACTSGCGGTAAATCCCCGGCTCTCAAGCAGVGCAATTGCCAGYGCATCWCCCAGCGCCATCTGCATCAGGGATGATGTGGTYGGYGCCAGATTGTGGGGRCARGCTTCGCGRACCATTGGCAGGGTGATGGCGATATTGGCAGCCTTGGCCAGTGTGCTCTCGGCGTTTGATGAAATGCCCACTAGCGGGACACCATAGCGCCTGGAAAAATCAATGATATTGGCGAGTTCGGCAGTTTCACCCGACCATGACAGAGCAAGAACTATGTCGTGATGGGTGATCATTCCCAAATCGCCATGCCCGGCTTCGCTTGGATGAACGAAGAAAGTTGGCGTCCCGGTGGATGCCAAAGTAGCCGCGATCTTGGTGCCCACATGACCGCTTTTGCCCATGCCGGTTACAACTACCSGGCCTTTGACTGCGCGAATCGCTTCAACGGTTTGGGTGAATACTTCGCCCAGATCGCCGTGTAAGGCCGTTTGAAGGGCGCGGAGACCTTCGGCCTCCACTTCAAGTGTGCGGATACCTGACGCAACTGGTGCGCTGATCTCCGGACCATCTGTGTCTTTGTCAATAATCGTCAATTTTGGTGGGCGCATAGGTGCAAATATCTCCTGGCGGGAATTTCGCCGATGGCACTCATTTTGGGTAGGTATACGCGGTATTAACCCTAAATCACATATTTTTACATGAACAGGTTAACCGGAACGCGGTTTTCGATCGGGAGTGATCGGGGCGCGGTCCAAGTCATGNTGATTAAGATAGCTAGATTGCGCAAATTCAAAAAGACAGTTAGTGCAGTTTGTTTTGCAGCGACATGGTCGCTTTGTGCGCTGTCGCCCGCTGCTGCGCAGCAAGCTGACGATGATCCTTTTGCGCCGCTTGGGTTGAGGGCCGGCAGTTTTCTGTTCCTGCCTGAAATTGAGGTCTTTGCTGGCTACAATGACAATGCTGCCGGGGTGGCTGGCGGCGCAAGCTCATCGTTCACTGCCATTGAAGGGCAGGTCACGGCGCAATCAGATTGGAGCAGTCATTCCCTGACGATGGTCCTGCGCGGTGGCTATACAACTTTCAGTGATGTTTCCAACGAAGACGATGGCGACTTTGATGCCGAAGCCCTGCTTGTCTTAGATATTCTAAGAGAGACCCAATTGGCGGTTGGGGTAGGGTATGAGTTTGAGACCGAAGATGAAATTGATGATCGGGTCTATAGCGCTGAGGTTGAACTTTCCCATCGGTTCAATCGCCTGACGGCGTCTGTGCGTGGGGCAATTGATGATTTTGACTATGGCAATCGCGGCGCAGTGTCATTGGGTTCGGTTGTCGAAGATGAAGTGGCGGATTATCGCGAAACAGAATTTGCCTTGCGGCTTGCATATGAAGTTTCGCCACGACTTAGCGTTTATGGCGAAGTATCCAGCAACCGCCGGGATTTTGACCGACCAATTGATGCCAATGGATTTCTGCGGGGGTCTGACGGGTATGCTATCTCGACCGGCGCAACGGTTGAAATAAGTGATAAATTACGCGGATCAGTTTCAATCGGGTATCAGGTCCAGACGCCTGACGATGCAGTATTTGCAGATATTGAAGACTTTATCTATGCCGCTGATCTGACCTGGTTTGTGACCCAGCTCACGAATATTGTTCTTGTTGTCAGCTCCAATATTGGGGAAACYGTGCTTGCAGGATCATCAGGCGAGGTTGGTCGCGATATCACTATTGAGGTCAACCATGCGCTTCGTCGCAATGTGGAATTAACCGCAAGCCTTGAATACGGACGGGACGAATTTATCGCCGCCGGTCCGGTTGAAACAGATACGACCGCAACATTTGGCGTAACTTATTTGCTTAATCGCAATGTCGCCATCACTGGGTCTTATAGTCATTAYGAATTTGAATCGACTGACCCGGGCGTTGACTATGACGCAAATATTTTCCTTCTAGGTTTGAGGTTGCAGAGATGAACCGGCAGAGCAGATTTTTGAMTTGCCGCGCCCCGAAACGGTGGCTGGCGATCGGAATTGTGTCCGTATTTTTGGTGGGCTCTATGGCAGGCCATGCACAGGCCGACGGGTTTGACCGGTGGGTGACGCAATTATGGCCTGAAGCCCGGGCGCTAGGCGTATCACGGGCAACTTTTGACACAGCTTTTCGCGGTGTCCGGCCAGATGAAACCATTCATCAGGCGGCGGGGAACCAGCCCGAATTTGTGCGCCCGATCTGGCAATATATGGAACGTGCCGTTTCCGATCAGAGGGTTGCGACGGGTCGGGAAAGAAGCTTTGAATTTGATAATTTGCTCAATGCCATTGAAGCGGTTTATGGTGTTGATCGTCATGTTGTGATGGCCATTTGGGGTATGGAATCCAATTATGGCGGGCATCTTGGCGACAAAAATGTTATTCAGGCGCTTGCGACCCTTGGCTACCAGGGCAGACGTCAGCGGTTTGGCAGGCGGCAATTATTGGCCGCTTTGCAARTCCTTGAACGCCGCGACATCACGCCGGATTTAATGACCGGGTCGTGGGCTGGTGCCATGGGGCATACCCAGTTTATCCCAACAACTTACAATGCCTATGCTGTGGATTTTGATGGCGACGGACGTCGCGATATTTGGCTCACAATCGCAGATGCACTCGGCTCAACCGCCAATTATCTGCGGGTTTCAGGATGGCAACCGGATCGGCCTTGGGGCTATGAGGTTATTGTTCCTCAGAATTTTGATTATTCAGTGATTGGYGGGGCCAGGCGATCGGTATCGCAATGGCAGCRGCTTGGATTGCGGTTGCCAGGCGGGGCTGCGCTGCTTCATCCAGRCGACGAAGCTGATCTRATCCTGCCRTCAGGTGCTGCTGGTCCGGCATTTCTGACATTGCGGAATTTCCGTGCCATATTGCGCTACAATAATGCCACGGCGTATGCGCTCTCGGTTGGGCATCTCTCAGACCGGTTGCGTGGCGCGGGCGGGTTTTCAATGGCCTGGCCGGTACATGTATTGCCGTTGACGAACAGTCAGAAAGTCGAATTGCAAAACATGCTGAACCGGGCTGGATTTTCGGTTGGAACAGCTGATGGTGTGATTGGACCGCAAACGAGAGCCGGGATAAGACGATATCAAACGTCTGTTGGTCTCATTCCAGATGGCTATCCGAGCGTCCCGTTGCTCAACAGGCTCAAGTCCTGACCCGTCTGGAGGCGTCCTACACCCCCTGAATATCAGCGCACGATGCTATTGTGTGTTCATGATAAATATGGTTTTACCTTCAGTTAATCATACCGGATCGGCATAGTCCGGCATTGGTATTATTTTTAGCCAAAATTTTCTGTGAGGATTTACGTATATGTTGTCGCGTTGGGTAACTGAAATTTTTCAGCGAAATGCCCTGTCATGGAATGCCGTGTTTGCTTGTTTGCTTGTGGCTGCGTTTATGTTTGTCAGCCCGCCAGTTAGGGCGCTTGAAAATGGTGCCCAGGCTTCCAATACCAGCAGCTATATTCCGGCCGTACCCGATCAGGGYAAATACCGGCTTGTTGTCATTGGCGATTCTCTGGGAAATGGCGTTTGGCGCGGGTTGAATGAAGCATTCCGGGGGGAGACAAATATTCGCATCGAGCGCCGGTCTCGCGTATCCACMGGGTTAGTGCGCGACGATTATTATGATTGGCCCAAAGAGCTTGAGCAAATTCTAAGGCATGAAGAGCCGATCCAGATTGCCGTGGTGTTGTTTGGGACCAACGACAAGCAGGCTATTCGCGCCGGTAACGGCCATTTTGTTGTCGGGTCGCCTGAATGGATGCAGGAATATGAGAGCCGGGTAGATCAAGTGATGGCACAATTGAGCCGTCATGGCGCAGCGATCTATTGGGTCGGATTGCCGATCATGCGGTCGCAATCATTTTCTGTCCATGCAGCACGGATCAACCAAATAGTGCGCGAAAGTGCGGCGCGGTTTAACGTAAAATTCGTTGAAACCTGGGAAGAATTTGCAGACGATCAGGGCCATTACGATGCCTATGGGCCAGATGTTTTTGGTCGTACACGCCGTTTGCGGATGGATGATGGAATTCATTTTACGGGTCCCGGGGATCGCCGATTGGCCCATATTGTTGAGCGTTTGCTGCGCGCTGATATGCAAAATATCGCCGGGGATTCWGTCTTGAATAATGGGATGGATACATTGCCGCCGATCCCGGAATGGCGCCCGGATCGGGAAAATACCGCATCTTTGCCTTATGACCGGTATGCTGCATTGTCCCGCGCCAACTAGCGCTCAGTCAAAATTTGGTTCTGATTTCCGGAAATTGGCCCGGCAATTGCACGTTTTACGGGTACCTGTTTCAGATTGACACGGACACCGGACCAGTATGCTTTTTCCGACCCTCGATTTTGCGATTTTTTTCCTGGTGGTATTTGCCGCCAGCTGGGCTTTGTCTGGGTCGATTGGCGGTCGCAAAATATTTTTGCTCGGTGCCAGCTACTTTTTCTACGGCTATTGGGATTGGCGCTTCATGCTGCTGCTTGCGGGCGGCTCGCTGATCAATTWCTGGGCCGGGCTGGCGTTATCGCTTGAGAGCGAAACGCGGGGGCGAAAACGCATTGTCGCGGTCGGCGTGGTGCTTAATTTACTGGTTTTAGCATTTTTCAAATATTACGGATTTTTCCTCGAAAGCCTTGGGGAAATTTTGTTCAATCTCGGGATTGAACGCGATCTGCCGTTCCTGGAAATCATCTTGCCGGTGGGCATTTCGTTTTTCACSTTCCAGGGAATTTCCTACATTGTGGATGTGTATCGCCGCGATGTATCGCCGGTATCGCAGCCGGTTGATTTGTTTCTCTATATCTCTTTCTTCCCCCAATTGGTGGCCGGGCCGATTGTACGTGCAGCACATTTTCTGCCCCAGCTTCGGCGCGAACCGGTGCTTGATGTTAAAATTGCCGGCTTTGGCATCAGCCTGATCTTGTTCGGGTTGTTCAAGAAAATGGTGATCGCRCATCATTTGTCGGARGGYATTGTYGATCAGGTTTTCGCCGATCCCTGGTCTTATGGMGGGTTCGACCTTCTGCTTGGTGTTTACGCCTATGCGGTTCAAATTTATTGTGATTTTTCAGGTTATAGCGATATCGCCATCGGGACAGCGGCGCTGCTTGGCTACCGGTTTGTAAAAAATTTCGATCAGCCATACCGGGCAACGTCGCTAATTGATTTTTGGCGACGCTGGCACATTTCACTTTCCACATGGTTGCGCGATTATCTGTTCATCCCGCTCGGCGGGAGCTGGAACGGGTGGTTCAAAACATCGCGCAATTTGATCATCACCATGTTCCTTGGCGGCATCTGGCATGGYGCGGCCTGGAAYTTYATTCTRTGGGGRCTGTTCCACGGKRTCYTGYTGGTGATSAACCGGRCSTGGCGRGGGYWGAAACCCRGGRCRGAAARAAGYCAGGATTTTGGYWCCGGCGGYGTKGSYGGCATTCTYGCRATTGCYGAWTGGRGSAACCGYTTTATYGCTGGAACAATCGGYGTRRTYATYACTTTCAATCTGGTTTGTATTGGCTGGGTCTTGTTCCGCTCCCAAGACCTTGAAAGCGCCGGGGCCTATTTCGATGGCCTCCAGAATTGGGAAATCCCGGCAATGGTCGCGACACCGTTTTTGACA
This sequence comes from Hyphomicrobiales bacterium, assembly GCA_016764455.1. GTDB lineage: Bacteria > Pseudomonadota > Alphaproteobacteria > Rhizobiales > NORP267 > NORP267. The sequence continues at coordinate 12,102 of JAESRU010000142.1, read as the reverse complement.
GCGCTTGTGGTCTTGTCGCTGGCGATGCATTTCATGCCCCGCAATCTYCCTGAATTATTCGGGAGYGTGTTGGCAAAATCCGGCATGATCATTACTGGCCTGGTGTTTGGCGCAGGGCTTGTCTTGATTAAGGCGGTATCACCCGAAGGGGTCGCGCCGTTCATCTATTTCCAGTTTTAGGGCGATGCAGAAAACATGTCTAAACTAGATCACGAATACGATTTTGAGGGTTTTGATGTTCGCCAYGTGGTGGGGGCACCTGAAGCCCGGTCGCCGCGCACTGCACAAACTTTGCTTGGCGGAYTGTGCCTTGCCGGTTTGGTTATGTTTGTCTTTCTGTCAAACCTGTTGGTCCAGGAAGCCAGAGGATTGCCGCCCGGAAACATCGAAGATCGGATTGTTGAATATTCGCAAAGCTGGCACGATCGTATGATCAAATTTGAAATGGACCGACCGGTTGCCATGACCAGAGAGACGATTGAACAATGGCAATTTTTATCGTGGGACGAAGCGAATTGCATGATTTTCAAGCTGGCGCAAACCGAGTCAGGCGATACGGACGGCGATCAGTCTGGATGGCTCGGCTTCACCTGTCMRRAATAAWTTTRGCCGCSATCTGCCCAATTCAGGCCGTGATTTTGAATTAGGTCTTGGCAAGCGGCGTATTGAAAGCTATCCGGGTTTGCGATGTATTTTTCTGGATCAAAAATCAAATTGAAACGGCAGCATATTGTTGTCCTGTTTGTCTTCATGTTCCTCAGCATGATGGGYGGTATTGGTGCAGTATTGGCTGGCCCTTTCGCCCAACCGGAACCGCCAATTGAATCTGATATTGTTGAAGTCCAGGGTTTCTTCGAATTATTGTTCGGGCGYCCAAGCACGCGCAGGAACAGGACCCGTCCRCCTGCAGATATWGGGCGCTCMGGCGTTCGCTCCAGGCGACGTGCGCCATCTGTGTCGTCTGGCAATATTGGTTTGGCGTCGGCACCACCTGTGCCTGCYGACAAGGTTGAAAACGCACGCCGTATTGTCGTCATTGGCGATGCTATGGCAATCGGATTGGCAAAAGGGTTGGAAACGCTATTTGCCGCCARCCCGGATATTGTTGTCTCAAACCGGGCAACGGGCAGTTCCGGCATTGTCCGGTATGATTTTTTTGATTGGGCKGYTGCCCTTCCCACCATTCTTGCAGAAGAAARCCCGGCCGCCTTTGTCATCATGATAGGGTCCAACGACCGGCAGGATATTCTTGGAACCGAGGCTGCTGAATTTCGTACCCAGAAATGGCTTGGGGTTTATGAAGCCCGGGTGCAGCATCTTCTGGATACAGTTGCCGCCCGTAATATCCCGATTTTCTGGGTCGGGATGCCGATTATGCGCCGTGCCGCTTACGGACAGGATATTTCTTTTTTGAATGATTTATTCCAGCAACAATCCAACCGGGTTGGCGCAACTTTTATTGAAAGCTGGAACCGGTTTGCCGACGTCGAGGGCCGGTACAATTCCAGTGGACCTGATGTGAATGGCCGCGTGCGCCGGATGCGGAACGATAACGGTATTCATCTAACAACTCAGGGTAATCTCAAACTGGCCTATTTTGTCGAACAGGAATTGCGCCCGCGTCTTGGTGGTCGTGGTGGGGCTCCAAATATTGAAATTGCCGGGGTGCCGACCTTGCCGCCAGATGAACGGCCACGCGATATGCTCGGCGTGGAAATGTCGTTGACCAGCCCGACGCTTGGAGACGGTATTGCCATACTGTCTGGCGGGCGAAGTGAAAATAATACGCGAAATGACACCGGCGGCGGATCACGGCTGGCTGGTTTAGGCACAAGCCCAACGCCGCTTGCCGGGCGTGCGGATGATTTTTCATGGCCGCCGCCTGAAAATGTCGCCGGGACAGAAAATACCCCGCCGCTTTAACGCGGCAGGATTGTTTCGCCGTCCATCAACCAGGCGTCGATTGCGCGGGCGGCCTGGCGGCCCTCGCGGATGGCCCAGACAATAAGCGATTGCCCGCGCCGCATATCGCCAGCGACGAAAACTTTGTCGACAGATGTTTTGTAATCCATGTCGTTGGCTTGGACATTTTTGCGGCCATCAAGTTCCGCCCCAAGATCGGCAATCATACCGTCATAAACGGGATGAACAAAGCCCATGGCGATCAAGACAAGGTCTGCCCGCAAATCGAAGGCTGACCCTTTAAGGGGTTTGAATTTYTCATCCACACGCACGCATTGCAACTGCTCCACATGTCCATTTTTACCCGAAAAACATTCGGTCAACACGCTCCATTCGCGGTCCGCGCCTTCGGCCTGGCTTGAAGATGTGCGCAATTTTAGCGGCCAGTGGGGCCACACCAAATCCTTGTCTTCTTTGACCGGCGGCATTGGCATGATTTCAAGTTGGGTCACAGAGATCGAACCCTGGCGGATTGCAGTACCGATACAATCGGAGCCTGTATCACCGCCGCCAATGACGACCACATGTTTACCGCCGGCATGGATTGGTTCAACATTGCCCAATTGTTCGCCAGCATTACGGCGATTTTGCTGGGGCAGATAATCCATCGCAAAATGGATGCCGTTCAATTCGCGTCCATCGATTGGCAGATCGCGCGGATACTCGGACCCGCCCGCCAGCAGGACCGCATCATGGCCATCCACAAGGTCGGAAACCTCGATGTCCTGGCCAATATGGCTGTCGTAATGGAAGATGGTGCCTTCGGCTTCCATCTGCTCGATGCGGCGCGAAACTAGATGTTTTTCCAGTTTGAAATCCGGGATGCCATAGCGCATCAATCCACCCGCGCGCGCGTTTTTTTCAAAAATATGGACCTCGTGACCGACGCGCGTTAATTGTTGTGCGGCTGCCAGACCGGCTGGGCCAGATCCGACAATGGCAATTTTTTTGCCCGTGCTGTTGCTTGGGGGTTCTGGAGAAATCCAGCCATTTTCCCATGCCTTGTCGGCAATGGCCTGTTCGATATTTTTGATCGAAACCGGGCTGTCTTCGATATTCAGCGTGCAGGCTTCTTCGCACGGGGCCGGGCAGATGCGACCGGTAAATTCCGGGAAATTGTTGGTTGAATGCAGGTTCCGGGAGGCAATTTCCCAATCGCCGTTATAGACGAGATCGTTCCAGTCCGGAATTTGGTTATGAACCGGGCAACCCGATGGCCCATGGCAAAACGGGATACCGCAATCCATGCAACGCGCGGCTTGCTCCCGGGTATCCTGATCAGACAGGGGCAGGAGAAATTCGCGATAATGGCGGATGCGGTCGCTTGCGGTTTGGTTCTTGCGCGCGCGACGGTCTATTTCCAGAAATCCGGTAACTTTACCCATATCCATTCCTTATTCCGCTGCAACGCCTTGGCGTGCTTCCGCCATTTCGCGAAGCGCCCGACGATATTCAACGGGCATGATCTTTACAAATTTTGGACGATACTCATCCCAATTATCCAGGATCCGTTTGGCTTTTCCAGATCCGGTATAGCGGAGATGACTTTCGATAAACTGGCGCAAGCGTTCTTCATCAAAGCGGGTCATGTCGCCTGAAATATCGACCCGGCCTTTTGATTCCAGATCGCCGCCACTGTGATGATGACGCTCGAGCAATTCGTCTTCTTCTTCAACCGGCTCAAGTTCCACCATGGAAAGATTGCAGCGGGTGGTGAAATCCCCGGCTTCATCGAGCACATAGGCGATGCCGCCAGACATGCCAGCGGCAAAATTCCGACCGGTCTGGCCGATCACCACAACAACCCCGCCGGTCATATATTCGCAACCATGGTCACCGGTGCCTTCGACGACAGCAGACGCGCCTGAATTGCGCACGGCAAAGCGCTCGCCGGCAATGCCGTTGAAATAGCATTCACCGTTGATGGCGCCATAGAGAACGGTGTTACCGACAATGATGGATTCTTCCGGGATGATGCTGGATTTGTCACTCGGGCGAACAATCAGCCGTCCGCCGGACAAGCCCTTGCCCACATAATCGTTGGCTTCACCAACCAGATCGAGCGTCACCCCGGCGGCGACAAACGCCCCAAAACTCTGACCGGCTGTGCCTTCAAAATTCACATTGATGGTGCCATCGGGCAATCCTGCATGGCCGTATCGCAATGCTATTTCCCCGGACAACATCGCGCCGGTGGTGCGGTCGGTATTGGCAATCGGCATGTTGATCGTGACCGGTTCGCCATGATCCAGCGCCGCGGCTGCTTGCGTGATCAGCTTGCGGTCGATGATGTCGTGGATCGGGTGATCCTGCGTGCTGGTATGGTAGATCGCGACTTCCGGTCCGACTTCGGGCTTGTGGAATAATCTGGAAAAATCCAGACCTTCGGATTTGGCATGATCGACCAGAGCCCGTTTGTCGAGCAAATCGGTGCGTCCGATCAACTCGTTGAAAGTACGAAAGCCCATTGATGCCATCAGCTCACGAATTTCTTCAGCCAGGAAGAAGAAATAATTGATGACATGTTCCGGCATACCCTTGAAGCGCTTGCGCAGAACAGGGTCTTGCGTCGCGACGCCAACAGGGCAGGTGTTGAGGTGGCATTTCCGCATCATGATACAGCCCAGCGCGATCAGCGGCGCGGTGGCAAAGCCAAACTCRTCAGCSCCGAGCAAWGCGCCGATTACCACGTCGCGCCCGGTTCTGAGGCCACCRTCGACCTGCAACGCAACCCGGCCACGCAGGTCGTTGAGGACCAAAGTCTGGTGGGTTTCAGAGAGGCCAAGTTCCCAGGGGCTGCCGGCATGTTTGATCGAGGTCAGGGGCGATGCGCCGGTGCCGCCATCAAAGCCTGAAACCGTAATATGGTCAGCGCGGGCTTTGGTAACGCCAGCGGCGACGGTGCCGACGCCAACTTCAGATACCAGCTTGACCGAAATGTCGGCGCGGGGATTGGTATTTTTCAGATCAAAAATAAGCTGAGCCAGGTCTTCGATTGAATAAATATCGTGATGCGGTGGCGGCGAAATCAGTGCGACGCCTTGCGTCGAATGACGCACCTTGGCGATCACTGCGTCGACCTTGTGGCCTGGTAATTGGCCGCCTTCGCCAGGCTTTGCGCCCTGGGCCATCTTGATCTGGATCATGTCGGCATTGACCAGATATTCAGTAGTCACGCCGAACCGGCCAGATGCCACCTGCTTGATTGCCGAGCGCATGGAATCGCCATTTTTTTCAACMACGAACCGTTCYGGTTCTTCRCCACCTTCGCCGGTATTTGATTTTCCGCCGAGGCGGTTCATGGCAATGGCGAGTGTGGTATGGGCTTCGCGGCTGATCGAGCCATACGACATGGCGCCGGTGGAAAAGCGTTTGATGATATCAGCCGCAGCATCCACTTCTTCGATGGGTACGGGCTTGCGGCCATCTTCTTCCGCGTTGCTGATTTTAAACAGGCCGCGAATGGTCATGCGTCGGCCAAGATCTTCATTGATCCGTTTGGCAAAATCTTTGTATTTCTCAGTGGAATTTCCGCGCACAGCATGTTGCAGATCAGCAATAGAATCGGGCGACCAGAGATGGTCTTCGCCGCGCATGCGAAAAGCGTATTCGCCGCCGGTATCCAGCGTGTTGCGGAGAACCGGATCTTTGCCAAAAGCGGCTTTGTGACGGGCGACGGTTTCTTCTGAAATTTCCGCCAGGCCAACGCCTTCRATYGTSGTGGCGGTGCCAAAGAAAAATTCGTTTACAAACGAAGTGTTGAGACCAACGGCATCAAAAATCTGAGCGCCACAATAGGATTGATAGGTGGAGATGCCCATCTTGGACATCACCTTCATGATGCCCTTGTTGATGCCTTTGATGTAGCGCTTGATTTCYTYTTCYWCRGRRATCWRTTCKGGCAAYTGRTCSCGCATMYCGRYCAGGGTTTCAAASGCCAGATAAGGGTTGATSGCTTCAGCGCCGTAWCCRGCCAGCATGCAGAAATGATGYACTTCGCGGGCTTCGCCGGTTTCAACCACAAGGCCAACCGAGGTGCGCAGGCCTTTGCGGATGAGGTGGTGATGAACAGCAGCCGTTGCCAGCAGGGCGGGGATGGCAATTCTGTTGGGCCCAACCAGACGGTCGGACAGAATGATGATGTTGTAGCCGTTTGCAACCGCGCGTTCGGAGCGGAGATACAGGCCTTCCAGCGCCCCGCGCATGCCTTCCGCGCCTTTGCTGGCGGAATAGGTGATATCGAGATTTTCGGTGCGGAATTGATTATCACCGATCTCGCCGATTTGGCGGATTTTCTCCAGATCATCGTTGGTCAGCACGGGCTGGCGTACTTCAAGCCTCTTGCTTTGGGATGCGCCTTTCAGGTCCAGCAGGTTTGGCCGCGGGCCGATGAACGAGACCAGGCTCATCACCAATTCTTCACGAATTGGATCGATTGGCGGGTTGGTGACCTGGGCGAAATTTTGCTTGAAATAGGTGTAAAGCAGCTTTGATTTACGCGACAGGACCGAAATTGGCGTGTCGGTTCCCATGGAACCAATGGCTTCCTGGCCAGTCAGCGCCATCGGGGCCATCAACAATTGCAGGTCTTCGCGGGTATAGCCAAAGGCTTGCTGGCGATCGAGCAACGCGACGTTTGTGCGGGCCGGGCCGCGCATGACCGGGGCCAGATCTTCAAGGATGATCTGGGTGTCGTCCAGCCATTTCTGATAGGGGTGGCGGGTCGCCAGTTTGGCCTTGATTTCTTCGTCTGAAATGATGCGGTGGGATTCAAGATCTATCAGCAGCATCTTGCCGGGCTGCAACCGCCATTTCTGCACAATATCTTCTTCCGGGATATCCAGTACGCCGGATTCAGATGACATCAGCACGAGGCCATCCTTGGTGATGAGGTAACGCGCGGGCCGCAATCCGTTTCGGTCGAGCGTAGCGCCGATCTGGCGGCCATCGGTGAAGGTGACAGCAGCAGGACCGTCCCAGGGTTCCATCAGGGCGGCGTGGTATTCATAGAAGCTGCGCCGGTCGTCATCCATCAAAGGATTTCCAGCCCAGGCTTCGGGGATCAACATCATCATTGCGTGCGCCAGCGAATAGCCGCCGCGCACCAGAAATTCGAGGGCATTGTCAAAGCATGCTGTATCGGACTGGCCTTCATACGAGATCGGCCAAAGCTTGGTAATGTCGTCACCATATTTTTCGGATTTGACGCTAGCCTGACGGGCTGCCATCCAATTGACGTTGCCGCGCATGGTGTTGATTTCGCCGTTGTGGGCGATCATCCGGTAGGGATGGGCGAGCGGCCAGCTTGGAAATGTGTTGGTTGAAAAGCGCTGATGGATAAGCGCCAGCGCAGATTCGAAGCGCTCGTCTTTCAGGTCTTCGTAGTAAGCGCCGAGCTGGCTGGACAGGAACATGCCTTTATAAACCAAAGTGCGGCAGGACAGCGAGACGGTGTAGAAATCATCTGTATCTTCATCCATCGCAATGGCGCGGGCGGAGATAACTTTGCGCAGGATCAAAAGCTGGCGCTCGAAATGATCCTCGTCTGAGATGTTGTCGCCGCGCCCGATAAAGAATTGCCGGTGAAACGGTTCGGTCTCGCGCACCATGTCGCCAAGGCATGAATTATCAACCGGCACATCGCGCCACCCGATCATGGGCAGGCCTTCTTCTGCTGCAACGTCTGCGACGATTTTTTCGATTTTTTCGNNCGTAAACCCTTGTCGCGCGGCAAGAACAGATAGCCAACGCCATAATGACCGGGTTCGGGCAGGTCGATATCGAGCTTTGCACATTCTTCGCGCAGGAACCTGTCCGGAATTTGAACCAGCATGCCGGCACCATCACCAGCAGATGGGTCAGCACCAACAGCGCCCCGATGGGTGAGGTTCAGAAGAATTTGCAGGCCGTCTACAACAATTTTGTGGGTTTTGACGCCGTCCATACGGGCGATGAAACCAACGCCGCAGGAATCGTGTTCACGGGCTGGAAAATAGAGGCCTTCTTTGGCAGCCTTGGCGACAATATGTTTGCGATTATTCATGCCGTCTTCTCCCGTCCTGTCGCCGTCTTGCGGCAGAGCTACCTGTCCCATGGCTCTGCGGGCATATCTTGTTGCCGTGCAGGGCGGGGTCCAGGACCACCAATGTCTGAAAAGCATCTCACAGAGACGCATTCAGGAGCTGTATCGTCAGATACCTTCAATGCAACGTAAACGCTGCAAACCGATCTTGTCTCCCAGGGGTACACTTCCCAGCGGCCACACTATTGTGACCGGAAGATGCGACCGAAAGACAATTAATCGCCGTTTCCAGTCCAATTTTGAAGCTGGAACTCAGAAACGGTCCTGAAAATAGGACAGGCAAACTGTCCTATTACCAAATAACATGCCAGAAAAGCAATTCCTGCACAAGTCAGTTGGCTGTAAACACATTAGAATAACCGGCGACATCGGCACAAGGGAATATGGTGGCATGAACAGGGAGAAAGCCCCATTTGGGGCTTGGAATTCATCGATTGGGGAGCGCCAGGTTGCGGGCAGCAGCGTACGCTTGGGGTCTGCCGTTGTGGGGCGGGTGGCAAATGGTTACGCATTCATTGCCTGGATCGAATCACGCCCAGACGAAGGTGGTCGCGGGGCGATTGCAGCGCTTTCGTCATCGGGCAACGTCATCGATCTGGTTGACAAGGGCTATTCAGCGCGATCGCGGGTTCATGAATATGGCGGCGGGGCATTGTTTGCGGGCGGTGACGGGACATTGTTTTTCGTCAATGGCAGGGATCAGGAAATATATGCGATCCGGGATGATGGCCCGGAGCAAATAACCGATGCGCCGGACCTTCGCTTTGCCGATGGCAGCTATGACGATCCAAGCAAAACCATTTATGCAATTGCTGAGCGGCATCAGAGCGACCACGACCCGTCGCCGGAAAACTTCATTGTTCGTATTCGCGACGGCCGGGTTGATCCGGTTTGTGAGGGGGCTGATTTTTACTGTGCCCCGCGTATCAGTCCAGATGGTCGCTCGCTCGCATGGCTGCAATGGGATTTGCCGCACATGCCCTGGGAAGCAGCGGCATTGTTTATTTCTGAAATTGATGAAGCCGGGCAATTGGGAGCGGCTTTGCAAATTGCAGGCGGCGTTGTTGGAGCCGCGTTCCAACCCGAATGGGCACCTGACGGTGCTCTATATTTTGTGATGGAACAGGGCAATTGGAGCCACCTATTTGCCTATGATCCAGCATCAGAACAGACGCGCCAGATAACGAATATGGACGGGGAATTGCTGCGCCCGCTTTGGGGGCTTGGGACGCGGAGCTACACAATTCTGGGTGACGGGAAAATCGCCGCGGTTCTGATCAAGAATGGTGAGCATGGGCTTGTTCTAATCGATCCAGTAAATGGCGATCATAAAATTATTCCGCAGCCGCACCGGCAATTGCATGATCCGGTAACCGGGTTGGATGGAAAATCTATAATCGCGATTGCGCATGACGACACCCAAATCCCGGCCATTGTTGAGATTGGGATGGACGGGGTATCGAGGCTTGTGCATCGACCAGGCGTGATTGAAATTGACGATGCTAATATTTCCAGGGGCGAGACGCGCGCGTTTTTAACAGATGACGGGCACGCAATTTATGGCGTCTATTATCCACCCGCCAACAGCCGCCACAAGGGACCGGATGGTGCCACGCCGCCGCTGATCGTGTCGGCTCATGGCGGGCCGACCGGAATGGCGGATCGGGGTTTGAAACTCAAAATACAATATTGGACCAGCCGGGGCTTTGCCTTTGTGGACGTGGATTATCGCGGCAGTACCGGGTATGGCCGCGATTACCGGGTCGCACTGGATGGGCAATGGGGTTTGCTGGACGCTGAGGATGTGCTTGGCGTCGCCCAGTCGTTGATCGCCGACAAGGTATGCGATGCCGATGCGCTCTTTATATCTGGAGGTAGCGCTGGAGGGTTCACAGTTCTGATGGCGCTGGTGACGGGGGCGATATTCAGGGCGGGCTGTGTTTCCTACGGGGTTGCTGATATAGCGCTTCTGCTGGCGACGACGCACAAATTTGAAGCCGGCTATCTATACGCGCTGACCGGAACCAGCGCGGGCAATACCGAACCTGAATTTACCGACCGGTCGCCGATCCATCAGGCGGGGCGGATTTCCAGCCCGGTGCTTTTTTTGCAAGGGCTTGAAGATAAAGTTGTGCCGCCGGAGCAATCACGCATGATGGCGGACATGTTGCGCCAAAATGGTATCGCGACAAAACTGGTTGAATTTCCCGGTGAAGGTCACGGGTTCAGGGGCGCCGATGCTATTTGTCAGGCGCTGGAGCAAGAATATGCATTTTATGCCGCATGTTTGGGAATTGAAAATGGGGAAGACGCATCATGAATTTTGCCAGTGACAATGTTTGGGGGGTCGCAGCGCCGATCATGGCGGCGCTCGAAGCGACAAGACTTGGTGCCGACGGCGCGTATGGCGGTGATGACCTGACAAGCAAATTGGAAGCCCGGTTCAGTGAAGTGTTTGAACGCGACGTTTCAATGTATCTGGTACCGACCGGGACTGCGGCCAATGCGCTCGCCGCAGCTGCCTATTGTCCCCCCTTTGGCACTATTTTCTGCCACGGCGAAAGCCACCTTTATTACGACGAATGGGGTGCTGCGGAATTTTATACCGGTGGTGCCAAATTAGAGTCGCTGGCAGGCGATGGCGGCATTGTCGATCCGGGCATGTTTTCAGATGTGCTCGATTATTTTCGATCTGGTGCAAGGCATCGATCAACCCCCTCACTGTTCAGCCTGACCCAGGCGACCGAGTTTGGTCAGGTCTACAGCCTTGACCAGATTTCAACCCTGACCGGTCTCGCCAAAGCTTCCGGGTTGGCCACCCATATGGATGGGGCGCGGTTCGCCAACGCTTTGGCAAGCCTTAGTTGCAGCCCGGCAGAAATGACATGGAAAGTCGGCATCGACTGCCTGTCGTTTGGCGCCACCAAGAATGGCGTCATGGGAGCCGAAGCGTTGTTGTTCCTTGACGGCAAGGCCCATGACGATATGGAGGCACGGCGCATGCGCGGCGGCCTTTTGATGTCGAAAAGCCGGTTTCTGTCAGCCCAGTTGCTGGCCTATCTGGCAGACAATCTCTGGCTTGAAATGGCTGGCAAGGCCAATGATTGCGCCAAAGTGCTTGGTGCAGGATTGGCGCGATCCAAAGAGGCGCGGCTGGCATGGCCAGTTGCCGCGAATGAAGTATTTGCAATCCTGTCCAATAAACAGGACCAGGTTTTCAGGGATGCTGGGGCGATTTATAATCCCTGGCATGCGACCGGCCCCGACCGGGTGTCGGTTGTGGATGACGGAGAAATTCTGGTGCGGATGGTTGCATCGCCGGAGACACCGATGGAATCCGTTCAAGAACTTCTCGCACTTACAATAAAATAAACCGTATTAATACGTGTATTTTATTTTTAATACACGCATTAGTATATTTTTAATATCTGAACCATAGCTTCGATGAAGCAAGCAGTTTCATGTTTGGCGAGGTCAGAAGATGGAAGATATTGTCGGAAAACTGGAAGACCAGTTGGATGATTTTGAACAATCTGAAATGGCTGAATTGTTAGCATCTGCCAAAGCGCATTTGATGGTCGGGTTGGATGCTTTTCGCCAACAGGCCAGGGACGATATCTCGGATTTGCGGGCGCGACTGGCCGTTGTCGCGCATCTTCGCGATGCGCCTGAGAATGTAAAAATTAATTGCCGGCAGGACGTGCAGGAATTTGCGCAAAATATGGCTGATATTCTGGCAAACCATAATTGCGTGCTCGGAAACGATATTGCTCTGGCGCTCAGGGATATGCTGGTTTTGAAGCCACAGGTCAACAAGGCGTTCATGCATGCCGTTGAGTTRCATTTGCTGATGCTGGAATATGCGGTTGGAGAATTTGCATGGATTGTCGACGGCCCGGTTTGTTCTGAAATTCGTCGTAATCTAGGCGAGCTAAGTGAAAATATTGTCGCGGCAATTGCAGCGAAAAGAGATAATGTCATTGCCTTCCCTGGATAACTAAATCACGCAAACAGGTTCCAAATTGCGATTGAGGGAAGAATAGAGAAGCGCCCCGGAT
>JAESRU010000141.1 GCA_016764455.1 Hyphomicrobiales bacterium | reverse complement strand
AGCGGTCATAGGCGTATTGAATAGGTTCGGGCGCATAATTGCGAAAATGATGCGCCTGACCCAGCATCGGTCCGATCCCGCCCATCTGGAACATGAGCCATTGCAGTGTTTCAATGCGGCCGCGCTGGTCGGCGGGCATGAATTTTCCGGTCTTTTCAGCCAGATACCACAATATCGCCCCGGATTCGAATATCGAAATCGGCGCGCCGTTCGGGCCATCAGAATCGACCATCGCCGGCATCTTGTTGTTCGGGCTGATCTTGAGAAAATCCGGGTCGAACTGGTCACCGGCGCCAATATCGATTGGATGAATAGTGTATTCGAGGCCGCATTCTTCGAGCATGATCGCGGCCTTCCAGCCGTTCGGCGTCGGGGCATAATAAAAATCGATCATTCGGCGGCCCCGGATTGGTCTTGCGGTTGATCTGGCGACCCTTGCCGGACAGCGCCGGAGGCTTCAAGGGCATCAATATCTGTATCTGCCCATCCGGCTTCGGATAGAATTTCCCGGGTATGCTCGCCGTATACCGGGGCGCCGAAGCGATGCTCGTTCGGGGTTTTTGAAAACTGTGCCGGTTGGCGGGCCTGACGAATGGGCCCGGCTGTCGGATGATCGGTTTCAAATAAAGTTTCGTTGGCGGCGATCTGCGGATGATGGCGCATCTGGCGTCTGGTCAAAACCGGAGCGCAAGGGACATCTTCGGCTTCAAGAACAGCGATCAGTTCATCTGTGGTGAAATGGCGAACCGCATCCTGGGTCAGGTTCATGCGATCGTCTTTGTATTTGCCACCGCGCAGGGTCGTGGTTTTGAAGCGTTCGTCTTCAAGGAATTCCGGTTTGTTGAGCGCCTTGGCGAGACCGCGCCATTCTTTATCCTGCATCACAGCGATCGACGCGTAGCCATCGGCGGTTTCATAAATCAGATCGATAAACGATTGCGCGCGCTCGGTTTCAGGCTCAATGCCAACAAAGGTATGGCTGCCCATATCCGAACTCCAGAGGAAGGCGACAACCGTATCCAGCATGGAGATTTTGATCGCCTGGCCTTCGCCAGAGCGTTCGCGGGCAAACAAAGCCGCAGAAATTGCCTGSGAGGTTTGKATCCCGGTCAATTTATCKGGAAGGATRGTGCGGACCAGACGCGGGCGCTCCTGGTCTGATCCGGCCTGGACGGTTGTCAGGCCCGAGACAGCCTGGATCAGGGGATCAAAAACTGGCTTTTGGGAATACGGCCCGTCAAAACCAAAACCGCTGATCGAGACATGGATCAGGCGCGGGTTGAGTTCGCGCAATGCGTCCTCGCCAACGCCGATACGGTCTGCCACGCCGGGGCGGAAATTCTGAATTACAACGTCTGCGTCTTTGGCGAGGCGCAGAAAAACATCCAGACCGTCTTTTGATTTCAGATCGATAATAATCGAGCGCTTGTTGCGGTTATTGTTGAGGAATGCTGCTGCAAATCCGCCGCGCCTTGTCGCTACATGGCGGGCATGGTCGCCGCCATTGGGCGCTTCGACCTTGATCACATCCGCGCCCTGATCGGCCAGGGTCATGGTGGCAAGCGGGCCGGATACCATCGCTGTCAGATCGATGATACGGATGCCGTCAAAGGGGCCGGGCATGGGCGTCTCCTAAAAATTTGGTCCAGCACAGATAAAGGGTGCGGCATAAGGTTTCAATTGGTGCGGTGCGGATTGTCTCAAAAAACTGTAATGCTATAACATTAAGAATGACCAGAGACCAATTTCGGATTTCAATRAAATGAGCATTGTAAATGCCACGYCTGATGCRCCCACGGCATCGCCTCCAATGGGGAATTCCACCGACCAGCATGATGCTGCTGGCGATGTGTTGGTTGAATGTCGGGATGTGGGCGTTTACCGGTCCGGTCGATGGCTGGTTCAGGGCGTCGATATAGACGTGCCGCGCGGCAAAATCGTTACCCTGATTGGCCCGAACGGATCGGGCAAGAGTACCATCGCCAAAATCATGCTGGGTATCATCAAACCGGACACGGGGTCGGTCCGGATGAAGCCCGGCATCCGCGTTGGCTATGTGCCGCAAAAGCTGTCGGTTGATGCGTCCCTGCCGCTGAGCGTCAAACGCTTGATGACCCTGACTGCTAAACATTCTGAAGCCGATATCGAGGTGGCGCTTGCAGCGACCGGGCTTTCCCATTTGGCGGAGGCGGGGGTTCAACAATTGTCGGGTGGTGAGTTTCAGCGTGCTCTGATCGCGCGGGCCATTCTTGGAAAACCTGATCTGCTGGTGCTGGATGAACCAGTGCAGGGGGTCGATTTTTCCGGTGAGATCGGGCTTTACGAATTAATCCGCGATGTGCGCGACAAGACCGGGTGCGGGATTTTGCTGATCTCCCACGATTTGCATCTGGTGATGGCGGATTCAGATTCTGTTGTTTGCGTCAACGGCCATGTCTGTTGCCAGGGGACGCCGCAGGCGGTTGCGGAAAAYSCTGMMKYTRMKMRTNTGYKYRKYRKYYKGGCWKYCKANAYMTWRRMKRWATATCGCCATCATCACGACCATTCCCATATGCCTGATGGAAGCGTCCGGCATCAGGACGGGTCTACCAGTTTTGAACTTCATAGCCATGGTCCCCATTGCGACCATGAGGACGGGGAAAACGATGCTGGATGATTTTTTTATCCGTGCCTTATTGGCAGGCATCGGGCTTGCCATTCTGGCCGGACCTTTGGGGTGTCTGATTGTCTGGCGCCGGATGGCCTATTTTGGCGACACCATGGCCCACGCCGCTTTGCTTGGTGTGGTGCTCGGGTTTTTGCTTGAAATCAATTTGACCCTCGGGGTGTTTATGACAGCCCTTGGCGTTGCGCTCGCTCTTCTTGTCCTGCAACGGCAAAAAGGGCTCTCCACAGATGCCTTGCTCGGCATCCTGTCACATTCCACATTGGCGCTCGGGCTTGTTTTGCTGGCGATGATGCGCTGGGTGCGGATTGATCTTATGGGATATTTGTTTGGCGATATTCTGTCGGTATCAAAAGCTGATTTGGTGGTTATCGCTGGTGTTTTGGTACTGGTTCTTGGTCTGATAATCTGGATATGGCGCCCGCTGCTTGCGGCAACCGTGGATGAAGAATTGGCGGAAGCCGAAGGACTGGCTCCGGCCCGCGCCCGGTTTTTCTTTATGCTGGCGCTGGCGATCGTGATCGCAATTGCAATGAAAATTGTCGGAATTCTGCTGATAACCTCGCTGTTGGTGATCCCGGCTGCGACCGCGCGGCGGTTTTCCAAAAGCCCGGAACAGATGGCCGTGATGGCGTCGATTGCCGGAATTATCGCCGTGACTGGCGGGTTG
Source organism: Hyphomicrobiales bacterium (assembly GCA_016764455.1). GTDB lineage: Bacteria > Pseudomonadota > Alphaproteobacteria > Rhizobiales > NORP267 > NORP267. The sequence goes on along the minus strand of JAESRU010000141.1, from coordinate 20,408 downwards.
TCCGGGTCGCTGCACTTTGATACCCCGTCCGGACCCTCGATTGTTGTAGCAGCGCTTTTACTGTTTCTGCTGAGCCGGATTTCGGGTCTTGGACGATCCCGTATCCCTTCATCTGAAAAGGATGGTTTCCAATGAACACGCAACCGCGCCTGACTAGAAATCAGGATATGGTATTCCGGGTGCTTGTTGATGCCAAAACCCCGTTAAGCGCGTATACGATCCTTGATCAGGTGCGAGAATTTGGCATCCGGGCGCCGCTTCAGATTTACCGGGCGCTTGATAAATTGCAGGGATGGGGGATGGTGCATCGGCTCGAAAGCCTCAATGCCTTTATCGCCTGCGCCCGCGCCGATTGCCAGCGCCACGAGATGGTGGCCTTTGCGATTTGTGACAAATGCCGCCATGTATCGGAATTTTCAGATGCCCAGGTCAAAGCGCATCTGGATAACTGGGTTGGTGACAAGGAATTCCTTGCCAATCAAACTGCTATCGAAATTCGTGGCACGTGCCGGGCCTGCGCCCGCTAGACGCCGTGCCCGATGGGTATGCCCGACTGGCAAAATTATCAGCTATCTGACTGGTGGGTCAGGACGATAAAATCGGTGCCGACATTGGTCTCATTGCTGATGCCGTTATCTGAAATCGTCACGGATGTGCCCGGTGTCAGCATGTCGGAGATTTGACGTTTCAAATGAGATGGAATTTCGATTCTATCGAGTGCTTCAGTCAATCCGGTAACGGGAGAGGCCTCGGCTGTTATGCCAACCCATTGGACCTGGTCGTCGAGGGGGTGGAATTCCATTGCTGTATAGATGTGGGTACCAAGCGCCTCTTCGGGACGTGCAATGCGGACCGGAGCGTCAAACAGATCGCGAAAGCCCTGGCGCACATAGATATGCCCGGTCTGGGGCAAGCCACGACCAGCTGCGCGATAAAGCGAAGTGATCAATTCATCGGTGACGATGCCGGTTGTGGGCATTTCGTGTTCGTTCTTAAAGTCCTGGACGGCCTTGGCCGTTGCCGACCCCATGTAGCCATCCACATCACCTGCTTCATAACCAAGTTGGTTCAAAAGTGATTGCACATCTTTGAGGCGCTCGCGGCCTGTGCGCCGGGTAATCAGAATGCGCAGGGGCTGGTCGGAATAGGATAGCCGGGCTTCGTCGCGGGCCAGGTCAGCTTCAAAATCTGCCATCATCCATGCAGGGTTGGCAGTTTCGAGGTTTACCTTGGTAGATGCGTAGCGCAACGCTTCCGGGCGCGACGAATTTATCGCCTGGCGGGTTGGCTGGGGCTGGAACAGATTTTCGTGACGCACAATTTCAGGAAATGTTTTTTCATGAGACACGATTACATGAACGCCGCGCTCGGTCATCCCAAACAAGGTTGTAGCAAATTGGGTGGGTAAGCGGATGCAACCATGTGATGCTGGAAAATCAGGAACCCGGCCGGCGTGGAGGGCGATCCCGGACCAGGTCAGGCGCTGCATGAATGGCATTGGCGCGTTGCTATAAATATTGGAGCGATGGAAGCGGTTCTTCTGCAAAATACTGAAAATCCCGGACGGGCTTTCATAGCCGGTTTTGCCCGTAGAAATCCGGCTTGAATCTATCAATTCGATGCCACGGTAAATATCGATGGTCTGCTCGTCGAGGGAGATGATCAGGCTCAACGGATTTTCTGGCGTTGAAATTTGCTGGATATCGTCGGGTTGATTTTCACTCAAACTGCTGATGGCGAAAGCCGGTAATGGCGCACCAATCAGGCTAAAGCCCATTGCGGTCGTCAAAGCGATCCTGCTGGATCGGGCGAAAAGCTTTGATAGACCAATTGGCTTAAAGTGCCTGTTCATGACGGATACTCCGGGTTGTATGCCAAATATCTCCGCCGCAGAGGNTACAGTTAGGTGGTGAACATAATRCTATTTTTGCAAAAWGTRCAAATAAYGGGAAAATSMGATTGAACTARGCSGTTTAWTCCKTAATTCTRTRNTTTGGTNAATTTCCCNARATCCCCTCCTCTCAGGAAATCAATCTGAACATGCAAAACGGACATTATTAATGGGCGTCGATAATAATTCGCCCAAAGACATTTCGGCCGGAATCGGCTGGATGGTGGTGACAGGCATTCTATTTGTCTTGGTGACTTGTATTGTGCGCTATCTGGGGTCAGATATGCCCGCGATTGAAGCTGCCTTTCTGCGCTATTCGATCGGGCTTTTGATGATCTCGCCGGTGCTCCTGAAACTATTCAAGGCGCCACCTTCACGATCGACGATGAAACTTTATGCTGTACGTGGCCTGGTTCATGGCATTGCGGTAATGCTCTGGTTTTATGCCATGGCCCGCATCCCAATCGCACAGGTAACTGCGATCGGGTATCTGGCACCGATTTTTGTCACGATCGGGGCTGCCTTTTTTCTTGGCGAAGGGCTGCATATGCGCCGGATTTTCGGCGTTTTCGCTGGCCTTGTCGGGGCATTGATTATCATCCGGCCAGGTTTTGAGACCGTCAATACCGGTCAGCTGGCACAGTTATCAGCTGCACCGTTATTTGCTGCATCATTCATAATGGCGAAAAAATTGACGGACCGGGCTGAGCCGATGATGATTGTCGGAATGCTATCAGTATTTTGTACTTTGGTTTTATTGCCGGGTGCGATCCTGCAATGGCGRACACCCACAACRGAAGAAGTRTTCTGGCTGASCATGACGGCGCTCATTGCAACTCTGGGCCATTATACCCTGACGCTGGCGTTCAAGGCGGCGCCGCTCACGGTGACYCAGCCATTTTCATTTCTGCAATTATTGTGGGCGACAATTTTCGGCATCATCCTGTTTGAYGAAAAGCTGGATATCTATGTGGTGATGGGGGGCGGCGTTGTTATCGCTGCTGTTACTTACATTTCCCACAGAGAAGCGGTTGTGGCACGCCGGCAAGTGACGCCGCCGCCAGTGGCTACAAAAATGTAGTTCGGAAATTCCGGCAATAAAAAACCGGCCCGACCGATTTCGGTCAGGCCGGATTTGGATCAAGCCGATGGCTGATTTATGTGAGCGGCACGATCCGAATTTCGACCCGGCGGTTTTGCTGTTTGCCTGCTGATGTCGAATTTGTGGCAACCGGTTGGCTCTCGCCAAATCCCTTTGCCAGTATCCGTTGCGGATTTACCTGCTGACCGACCAGATATTGGCTTACCGCACTGGCGCGCTGATGTGACAGGGCCTGATTGGATTCGTCCGATCCGTCACTGTCGGTATGGCCGTACACATCAATCAGGCTCTTGTTATATTCGTTCAAGACGAGGGCAACCGAATTCAGCACTTCAAAAAAATGCGTTTTGATATCGGCTTTGCCGGAATCAAAGGTGATGTTGCTTGGCATGTTGAGGACAATATCATCGCCGACACGGGTAACACTGACGCCAGATGCCTGGAGTTTTTCGCGAAGGGCTTTTTCCTGATTGTCCATATAAWGGCCAACGCCGGCTCCTGTCAGAGCGCCAATACCYGCRCCRATCAGKGCRCCYTGGCGGGAATCRCTGGCGACCAGTGCGCCGATCCCGGCTCCGGCCAATGCACCAATGCCAGCGCCAATACCTGTGCGCGACGCTTGTTGTTCGCCGGTGAAAGGGTTGGTCGAGCAGGCTGCCAATAACATTCCAGCAGTGACAATAACGCCAATTTTTTTCATCTTTATTTCTTTCAGATTTTACGGGTACTTCCAGGTGCCGTTGTTGTTCCAAAGTATAGAGCAGAGGCCGCCCGCGACTAGAAATCCCGAAAACATGGTTAATATTAGCAAACTGAATTACACCCTTTTTAAGGAATCACCTGTCTCAWACAAGATGCAAGCCCGCTTTATAGTCGTTTGTGATCCGGGTTTTGGGCATTTTTGTGTTAAATTTGTAACAATAGCTGTTGAAAACAACCAATTTTGGTCTGCAACAACAAATTCTTCTGTGAACGATTTGGTTAACAATGTATTACCTTGGGTAAGCAGGCAAACTGGTTCTTGAGGCGGGATGGTTGGCATGCACCTGATTTAGGAGATTTATACGATGAGAAAAGCTCTTACACTTGCTGCCCTGATGGGCGCAACCATGGTGGCAACGCCGGCATTCGCAGCTGACCAGCAAATGCATTATGCAAAAGATTATTCCTGGTATCTGGAATTGCGCGCCGGCGCACCTATCCCGGTAGACCATGGCTTTGTATCTGGCGGGATAGTTGGCGATTATGAGCCTGATACCGGATTTCATGGCGCGATCGCGATTGGCAAGGAACTTACCGAYAATTGGCGTGGTGAGTTAAGTCTCTCAGTAACTCATGGTGAAGATGGCGCCGCGGTTGTTGGTGGCGTGACTATTCCCCATACCGGTAGCGTAAATGTTGTTACATTGATGGGGTCTGTTCTTTATGACTTTGACACAACGGGTAGTTGGCGGCCGTTTGTGGGCGCAGGCCTTGGCATTGCATTTGTTAATTTCAGCAACCTCACGGGTGGTGGATTTGCCACAACTGGTGATGATGCGGTTATCGCTGCGGCATTGCATGCTGGTGTAAGTATACCGCTGAGTGATCGCACGGACCTGACAGGACGGTACACTCTGGGAATATTGGGTGGCGGCGATTTTGCTGTAACGGGCGGTGCACCTGGACAGGTCACCTCAACCAGCACGGAAGCTGAACATCTCTTCACCATCGGCATCAGATTCAAACTGAATTAGTCAATCGGGACTCAGTCGATCGGGATATTGTCCAAAACTGCAACTCGGTCCCAAAANGGGCCGGGATTGCTTTTTTGAGGCCATTTCATGAATATTCAAACACCCAATGATTGCAATATCCAATATACCTTGCTCCCTGATGCAAGTGCGATCCTTGTAACCGGTTCCACCGGGTTCCTTGGCGCGTATCTTTTGGCTGAGCTATCAGCCGCGACAAACGCCGACATTTACTGCCTGGTCCGCGCGCAAAATGAAGCCGAGGGACGTGAGCGTATCTATCGCAATCTGGAATCTTATTCCCTGGACGCCAAGAAAATTATCGAGCGGGTGCGGATCGTTTGTGGTGATGTTTCCAAATTCCGACTTGGTATGAGCGATGACAATTGGCGGCGATTAAGTGACCGAGTGGCGGTTATATTTCATGGGGCAGCAAAGATCAGTTGGCTGGATTCATTCAAAAAACTGGAACCGACCAACGTGGTCGGTACCCGAAATATTCTGAAATTTGCGCATGAAGTGCGAAACAAAACACTACATTTTGTGTCGACGACCGGTATTTACATGTCGCTGGATGCGCCCGCGCTAGGCTATCTGAACAAGCGCCAGCCGCTGGAAAAATATCACCGCCATGTTATTGGCTATTTCAAGAGCAAGTGGATTGCGGAGCAGGAAATACAAAAAGCATTTGCTGGCGGATTGACGGGTACAATTTACCGACCGAGTTTCATTCTGGGTACGATGAATTCTGGATACACGCCGCCGGGCGATCTGACGCGGCTGTTTTTATCTGCGTGTCTTGAGGTAAAAGCGGTGCCCGATCTGGAGCTTTTTGTCGATGCGGTGCCGGTAGATGTGGTAGCACGGGCAATTGTAAATGTTGCTTCACGTCCGAACCAAAATGGGCGTGAATTCAATCTTTCTCAACCGGGGAATGTGACCTTGGCCCAAATTGCGCATCTGTCGCAAGGATTTAGTACGCAGCTGGAATTACTTTCTTTTGAGGCCTGGCAGGATTTGTTGCGCGAGGCGCCGATGACRGRAGCTAAACGCATCATGATATTGTTTGGTTGGCCGGTGCCGGGTGCGCCGCTTGGGTTGATGTCGCTTTTCTCCGATGTGCGGCTGGACCTCRGAAATGTGGATATCGAAGATGCACTTCAAGGTTCAGGAATGGCCTCACCTGGTCATTGTAGAGATTCTCTTGCTTCGTATCTCACTGATATCATTGAAAAATCAACACCGGTTACCGAAAAACAACCGGTTTGATCCGGGCTATGAGAATTTGAACCAACGGGGCAGAAGAACGCCATGGCCAACCTGAATTCCTGACCCGGATCAAATCTGATACATGCATCCTGCCACCGGAAGGCGACACCAGTGAATTTGTCGTCAGTTTAATTCTTACGGGCATTATCCGGGTGCAGATCGGAACACTCGTTTGACTAATGGGACATCAGAACCGGGACCGTCATGCTTTGCATGATGAGCCGGGTGACGCCGCCCAAAATCATTTCGCGGAACCTGGAATGACCATAGCCGCCCATCACGATCAGATCCGAGCCATGATCGCTGGCGCGTGCCAACAATTCATCGCCGATTGAAATGTCGTGGTTGATGCCGTGATCGGCTGTGACCTTCACATCGTGACGGGCAAGTGTTGTGGCAATCTCGCTCCCCATGATCGACATTTCGCCATCAGAGTTGGCCGGGGGGTTGGCCCATAAAACTTCAACGCTTTCGGCGCGTTTCAGAATGGGCAGGGCGTCAAAAACCGCGCGGGCAGATTCCCGGCTACCATTCCAGGCAACCAGAACCTTTTTTCCGATCGGGCGCTTATTCCCAATATAGGGTATGAACAGAACCGGCCTGCCGGCTTCGATCATGATCTGCTCGCTCCAGCTGGAAGACCCTTGAAAACTATCATCCGGGTTGGCCTGACTGGTAATGAYTAAATCTGCGCGTCTGCCGTGGCTGACAATTTCAGATGCGGGAGACCGGCCCTGGATATCAGAGACCCGCCATTCTCCAGAGACGCCTGCTTTCTGGATCTCGGCTTCGAACATTTCACCCAGAGCTTCAGCCTTCTTCTGATTTTCCAAGCGTTGGACTTCGATAATTTCGGTGGGGATATAGGCTTCAACGCTGGCATAAATGCGGATCGAAGGCACAACATGGATGCCGATCAGATGGGCATCATGAATTGTTGCCTGATGAATGGCAGCTTTGAGGGTTGCTTGAGCTACGTTGGCGTCACCGAGATGGACGAGAATGGTCCGATAGGCCATGACAGTCTCCTGAGAAAAATAGGTATRACTTTAAAAAGCATACCAGGTTGTCTGGAGCCTTGATTTGTATCAAGCGGATTTTTTGCGTAACAGCGATTGCGATATCACTGGTTTGGGAAATAATCCTCGCAAATGCCTTCGCGGTAAACATCGCCTGTGGCGCAATGCAATCCACCGCCAAACGCATAGGCGTCTCTGAACGGTACAGGAATTACCTCAAATCCAAGCTTATCGAGTTGCTCCAGCTGATAGACTTCGCTGGCTTCGGCGCAGACGGTTTTTGGATCGAGCACCAGAACATTCATGCTGAGCCAGACGCTTGAATAGCAAAGCGGTGGCGGAATTTGATGGGCGGGGGGTGCGGCGTCGACAATTTCCCAATCGTTGCGGGTAAAATAATCCCGCTGCTCATCCGGTAACCGGCGCTGGGGGTTGTTCATGATCAGACCCGGGCGTAGTGGGGTGAATGTCGCATCAATATGGATCGGGTAGGGGTCGCCTGGAAAATTAACAGCTCGCACCCTGTGGTCCGGGAAATGCCGGGCGAGCCAATCGATGCCTTTCAGGTTCGTTGTAAAGCCGTGCTGGACAATCAGGTCGCGGCCCATCCGCAACACGTCTGCTGCGTCAAACAGGGGCTCTTCCTCGGTGGTGACGAAGAATTTTTCSTCGGTCCATTTTAGGCGCYTCKSRACGCCAATTTTTTCYGAGAGATAATCCTGRYGATAATCYTTATCSGTYAGGCGCGGTTTTGGCGCRGCCTCGTGGCGCATGTTCGGGTCTTCATTATAATATTGCTGAAGGAGCGGGCGATAACAGAGATATTCGAACCAGCGGCACCGGTACGACATGGTGGCTTCCAGAATTTCCGCGCCGATTGTCAGCAACACATCGCGGGGCGGCATACACCCGAACATAGTGTCGGTCTGCCAATCAGGGGTGGCGGATGGCTGGCTGAAATCCAGCGGCGTCGGGCGATCGACCCGGATGCCGCGCTTTKSMWKRWYGCTGGCGAAATTATCGAGCTGGGCATTTGCAGCGTCGACACTGTCCTGGGGCCGGGGCCCGAACATGCCGCGCATATCAGAATTTTCCGGCACCTTGGCATCCAGCGCCGGTTCCGGCGGCGGGATGCAACCGCCATCTGCGCGGCCAACGATAACGTGCTTGAGCGGGTCCCATTCGTTCCAGGAACTGACCTTTGTTTTATCAGGTGACCAGGACATTTGAGGCGCTCCATACTTGTTTAATCACAAGCAAGGACGCTACAATCAGGCGCTTCCTGCCGCAATTTATTTTTCRYTWSWMKCYRGATTTTTYATGTTTAGCCGCCTCAAAGARTTTATTGCCGACCTTTCCGGAGACCGCWGCGAGACAACWGAATTTGGTGAAGATGATTTTCGCCTCGCTGCCACCGCCCTCATGGTCCATGCCATCGAGATTGACGGGATTACCCACCCGGAAGAAAGCGCAAAATTRCGGGATATTCTCAAGCAGCGGTTTGAGTTGGGCGATACGGAAATTCGCGACCTGATCGCCAAGGCCTCTCAAAAGGATCATGAGGCGGTAGACCTTTATGGTTTTACCAGTGTTTTGACCCGTAAATTTGATCAACAAGATCGCCAGCGGATTGTCCRGATGCTCTGGGAAATTGTTTTGGCGGATGAAGAARTTCACGAATTTGAAGATAATTTCATCTGGCGTGTGGCTGAACTTCTTGGTGTTTCGACCCGGGATAGAATTGTATTGAAAAAACAAGTTGAAGCGGGTCGCATTTTGGACGAAGGCCCTCTCACAGATGACAAAGGTGACAAACAATGAATGGGGGTTGGCAATGAGTGGACGATTGGCCGGCCGGGCGGCTTTAATCACCGGTGGCGCGGGCGGATTGGGTAGCGCCATGGGGGCGATGTTTCTGCGTGAAGGTGCGTCGGTGCTGCTTACCGATATCGATGATGTAGGCGTTGCAGAAATTGCCTCCGGGCTTGGCGAAAAATTTGGTGCCAAAATTTTCCATTGCCATCACGACGTCACCGATGAAACCGGGTGGCGCATAGCTGTTGCCCACGCCGAGCAAACTTTTGGCAGGCTTGATATTCTGGTCAACAATGCGGGCATTGTTTTTACGGGCAATGTGGAGGAGACYGAACCCGATGACTGGCGGCGGATGATGAATATCAATCTGGATTCGGTTTATCTSGGRTGCCGCACAGCATTACCGGTCATGCGCAAATACAGTCCCGGCTCGATCATCAATATCTCTTCCGTTTCGGGCGTGATCGCAGGCTATAATACGGCGGCCTATAACGCGGCCAAAGCAGGCGTCTGGCTTTTGACCAAGTCGGTGGCGCTCCAGGTGGCGCGTGATAATTCCGGCATCCGCGTCAATTCAATCCACCCGGCCTTTGTCGATACCCCGATGTTGCGGGATGTTATGGGCGGCGACGGATCGGCAACGCTGAGTGAAGAAGAGCAGCATAAATTTGCCCGGCAAATTCCCTTGAAACGGATCGGGAGGCCAGATGATGTGGCTTATGCTGCAGTATATCTGGCAAGCGAAGAATCTGCCTTCATGACCGGAGCTGAAATCCGTCTTGATGGCGGTCTGACTGCGCAATGAAACTATCCRTGGTTGCAAATTGGCCCGCAAGAGGATATCCACTCGCTCCGTAATGACTGAAAAAATTCTCGTAATTCTGCACCAGAAAACCTCGACCCCAGGCCGGGTCGGGCAGATGCTTGTCCAGCGTGGATATGAACTCGAAAAGTGTCGCCCGGCTCTGGGTGAAGTTTTGCCCGAGACGTTGGAGGATTATGCCGGGGTGGTAATGTTTGGCGGTCCGATGAGCGCCAACGACAATGACGATTTTATCCATCAGGAAATTAATTGGATCGATCTGCCTCTAAAAGAAAAAACGCCCTTTCTTGGTATCTGTCTCGGGGCGCAGATGTTTGCCAAAAATCTTGGCGGGACAGTTGGGCCTCACCCGGAGGGAGAAGTTGAAATCGGTTATCGCCCACTTGACGCGACGGACGCTGGGAAGGCGATGCTGGATTGGCCGGGCATTGTTTATCATTGGAACCGGGAAGGTTTCACCGCCCCCGACAGCGCYACAATTCTGGCGCGCGGTGATATTTATGACCAACAGGCTTTTTCCTATGGCGAATGCGCCTATGGCATCCAGTTTCATTCCGAGCTGACGCTCGCCATGATGCATCGCTGGACCGTTCGTGGCGCCGAGCGGTTGACCTTGCCAAAAGCACAAAAAGCGGTGGACCATCTTCGTGGTCGCTTGCGCCATGATGAGCGGACCCGGATYTGGCTCGAAGAATTTCTTAATATCTGGCTCGCAAACGATCCACGGAAGTAGTTTTTGTYTGTTGCAAATTGCGAAAATTTTGCATTTTGCAACATGTGCAAATAGTCCTATTCGAGATGACATCCATATTTGTAAACAGTTTCAARTACACCCCCCATATCTGGTGGTTGGCATAGTTTTTGAAACTGGCATCGAAATTGCTTTTCTCCATACCAAGCCGGTATCTTGTTTCGCGTAACCGGTCAGGTTTGGCAGAAAGACGATCCACCCTATGACCCCCATCGGTAAGGTGGTCGTTTTTCGCCAGCCAACTTCTTTTTCCTCCCTGTTCTCCCCGATTTTTGCCGGTTTGCCGCCTATACACTCCTGGTGTGCCGGGGTAAGCATGGGCCATGACAACGCGCCTCACCATCAAACAGCCCGACGATTGGCATTTGCACCTGCGTGATGGCGCTATTCTGGACGCTGTTTTGCCTGACACGGCGCGAYATTTTGGCCGCGCCATTGTGATGCCGAACCTTGTGCCGCCAGTTGTAGGGTTTGATGCTGCGAAGGCCTATCGTGACAGAATTCTGAGCGCAGTGCCGGATGGGTCCGGGTTTAAACCGTTGATGACCCTGTATCTGACTGAGGCCAGCGATGGCGCCGATATCGCCCGTGCTGCCAAAGCAGAACTTGTCCATGCGGTAAAACTTTATCCCGCGGGCGCGACCACAAATTCTGATGCCGGGGTGCGCAATATCGAAGCGGTTTATCCGGTGCTCGCCAAGATGAGTGAGATTAGATTGCCGCTACTGGTCCATGGCGAAGTGGTGGATGGTGAGGTTGATATTTTCGATCGTGAAAAGGTGTTTATTGATAAAATTTTGATCCCCCTTCGCGAACAATTTCCTGATCTGAAAATCGTGCTTGAACATATCACTACCAAAGATGGCGTTGATTTTGTCAAAGCGCAAAAAACCAATACAGCTGGAACCATCACCCCGCATCATTTGATGATCAATCGCAACGCCTTGTTCCAGGGAGGGTTGCGGCCACATTATTATTGCCTGCCGGTGGCGAAACGTGAAATCCATCGACAAGCCCTTGTTGACGCTGCAACCAGTGGAGATGCCCGGTTTTTCCTCGGTACAGATTCAGCGCCGCATCCCGATCAGGACAAGGAAAGTTCCTGTGGGTGCGCCGGGATATATTCAAGCCCGGTCGCGATATCCTGCGTGGCACAGGTTTTTGATGATGCCGGTGCGCTTGGGAATCTGGAGGCGTTTGTATCGCTTAACGGGCCGGGTTTTTACGATCTTCCTGTGAACGAAGCCGATATGACTTTGGTGCGGGACAAAGATCCGGTCACGATGCCTGAAACTATTCAGGCGGGGCCGGATACAATTACGGTTTTTAATCCAGGCATTCCACTTTATTGGCGGGTGGCAGACGAATAAATAAGAACAGGGGCATACACGTGAATTTAGGTAGTTTTCCAGACCGAGAAACGATTGCTGAACTGACCGCAAAAATGTTGCTGGAGGTGGGCGCTGTCCATTTTCGCGCTGACGACCCTTATACTTTCACGTCAGGGTTGGTGAGCCCGGTTTATACCGATTGCCGCAAGCTGATTTCTTATCCGCGGATCAGAAATACGCTAATGGATTTTGGCGTTTCCATCATCCTGCGCGATATCGGGTTTGAGAATATCGATTGTGTCGCGGGCGGCGAAACCGCAGGTATTCCGTTTGCCGCCTGGATCGCCGACCGCCTCGCATTGCCCATGCAATATGTACGCAAACAACCAAAAGGGTTTGGTCGCGATGCCCAGATCGAAGGCAATTTCGTGGAAGGGGCGCGCACCTTGCTCGTGGAAGACCTGACGACGGATGGCGGCAGCAAAATCCAATTTTGTGAAGCCTTGCGCAAAGCCGGTGCGGTGGTCACCGATACCTTTGTTATTTTCCATTATGACATTTTCCCGCAATCCCGCGCCGGATTGGCGGAACACGGGTTGCGGCTTCATGCGTTGGCGACATGGTGGGATGTATTGAAGGTCTGCAAGGACAATAAATATTTTGACGAAGTCACCTTGCTGGAAGTTGAGAGTTTTCTCAAAGCTCCCAACGACTGGTCCGTGGCCCATGGTGGCAAATCGGTCGGTTAGGTTTAGCCGTCGCCTTCAAAATGATCGGCACGGGCATAGGCACCGCCATGATACATGAACATCGGATCGTGGCGGTCCGGTTCGTTGGTTGCAGCTTCAACTTTTTCCCGGAAGGTTTCGGCATTATCCACGGGCTTGTAGCCGATTGAGGATGCCATTTTATTGTCCCAGAGATTTTGGTCATTGTTGGAAACGCCGTAAATGATCATGTGCCTGGTTTGTGGTGCTTGCAGGGATTTTTCCACAATCTGAACAAGGTCACGGAAACTCAACCAAGTGGCCATCATGCGCCGGTCGATGGGTTCGGGGAAACATGACCCGATCCGGATCGAGACCGTCTCCATGCCGAATTTATCAAAGTAGAATTCTGCCAAGCCTTCGCCGTATACCTTGGAGACGCCGTAAAGGGTATCGGGTTTTGGCCTCACAGAAGCATCAATTGTCTGGGTGCGGGGGTAAAACCCGATGGCATGGTTGGAGCTGCCCCAGATGATCCGTTTRACGCCGTTTTTRCGGGCCTGCTCGTAGAGGTTATAAAATCCAAGCAGGTTTGAATGGAGGATTTTATCAAACTTGTCTTCAACGGGAACGCCGCCCATATGGACGATCATATCGACGTCTTTTGTGAGGCTGGCGACCGCATCCCGGTCGGCAAGGTCACACCGGACCGCCTCTTCATGATCTGCCACCGGACCCAAATCTTTCAAATCTGATACGCGCAAATGATTGCACGAGCCCGGCAAGGCCTCGCGGAGTACGGACCCAAGCGACCCGGCCGCGCCGGTGATCAGGATACGATTTAATTTAGTCATGATGCCTCACTGTTGTTTCTCTGGAAATTTCAATATTATGCGGAACCATATCCGGGATTATGAGCTTGGAGAGAAAGCGGGATTGGGGAAATGATTTTCGAAATATTTGGAATTGCCGGTGTCATTGCCATTGTATTGGCCTTTTTTTCGATCCAGGCCGGGAAACTGATCGCTGATGATCTGGTGTATATTCTGCTGAACATCTTTGGCGCACTTGGTATCCTGATTTCGCTCTGGAACAATTTCAATTTTTCAGCCGCCCTGATGGAATTAAGYTGGCTGTTCATCAGCCTGTATGGCTTGGGACGATTTGTTTATCTGCRCCACAAAAAKGGTWCATCTGGCTAAAGTTTGTCCGGGTCGCGGCCATAGCTTTCACGAATTTCGGACGCATCCAGATAGTCTCCGTCAAGGTCACGTTTCAGAGCATCATCACCTCGTTCTGCCGGATCGCCGTTGCCACCACCGCCAGGCAATTCGAGAACAATATGTTTGCCGGATGGAACGAATTGCCAGCCCTTGGCGCGCATTTTGGTACCGTCGTCAAGATAAACTGCGCCATTTTGGCCGTTTGTGCCACCATTGCGTCCGCGAGGCGGATACTGGATGCGGTCAAACATTGCGGAAAATTCAAACTCATGACCCTCCAGCGCGCCAATCTCGATAATCTGGCCAAGGCCGCCGCGTTGGCGCCCGGCCCCACCTGATCCGGGCCGAAGTTCTTTGCGCCACACAACAATGGGGCCGGTATGTTCGGTGGCTTCAATCGGCATGGTCATGACGCCAGACGGGAAGGCGGTGGCGTTCAGGCCGTCGAGTGTAGCGCGCGCGCCGCCACCACCTGAATTGAACATCAAGACTTCGGCATGCTGGCCCTCGCTGCCCGTAACCGGGCGGGCGCTGATATGCAGGTTCCAGATCGAGCCCGCGCCTTCGGCAGGCATTTTGCCGGGGTCGGATTTATCCAACGCCCCCATAACCAGATCGGGTAGCATGTGGCCGATAATATGGCGCAGGGCTACAGGTGCCGGGCGGACGGCGTTGAGGATGCAGCCTTCAGGGGCAGACACTGTAAAGGGGGCAAGCGAGGCTGTATTATTGGGAACGTCCGGAGCGATGGCGCATTTCAATCCATAGCCGGAATAGGCTTTGGTATAGACCAGAGGCACGTTGATGCCCCAGCGGCTGATCGGGCTGGTGCCTGCAAAATCAGCGTGCACATTGTCCTCCGAGATCGTCAATTTGGTCGCAAGATGGATTGGCTCATCGTAACCGTCGATCGTCAGTTCATTTTCAAAACTGCCTCTTGGCAATTCGTTGATTTTATCGAGCGTTGCCTGCCGGCTGCGGGCGAAAATAAATTCTGCCAAATCTTCAATGTCGGTCAGAGCGGATTCGCGCATCATGGCGACAAGCCGGCGATGGCCAACCTCGTTGCAGGCTGCAAGCGAATAAAAATCCCCGACAAGTTGATTTGGCTGGCGCACATTGACGCGCAAAATATGGATCAGGTGCTGGTTGACTTCACCGCGCTCAACAAACTTCATGATCGGGATCTGGATGCCTTCTTCATAAACGGATTTGCCGTCAGCACCGAACCCGCGCCCGCCAATATCCACCACATGGGCGGTACATGCGAAAAATCCGACAAGCTTGCCGTCCAGATGCGACGGCGCGACCATGGTGATGTCGTGAAGATGCCCGGTGCCTTTCCAGGGATCGTTGGTGACGTAACAGTCACCCTCAAAAATCTGGTCGGATGGAATTTCATCCAAGAAATGCAGGACAGATTCCGCCATCGCGTTGACGTGGCCGGGGGTGCCGGTCACGGCCTGCGCCACCATACGGCCCTGGCGATCGAAAACCCCGGCGGACAAATCACCGGCTTCGCGCACGGACGTTGAAAAAGCGGTGCGGATCAGGGTCAGCGCCTGTTCTTCAACAACCGAGATCAGACGGTTCCACATGACCTGCATACGAATATTATCGAGCCCTGTATTGGTCATGATTGGTCTCCTTGTTTCCGGTTCAGCAGGATCGATCCATCCTGTTGCATCACGGCGTCAAAGCTTGAAGTGATGATGGTCGAAGTTTCATTTTCCACAATGACAGCGGGGCCATTGACCTTGTCGCCTGCCGTCAATCTAGTCCGCTCAAAAATAGCTGCTGACATATATTTCATCGCAACAGGATCAAATATCATGCGGTTTGCCAAAGGTGCCGCATCGCGTGCGCCCTCGATCAATGCAATTGGCTCGAGGCCTGGTTGACTGGATATTGCCTTTACCGACCAGGTCACAATTTCGATTTCAAGGCCGTCCAACCCCTCGATGGCACGCCCAAAAAATCGCGCATAAGCGCTGTGGAAATTATCATGAAACAGCTGTTCGTCGTTTGCGGCAAAATTCTGATCCGGAATTTCTACGGGGATTTCCCAGCCCTGGCCCTGATAGCGCATATAGACAATGGCCTGATTTTCGATGGTGGCGTTGGTGGATGGTTTTACAAATCCGGTTGCCGCGTCGCGCAGGTCGTTGAGAATTGTATTGACCATTGCCGCGTCAAACGCTGACAGGCGCATGACCTGGGTCCGGACGGCCTCATAGGCAAAAGGGGCACGCAGGAACCCGATAGCTGAACCAATACCAGCGCCGGGCGGGATCAGGCATCTTGATACGCCCAGTTTTTCGCAAAGTCTGGCCGCATGCAACGGTGCCGCGCCGCCAAACGCGATCATGGTGGTTGCAGAAATATCCTTGCCGCTTTCAACCGCATGGACTCTTGCCGCGTTGGCCATATTCTCGTCAACCATTTCGCAAATGCCAAAGGCGGCGGCTTCCTTGTCCAAGCCCTGGAGTGCGCCAATATCGGTATGGATGGCGGTTTCAGCGGCCTTTAGGGAGAGTGTAATATCGCCGCCKGCGAAATTRTCCGGGTCGATTTTCCCGAGCACCAGATCGGCATCGGTGATGGCSGGGTGTTTGCCGCCATTTTGATAGCAGGCCGGGCCGGGATCGGAACCGGCACTTTCCGGGCCGACCTGGATACGTTGCATGGAATCAACAGATGCCAGCGACCCGCCGCCCGCGCCGATTTCCACCATTTCAATAACGGGGATCGAGATTGGCATACCAGACCCTTTTTTGAATCGGGTGGTGCGGGCCACTTCAAACGAGCGCGCGGTTTCAGGAACTGCATTGTCGATCAGGCAGATTTTGGCAGTGGTGCCGCCCATATCGTAGGAGAGCACTTTGTCGAGCGCGAACTGGCCAGCGTAGCTGGCGGCATATATCGCACCACCCGCTGGGCCGGATTCGATCAAGCGAACCGGAAAGGCCCTTGCGGTCTCGACCGAGATCAAACCGCCACCAGAATGGATCATATAGAGCGGGCCGCTGGCMCYCAATTCAGCWAGGCCGGTTTCMAGYCGGGCCAGATATTCATCCATGCGCGGGCGGATATAGGCATTGGCRCAGACCGTGTTGAAGCGTTCAAACTCCCGCATCTGAGGGGACACTTCGGATGAGATTGAAATTGAAATATCCGGCAGATGCTTTCTGAAAATATCGCGGGCGCGTTGTTCGTGATCCGGGTTGGCATAGGCGTGTATGAACCCGATGGCGATCGACTGATAATCGCGCTCCCCGATCAAGCTTGCAATTTTCACCAAGGCGTCTTCGTCGAGGGCTTCAAGCTCGGTGCCATCGGCGCTGATGCGGCCCCCGGCCACCAGCCGGTCTGCCCGCGCGATCAGGGGCGGCGGCAGGACGATATTTAAGTCATATTGTTCGAACCGGTTTTCAAACCGCATTTCGATAACGTCGCGAAACCCCTTTGTGGTCACCAGAGCGGTTTTTGCGCCGCGCCGTTCGATCAATGCGTTGGTCGCCAATGTGGTGCCGTGGATGACATGATCGATATCTGCGAAAACAAGCCCGGCTTGATTGAGGACGTTTGCGATACCTTCAAGGACGGCCTTTTCCGGCGCSTCTGCTGTGGTTAGCAATTTGGCGGAAAAAATTCCGGACCCCGTTTCAAGCGCGATATCTGTGAAGGTACCGCCAATATCTGCGCCGACCCGTACGGGTGCTTCTTTGTGTCGATCTGACATGGTTTAATTCCGATTGAATTTGGCGAGGTATCGCCCTTTTTGAATATTTTCTGACTTTGAAYCTACCCGGTTTGGTTTTTCGGGCAAGCTTTGTGAACGTGTTGGTGTCAATTACTTTTTTTCTGTGAATAATGTGGCGCAAGAACCAGATTCTGTCCTAGTTGAGGACYGGTGATTTTCAGGAGTGTCGTTTGCCATGCAGTCAATTTCAGGTCTTATCGTCGCCACAGCAACGCCTCTTGGTGAAGATTCCCACCCCGATATCGGGTTGATGGCCGATCACGTAACCAACCTGCTTGARGATGGTTGCCATTATGTGGCGCCATTCGGCACCACGGGGGAGGCCAATTCGTTTAACGCAGATCAGCGGATCGCCACGTTGCGCGCCTTGGTTGATGCGGGCGTTGATCCAGCCCGCCTGTTTCCGGGCACCGGTGCTGCCGCGCTGCAAGATGCGATGAATATCACCGAAGCAGCGCTTGATTTAGGTGTGGCCGGGGTGATGATCCTGCCGCCATTTTATTACCCCGATCAAGGTGCAGCTGGCCTTGCTACTTATTACCGTCCCTTGCTGGCGCGGGCGGCAAAGGCCGATATTCCAGTTTTGTTTTATAATATTCCCCAGCTCTCCAAGGTGCGAATTTCGCTGGAACTGATGGATATGATGCGCAGCGAATTTGGTGAGGTGGCTCATGGGGTCAAGGATTCGTCCGGGGACCGTGCCCAGACCGATGCCTATCTGGCGCGGGCAGCCGACTTTGCAATTTTTCCAGGCACCGAAAGTCTGCTTGATGTGTCCCTTGAAGCGGGCGGTGCCGGGTGTATTTCCGGCCCGGTAAATTTATCCGCAAAAATCTCCCGGGCTGCCTATGAAGCATTAAAAGGCGGAGCAATGCCAGGTCATGAAGCGGTGCAGGCGATGAAAGCGATCCGGGCGGCGATCCAGAAATACCCCCTGATACCGGCGATCAAGTATTTGCTGGCAAAGCGATACAATAATGATGCCTGGCACAATTTCCTGCCACCATTGATGCCGCTGAGTGAAACCGATCGCGCGAAGCTGGATGCCGATCTGGCTGCAACAGGTGTTTGGGTCGGGTAAGAATTATCCGCTGCTGCCACCATTGAGGCGATATTTTCCGGGGGTTCGGCCATAGCGTTTTTTGAAATGCTGGCCCAGATGAGAGGCCGACTGAAACCCGCATCCGGCCGCGATTTCGCTGATGCTTAGCCCGGTTTGACTGATCAACCCGGCGGCGCGGGCGAGGCGTAATTCGCGGTAATAGTTGCCGGGCGAATAATCCAGGTGCCGTCGGAACAACCGGTCGAGTTGACGATGAGATATTTTCAATTGTTCGGCAATTTCCTGGATCGATATCGGGTCTTCCTGATGGGCTTCCATGATCAACAAGGCTTCGCTGAGTGGCTGGTTGCGGGCGGCAAACCGGAAGGCGTTGGTCATATGTTGACGCTGGTCATCACCGCGCAAGACGTCGTGAAAATAATTATCTGCGATCCGGCCAACAATGTCCGGTCCCATAATATTCATGATGAAATGCAGCATCAGGTCTAGGCTTGATGTACCCCCGGCGCAGGAAAATCTCTTGCTATCAATTTCAAGGATCGAGGTGCGGATATCCAGATCGGGGAAGCGTTCCCGGTACGGGCTTTGGCATTTCCAGTGAATGGTCGAGCGGGCCTGGTTGAACAARCCTGCYTCYGCAACGATATAGGCACCATCGGAAATCGAGCCGATTGATCCRCCGCGTCGTGCCGCTTCKATRAGCCAGCGCCCAACCGCCGGGYTTGAAAAATTATGGGAATTGTCGCCGCCGCAAACAACAATTGCYGCGCCSTCTTCAACAACAGGCAAARTGTCTGTTTGTAGTGCGATGCCGCTTGAAGATAAGACCTCACCCTCYTGTTCGCYGACAAGCTGCCACTGAAAAATGCTGCTTTCAGCTTCGATATTGGCSGCSCGCARKGCATCAATGGCGCAKGMCAGCGCTACAAGTGAAAAGCGTGGTACCAGAAAAAATATAAATCGCGTTGGTGTGTCGGGTTTGGGCATTCAGGCAATTTCCAGTGAGGTATTTTTTGAAATGTCTTATTTATTATAAAAAATGTCTAGAATATTGTTTTTAGATAAGAATTTTCCGCGCATCCTCATTTTTACGCGAGGGAGGATATCAATGGCATTTCCGACAAAATCTAAATACGTGATTATTGGCGCAGGCATTCATGGGCTCTCAACCGCCTGGCGGTTAGGTGAAAAACTGAAATCAAGCGGGCGCGGCAGCGGCGCGGATATTTTGGTGATTGATAAAACCGGAATTGCGGCCGGTGCCAGCGGCATTGCTTGCGGCGTGATCCGCAATAATTATTTCCAGCCTGCGATGCGCGAATTGATGGCCCATTCGGTGACTGTGTGGGACAGCGACCCGGAAGCATTTTCGTTCCACCCGGTCGGCTATATGCAGATCAGCCATGAGGGAATGCGCGCCGATATTACTTCAATCTACGAACAGCAAAAGGCGATTGGCTATTCGTCTGAATTTATCGAGGGGGAAGCAGATTCTACCCGATACATGAAAGACATTTTTTCCGATTGGCGGGCGGCGGGTATCACCTCCGTGCTGCACGAGAAGAAAGGTGGATTTGCCAACAATACGGCGGCGATATACGGCCTTGCGAAAAAGGCCGAAGATCAAGGTGTGCGTATTCTAACAGGGGTCACGGTGACCGGGTTCAAGAAAGATAATGCAAGCGGCGCAGTGACAGCGGTTGAGACCGATCGCGGGGCGATTGAGTGCGACGAGATTGTCGTGGCCGTGGGCCCCTGGGCTAAAACCGTTTGGGACATGCTGGAATTGCCAAAAGAAGTTTCAATTCTGGATGGCGACGGCACGGTCCATGACGGTGTTCCCACCTGGCGCTATTGGTGCCTTGAAGAAGGCGTCCTTGGGGTTGATCCGGATTTGCAGAAAACCAACGATGGCGGC
>JAESRU010000012.1 GCA_016764455.1 Hyphomicrobiales bacterium | reverse complement strand
CCCGACCAGAGTTCCAAAATTGGAACGCACGGCTTCCAGCCTGGTGGAAAATGCCAGCATGTTGTGAACCATCACACGGAAATCCTTGTCCGACCCGCCGCTGAGCAGCGCGTCCCTGGATACCGTGAGAGGGGCTGTCGAATAAACGACCCCCTTGTCAGTCGTGATTGCCCGCTTCACGTGCCCGCATTCCTTCCCGCTATCGGTGTCTTTCAAGACAAATTGTCAGGATAGACAGACCGAGATTTTAAGTTTGTAAATTAGCTTTATAATAAAGCTATAATAAAAGATAGTAGAAATCTTTTGCGGAAACTCTAATCAGATTCACGCCAACGACATGGCCCGAATTAGTTCGGAATGTAGAAAAACCGCGCCCAACGGAGGTACACATTCATTCAATTTGCAGAGCTAAGAGCTTGTTTCAGCTGCGATTTCGCGAAGCGTCACACGGTCCAGTTTGTTGGCGGCCGTTATTGGCAACTCTTCCATGAAACGAAATTCCGCAGGGTTCTGGTACGGCGCGAGATCTTTTTCGCACAATGCCTTTAGTGCTGGCGCTAAGCTCTCTCCCTGATCTGACACCACGAAAACAACGACCCGCTCACCCGACCGCTGATCAGGAACCCCGATGACACCAACATTTTGAACTGATGGATGGGTGAAGACGACTTCTTCCACATCGCGCGGGAACACGTTGAAACCGTTGACAAGGACAACGTCTTTCTTGCGGTCCGTGATGGTTATAAATCCATCCTCGTCGATTTTGCCGATATCGCCGGTATAGATGAAACCATCATAGATGGTCTCCGCCGTCTCGTCGGGCCGGTTGCGATAACCCTTCATTGCGAATGGGCCGGAAAAACGAATTTCACCAACCTCACCAACCGCCAGGATTTTGTCTTTGTCGTTGAGATCGGCAACTTCCACCTTGCATCCAGGGATCGCCATACCAACCGTTCCGGCCTTGTTGCCAAAGGTGCCCGTATTTCCAGAAATCGGTGCCATTTCAGTCATGCCATAGGCTTCCTGAATGGTCAGCCCGGTTGCCTTGCGCCAGCGATTGATAAGTTCCACCGGGAACGGTGCACCACCACCTGGACAAACCCGAAGCGCGGACAAATCAGCCCCTTCAAAATTGGATTGCTTCAACAACGCACTGTAAATCGCAGGCGGACCACCGCCAAACATCGTCACTTTGTGCGTGGCAATCAGATCAATTATTTCGTCTGGCTTGAAGACGCCCGGAATAATCACGGTGCCGCAATTATAAACCGGGTTAAGGGCACCGGTCAGAAAACCGTAAATATGAAACATCGGCGCAATCGGGAGGCAAACTTCACCGGACGTGCGCGCAGGCCATATCCATTCAATCGCTCGAACCGCATCAGTCAACATGCCATGGGTATGTTCTACCCCTTTGGATATCCCCGTTGTGCCGCCGGTATACAACAAGGCCGCCGGGCTGTTTGTACCGATATTCGGCAATTCCGAAGGCGCTGCGGCGCGGGCAGAAAAATCTTCAATTTCCTTGGCCGATCCGCTCAAAACCACCTGTGTCATTGTGAGGCCGGATTTAGACAAAGCCTCAAGCGTCTCACCCGTTTGGGCCGTACAGATAACCAATTCAGGCGCAGCATCCCGCAATATCGGTTCCAGCTGCGCTGGCGGATAAGCCGGGTTCAACAGCGTTGGCAATCCGCCCGCATAAAGAATTGCGAAATAGCCAAGTGAAAAAACAATCCCGTTGGGAAGCAGCAATCCAACTGTATTGCCACTTGCGCCCGCCGCGACAAGGTCTGCCGCCAGTCCTTTCACCGCGCCATCGAGCTGTTTATAGGTTACCGTCTGTCCACCTTCCCACAACGCGATCACATCCGGCGCRGTCTGAACAGCATGGTCGAACATATCAACCAAAGTCTCAAACGGCGGATGAACTTCGCCAACACCATGGGCTTCAAGTGACAAAATCGGCATATAGGTGACCTCATATTTGAGTTGACGTTCAGTGACAGATGAAAAAAAATTCCAGACAAAACCATTTACGACAGTCTTCCCATTACAATCCAGCCCTTTGGTTTKTSKSKRWMWWCYYAYGCRMMSMGYAWAKWRMTYWKMMMAATTAGCATTGCCAGCCTGATACGCCAGTAGGCGTTGGACAGGTCCTCTGATTCTGGATTGACTTTCGTAATATGGGGGACTATTTCCTAAATTAGTAATATATATTACTATTATTGGATACGCGCCTAATTTAGACTTTAATCCAAAGTTTTTACCGGGCTATAAGAGGAAGTGTTTCATGGCGGAGAAACGGAAAATTCTGATCGCCGGGGGTGGCATTGGCGGAATCACTGCAGCCCTGTGTCTAGTGCGAGCTGGATTTGAAGTTCAGGTTTTCGAACAAGCCAATGAACTGGGTGAAGTTGGCGCCGGCATTCAATTGAGCGCCAATGCGATCCGGGTCCTCGAATATCTGGGTCTCCGGGAAAAACTTGCTGAGATTGCGGCACAGCCGATTCGCTACGAATTTAAAATTTTTGATACCGCCGAAGTGCTCCAGAAAATCCCCCTGGGCGACACTCATTCCAAAAAACACGGCGCTCCTTACCTCCAGTTTCACCGCGCCGACCTGCTTGCTGTCCTGGTTCAAAAAGCGCACGATGTATCCCCGTCCTTGGTCCATCTGGGCAAAACCGTCACCGGGTTCGACGAAGACGAGCAGGGCGTAACGCTGAAATTCAGCGATGGAACGACAGAACATGGTGATATTTTAATAGGTGCTGATGGGATAAAATCTGCCGTCCGTGCGCAGATAGCTGGCGACACAGTCCCGGAATATACCGGTCAGGTCGCCTGGCGGGTTATGGTTCCAACAAGCGATTTGCCGAAAGATTTCATGGAACTTATTACAGAAATCTGGGTTGGGCCGGGCAAGCACGCCGTTGTTTATTTTCTGCGCCGGGGCGAATTGTTGAATTTTGTTGGCGCTGTGGATCACGCCGAATGGTCAGAAGAAGGCTGGACGGTCAAATATCCCTGGTCCGACATGAAAAAAGATTTTGAAGGCTGGCACCCGAACATCCAGACAATTCTGGATGCCGCCGACCATGATATGTGTTTTCGCTGGGCCCTGAACAACCGGCCCCCGATTAAAAACTGGAGCACCGACCGCGCCACCCTCCTGGGTGATGCCGCCCATGCCACGCTGCCCTATATGGCCCAGGGTGCCGCCATGGCAATTGAAGACGGAGCGGTTCTGGCGCGCGCGTTGAAGGCTTCAGATGATGTCAACGAGTGTCTGCAAATCTATCAAAACAGCAGGATCGAGCGAACCACAAAAATTGTAAATGAATCGAGTGCGAACAAGAAACTGTTCCATCTGAATTCTACGCAAGAGCTAAAGGCAGCTTTTGCCAAACGCGACATATCTTCCGAACGCTCAAACTGGCTATTTTCTTATGACGCGCTCAATGAAAAATTATCGCCGTCAATCTAGCGGTCTTTTTTGGGGCTAGCGGTTTACCGCTAACGGTCTTTTTACCGGTTCAATCATCAACCAAACGCCGAAGAAAAATGCGAAACTGTTTCACTTCCTCGTCCGTAAATTTGGACATTAAATGATCATGAGCGGCGCGGGCTTTTGCCTCTATAGCAGCATATGCCTGGTCCCCACTGGGGGTTAATTCAAGAATTTTTTGCCGTTTGTCTTTTTTCGAAAGTGTCCGTGAAACAAATCCGTATTTTTCCAAAGATTTCACAATGACACTCACATTGGTTTTATCCACGTGCAGATACTTGGCTAGATTGTTATGATCCATACTGCCTTTGGTTTTGAGGATATACAGCGCCCCATACTGACTGGTCGTAATACCATCGGTGATATCATGAAACATGGCCCCTGCTTTTTGATGGGCTCTTCGAATTAGAAAACCTATACGGTCATATAAGTCGCCCAGGCCGCCATTCTCGTCTTTCACCATATGATTTCACTTTCAAGAGACGGATTGCGACACATCGCAGCCAAATACTGCTTCATACACAATGCACCATATTTTGAAAGAATGCCAAAAATCAACAGGCCCCGAATGCGGACACAACCGGGTTACGGCGTCAACCGACCACCATTCACATAAAGCACCTGGCCGGTCATAAACCGTGAAGCATCACCGGCAAGGAACAGGATCGGGCCAACAACGTCATCTGGCACCGCAATCCGGCCCATAGGAATTGTTTTAAGTATATCCGGCCCGCCGAAGCTGGCGTCAAACCAGTTTTTATCTGCGTTATCCGACACCCGTCCGGTGCCCCCCCGCAAAAACGCCGTATCTACCGCACCGGGGGCAACTACATTGGCGCGGATCATCGGCGCATTCTCCCGCGCCAACGCCTTGGTAAAGGCAATCACGCCAGCTTTGCTGGCGGCGTAGGCTGAAACCCCTTTCTCCACATGGACTGCGAGCCCGGACGCGATCGTGATGATATTCCCACCGCCCGGCCCACGCATAAGCGGCAAAGCGCGACGCGCAACCCGGTAGAGCGAACTCAAATTGACAGAAACAAGGTCTTCCCATTGGGCCGGCTCGATGTCTTCAACAGGGGTCGGCGGCATCGTATAACCTGGCAGATGCACCAGCACATCAAGCCCGCCCCACAATTGTTTGATTTCCGCAAAGGCTGCTTCAACTGAAACATTGTCTGTAATATCTACGCTGACCGCCTTTACATTTGACGGCACCAAATATTGCTTCAACGCCAACGATGTATCGAGAACCGCCAGCTCGAGGCCCAAATCGAGAGCCGCCAACACCAATTGACGACCGATCCCCCCGCAGCCACCAACAACCAACATGCGGGTGCCCGCCTTCGGCGCCAATCGTCCGAAATCAATATTATTCATAATTGCTCTCTTCTTGTTGTTGTCAGCCCCTGCTCACGGACCCTGTACACGGCCCCCGCAGCGAAAGCTTTGTTCCAAGGCACATCACGCAAAGGATGATGTGATGTTTATGTTCCAGAATGACCGATGGATGCCTCGCTCTTGGAAACAAGTTGCATTCTTCATAAGAATCATTAATAATTAATAATACAGATGAGCAGGTCAAGTGTTCATTTCGCTGCGCACCTAACATTTGATGTTTTCGTGCGAACACGAATATTCGTGTGAACACAAATATTTGTGCGAGCGCACATAGATGGCGTCGCAAGCGGCAGATCGAAGCAATTGTTTGGAGAGAAAAGAAACATGTTTATTCACGACGCCTGGTACGTTGCAGCATGGGATCATGAAGTAACCCGCACACCCTTTGCGCGCACAATTCTCAACGAACCGATTGTTATGTACCGCAAAGCAGATGGCGGCATTGTCGCGTTGGAAGATCGTTGTTGCCATCGACACTTTCCCCTCTCACGAGGCGAACTGAAGGGCGACTGCATACAATGCGGCTATCACGGCATGATCTACGACGATACGGGCGCATGCGTCGAAATTCCATGGCAGAAAACCGTGTCTCGCGCTGCCCGCGTTCGCGCCTACCCGGTTGTTGAACGCAACCGGTGGATTTGGATATGGATGGGCGATGCTGACAAAGCCGACCCGTCCACAATCACGGATTTTCACTGGTTGGATGATCCAGATTGGGGCGCCAAAGGCGACCTGTTCCACATCAAGTGCGATTACCGACTGATTGTTGAAAACCTCCTCGACCTTACGCACCTGGCCTATGTGCATCGCACTACCATTGGCAACGACGCTGTGGCGGCGGCGGCTGGGGTGCAATGTGAAACAAGTGCTGAAGAAGTCACTGTCACCCGCTGGACACTCAACCGGCCACCGCCGCCTACTTACGCAAAGGCCGGCAATTTTGAAGGCAATGTTGACCGCTGGCAAATCATCAACTTCACCCCACCGGCTTTTGTCCGCCTTGATGTAGGCGCTTGCGACGCCGGCACCGGCGCCCCCGATGGCAATCGCCAGGGCGGTATTGGTATGCGCAATCTCAACGCGATCACACCGGAAACCGAAAACACGACCCATTATTTCTGGGCCCAGGCACACGATTTCGAAGTCAACAACAAGGACATAACCGAGTTGGTGTTCCAACAAGTCAAAACAGCATTCAAAGAGGATATTGAGGTGTTTGAGGCGCAACAAGAGAGAATCAATCAAAATCCCGATGCCCCGCGGATCAATCTCAGCCAGGATGCCGGTGGAATTGCAGCCATCAAGATCATCGAGCGCCTGTCAACTTGAGATGACTTGATCTGCCTGATAGCGTGTTGTGACCCGGATCAATCCTGAATGTAGAAATTCCTGATGAAAAATGCCCCCATGGACGCCAACAAGGAACGCCCATCCGGCTCTCTTGGCGACTGGCTGACCGAGGTGCTGAGACAGCGTATCGCCGGTGGCGGCTATCAACCAGGAGAATGGATACGCGAACCAGCATTGCTGCGCGAATTTGGCCTTTCCAACGGCCCAGTACGCGAAGCTCTACAAAACCTGGTTGCAGCAGGCGCTCTGGTGCGTGAAGCCAGGCGAGGTGTGCGTGTAATTGAGCTTGCGGATGAGGAGGTCGTTGAATTGTTCCAGGTGCGCCTGGCACTTTTTGAATTTGCATCAGAACTAGTTGCCCACAAGGCAACGCAGGCCGATATCCTTTCTGCGCGCGCCATCCTCAACAATGTCGATCGCGCCGTTGAGACCGGCGATATTGAAAAACTCATGCAGGCTGGCGGTGCTTTGGTTGATTGGGTCTGCCAGACAACAGGCAATCGACAACTCGTAGAGACTTGGAACCAATTGACCCTCAAAGCCAGGGTTTACATCTACGCGTCTCTCAAAGCCTGCAAAGACCACGAAAATGTCGCCCAAATCTGGCACAAACTAATTGAGGCAATCGCCAACCAGGACCAAAACAAGGCACGACACGCGGCGCGCGAAATGGTCCGCCGCACCCTTCAAGATCTCAACTTGAAGTTTGATCTTTAATATAAATTCCGGTGACGAACGTTGAAATCGTATAAGATGAATACAACAAATATCTAGCCACGGAAATTTCGGGAAGGGAATATCATGCGCACATACCTACACATCGATCTGGCAAATCAGGCAATCAGGCAAGAGCAACTTGAGGGCAAACAGCTTGGCCATGCCGGCCGCCATTTCATCGCCAAAACCCTGCTTGAAGGTGGCGTCGCCAAAGTTGACCCGCTGTCTCCCGAAAACCCGTTGATATTCTCGGCCGGGCCGTTTGCAGGAACCAATTTTTCAAACGCCAATCGTCTCAGCGTCGGCTGTAAAAGCCCGCTCACCGGCGGCATCAAGGAAGCCAATTCCGGCGGTACATTCGCTTTCGCCCTCGGCCAATTGGAAATTGCGGGCTTCACCCTGAATGGCGCATCAAACGAATGGGTCATCATCCATATCCCCCAGGACGGCGACATTACATTCGATTCCGCAGATGGTTTCATGGGCAWGGGYAATATCGAAACYGCCAARAARCTCCATGAAAAATAYGGCGACAARGTCAGCATCGGCCTSTGYGGYCCGGTCGGYGAATATCAGGGCCTGYTGGCAGGYATCGCCTTCAGCGACAATGAAAACCGSCCGGTGCGGYTKGCMGCGCGYGGCGGYGTTGGTGCCGTAATGGGATCWAAAAAGGTCAAGGCGATCATTGTTGAAAAACACAARATGCCRCCTTTGCATGATCGCAAGGSGATGATGGGCARCCTCAARCAATATGGCAAATTGCTGAACGAATCCGAGCCAGTCCAAACCATGAAAAAATACGGCACTGCGGTGATGGCCGATTTCACCAACCATATTGGCGGCCTGCCAACCCGCAACTTCACCTCWGGCCAGGTAATCTCGAGAGAYGAAGGACGGCTCGAAGTAGGYGGCGACTTTATCCACGAATTAAATAGCGGACGCGGCGGTGACGTCTCCCATGCCTGCATGCCCGGATGTCTGATCAAATGCAGCAACATCTATGTGGATAAAGACGGCAACGAGTTGGTCTCACCACTTGAATATGAAACCATCAGCCTACTTGGCACAAATTGCGGCCTCTACAACCCCGACGATATCGCACGAATGAATTATCTCGCCAATGACCTTGGCATCGACACCATCGAAGTCGGAGCCACAATCGGCGTCCTGATGGATGCTGGCGAAGGCGAATTTGGCGACAAGGATTTCATGATATCCGTATTTGATGACCTCCGCGCCGCAAATGAGCGCGGCAAATTGCTGGCCAGTGGCACGGCGCGGGTTGGCGAACATTTTGGYGTCAAACGGGTGCCYGTGATCAAGAAACAGGCGATCAGCGCTTACGATCCACGGGTCATCGAGGTGACGGCCATTTCAATGATGGTCACGGCCCAGGGTGCCGACCATACCGCCGGCAATGTCCCCGCCTATAACAGCAAGGGCAAAAGCCTGAACGATATGGCAGCAGCAAGTTATGACATGCAGGTTAGTACTGCGGTCGCGGATTCTCTGGGGCTGTGCATTTTTGGCCGCTCGGTCACCAACGAAAACCTGCGCCTGATCTCAGACGCCATCAACAGCGCCCACGACGCCGGGATGGAACCGGATGATATTGTCGAAATGGGCCGCGAAACACTGCGCTTTGAGCACGAGTTTAATGTCCAGGCCGGGTTCACACTAGCGGATGATGAATTGCCGGAATTTTTCACGACCGAACCGCTGGCCCCAACCAACAAGGTGTCCGGCTTGCGCAGCGCCGATGTGAACGAGCACATGAAAGAGCTGGTCGGATACTGAATCAGTCAGGAATGATCAGCCAAGGTGAGCCTTGGCTTCATCCCGTGCTTTCAGTTCAAGCCCTTGCTTGGCGATAAATCTAGCGGTGCGGTCGGCTGTAAAACCCAAACATTGTAGCCCGATTGCACTGTTTGCAACCTCGGTATAATCAGCGATCAGATCGCCCTCCATCCGGCAGATTGAAACGCCCTCAAAAATGGCGCGCTTGCCTTTGGACTGTTCCATTTTGGATTCGTAACTGAACACGTAACGGACATATCCAACGCCATCCTGCTCAACCGCATCGTGCAAGTCCCAGCGAAAATTTGTCCCGTCACGGTGAAAAATATTATCCACCATATCGGCAATGTCCGCTCCGGTGAATGGGCCATAAAACACATCGTGATAGGTGCCATCAGCCGTAAAACAAGCCGCCGCGCCCTGCCCGTCACCGCTTACAATGGCTTGTGTCATCCGCTTGATCGTTTCAGCAAAACTCATTGGAAAATTCTCCAGCTAAAATTCTTTGTTGTACCTTATACATCAGATTTTCAGCCAAATGAGGTTTTTAACAATCGCGAATATTTGGCAGGATGCATGTTCCAAAATTTGGACTTGTGCACCAGTGATATTTGTCCAAGAAATTGCGAAAATGACATTCATTCCGCCGTTTAGGTGTCGCAGCGGTACGGCTCCCAAGTGCCAAAAGCGGTCGCTAGGATTAGCAGGTGGCATACCTATAGGTGGCGGCAGTATTTCTTACCGCTATGAATTCACAGCCGCTTCACGCCGTTTCAGCATTTTCTCCGACAAACTCGGGCCAGTGCCCGGTTCGGACCAGGGGCAAACTTCAATGCATATCGAGCATCCCATATGATCTGAGAAGTAATATATGCACTTGTCGAAATCGACATACCATTTTTCAACACCCCGAACCATCTGCTTGGTGTCAAATATGGCGCTCGGTGGGCATTCGATGACACATTTTTTGCAGGATATACAGAAGTCTTCGGCTCCGAAATCGACCGGCTTATCCAGGGCCATTGGCAGGTCGGTGAGTACCGACGAAATGCGGAAGTTGGATCCGTATTCGCGGCTGATCAATGAGCCGTGCTTTCCCAGAGTGCCAATACCCGAGGCAATAGCCATGGGATGTTGTACCAAGTCCTCACCAATGCCGTATCCCTCAGCCTGCCAGCCCAGGGAGCGGATATAGGCAGCCAGCTTGTTGGCCCTTTTTGACCCCACCAG
This sequence comes from Hyphomicrobiales bacterium, assembly GCA_016764455.1. Classification (GTDB taxonomy): domain Bacteria; phylum Pseudomonadota; class Alphaproteobacteria; order Rhizobiales; family NORP267; genus NORP267. The sequence continues at coordinate 14,418 of JAESRU010000012.1, read as the reverse complement.
ATAGCCGCGCATGACTTCCTTGGCGGCTGGCGTGTGCGGAGCTTGAACCATCGCGTCGCGGTTCATCACGGTTCCGATCATAATGGCGTATTTATATGGAAAGGCGTGTTCTCGGTACTGACTGTCATCGTCGTAAAGTGTTATCCCCACGAGGTCGATGCCGAGTTCCTTGGCTTTGGTTTTGATCTGATCAGCCATCGCCTTCGGGTCGGTCACCTCAATGGGGTCACGGGTAACCGGTCCGGCGGCGTTCCGGCGTTCCCACAGCCCTTTGATATTTTCCCAAAAAACAGTCCAGGGATTGGACATATTGAAGAATGTATCCAAGGCGGCCCAGGGAATTTCTTCCCGTCCGACGCCGCGACCGGTATTGTGAAAGGGTGGTACTGGGCGAAATTTCTCGGTGGATCCGAGGCCGTTTATCTTGTTGCCTGAATAAGGAACATCTTTATAGGCGAAGGCATATTTTGCCGGCGGAGCATTCGGTTTCATCAGACGTCTCCCCCTCCCATAATATYATCGATGAAATAGATATTTCCTGTTCTTTGCGCTTTACGGTGAGCGCTTCGAATCCGGCCGCCGACGGTTAACCACATCCAGACAATGCGCACCAGATATTGAAAGACAAAAATGTCCCGTTTGCGGCGCAGCCAAAAACTGTTTTCCTTGATCCGGAACTGCTTTTCGCTGGACGTCTCCTGTCTTCCCACGTCTTGCCTGTCTTCACTTACCATCAAGCTTATCCTTTCAAAGATCCTGTCCACATTTGCGCCAGAACGTGCCTCTGAACGGTCGATTTACCGACCAAGATTTCGAGGCTGATAATTCATTTGAATTGGTTTTGGAATTTTTCGGCATTCCAAATTTTTTCGTTCTGTCGTGATTAAATTCAGCCTTTTTTGACTACCAAATTTGGTTTTCCTAATTCTATAAACAAGAAATTATATCAATTTTAATATAAAAATAAAGAAAAAATTTATGTATATTCTGACTTTTTGTCTAAAGTAAAAATGGGATGCAGGATTCTTCACATAAAAAATTTCTTTAATTGACAAAGTGCACGGCCTGTTCGTTTGGAGMCAAGAAAGACAAAGAATGAAGGACAATTTCGCCGATCACATGCTCTCATACCTACTCATCAGAGCGCATTACGTGGYGGCTAACCGTTTCTATAGCTCTCTTCCCTTACGCGGATTATCAAAGAAAAATTGGCGCGCTCTCTGTACGCTATCCTCGCGGCAGGAAATCCCGTTGGGAGAGTTCGCTAAAATAGTGACGATGGAACAATCAACGGCAACGCAATTGGTCGACAGACTGGTGGCCAAGGGCTTGGTTAAGAAAAGGGCAGCTACGGATGATCGGCGTAAGGTATTGGTGTCAATAACGGATGAAGGCTATGAGATCGTAGCGCCAATGCTGGAAGAAGCTCTCCGGATCGATAATTCGATAGCTGATTCTTTTGATCTTGAAGAGGCCAGGGAACTGAAGAAAACCCTCAAAAWMYTKMTMWRTWWMTTGGGGTGAGCGGGCTAAATTTCTTATCATCGGTGTCCGCTTTGTGCCAGAAGCAGACATTAGACCTCCGGCATACAACGATAGACAGGTAAATTTCGCACGGGCTGGGTATCATCCTCAAAGTCCACAATACTCTCATTGGGTAGCATTATTTTTTGCCCGCCAGCGATTTGTGCTACATCAAGGAGTTTCTCCACAAGACAAAATAGTCTTTCGCAAATAATGGAGGAAATTTTGCTATGAGTGACGGACAAAAAAATCAAATCGAAATTCAAACGGTTACCGTCGACGACCTGCTGGACGTCCTTGCCTTAGGGCTACGAGACTTCAAGGCGGCCCCGGCCTACGGCCTGTTTTTTAGCGGCATTTATGCCGTTGGCGGTTGGGTGTTGATCCTAATGTTGATCGAATTTGATCTGCCTTTTCTCGTTTATCCATTGGCGGCGGGATTTGCTCTTATCGCACCTTTTATCGCCAGCGGATTTTACGTAGTAAGCAGCCAGTTGGAAAAGTCTGAACCGCTTTCCTGGAGCATTGTTTTTGGTACTGTTAAATCGATGTTCGACCGCGATCTCGGATGGATGGCGCTCGTCACTGGGTTTTCTCTGTTTATCTGGATGGATATTGCAGCACTGATGTCCTTTGGCTTCATGAGTTTTCAGTCGTACAGTTTTACCGAACTTCTCGGCATCATCTTGACCACGCCAGTTGGGTGGGCCTTTTTGATCATTGGAAATACTGCAGGCGCCGTTATTGCCTTTGGCGTATTTTCCTATTCGGTCATTTCGATACCGATGCTATTTGACCGCGACATCGACTTTATTACAGCAATGATTACCAGTGTGCGCTTTGTAAAACGGAATCCACGGGTCATGGCGATCTGGTGTTTCATCATTGCCACGCTCACGACAATTTCACTATTGTCTGGATTGGTTGGGCTATTCGTAACGTTGCCATTATTGGGCCACGCGACCTGGCATCTTTATCGCAAAGCAATCCCGCCCGGATAAAATTGTCGGGAATAGTCAAAATTTAAGGTGGAAACTCATCAAATATTCGCTTCGGGTCAAAACCGGCCCTTTAACGGGATGTCTCGCGGGGTCCGTTGAAGGAGGCGCTGCCGCCATGAACAATTGGCGCGCAAATCAACACTTCGAAATAAGTAAAATTGGGCGCTTGAACTGGCGGCGTGATTATTCCGCGGCTTCCGCAGCGCCTTCACCCAAGGTCCGCCAATCGGTGGATTTGGGATACACCCCTTGGGCTGATCTGATGCTGGCTTGAGGAAGCCTTGGCTCTTGCGTCCCGATTGCCTTGCCGCCCTCAGAAACTTTTTTGGCGGCGTCCACCATCAACCGGCGAAATTCTACAATCGCCATATCAGACGCCCCCAGAATATCTTTTGTGCGGTCGGCGATTTTGCCGATCGTTACCCACATCGCAATATCCTGATTGGGGATGCCCTGGATGCCGGAAAAATGACCGAGCTTCATCGCCTKGCGRTCCTGCCAGAAATTATTCTCAAYYGTMCGCAACGGYTCCCAGCGTTCGTTCAGATCAATGCCCATTTGGGTATGGGTAAATTTTCGCCATTCTTCCGTYGAAGGCCGCGCCGTTCCACCCCAGGCAATGAAATAGAAGGCGGTTGTTTCATCATCAATCGGCACAATCACGCTGGCCACATTGTAAGACGTGTTCGGCGGGATCAGCGAATAATAGGGCGCCACAAATTCGGTTATCCGCAAATAATCATGGCTGTCAGAATTTTTAATCGGGGTGCGAATAGCGGCGTAGTGAAACCCGTAGCTGGTCACCTGCGATTGCATCCGTGGCGACATATCGGTTGAGGGCCGGTACCAGGATTTATCATCAGCCGCAGCGCTTTCAACCCGCGCCGGCACCATGTCGGATGAATGCAAGCTTGATGAATGAGCGCTATCGATCTGGCCCTCGTGGATTTGCGCCCAATTGCAGGGAATACGGATTTTCAGAATTGAAACCGGGGTGTCTTTGGTGGGCGCGAAAGCCGGTGGATCAAATTCAGGAACAGCGTCTTTCGCACCAAGCCACGCCCAGACAAAACCCGCCCATTCCTGCACGGGATAGGCACGATGCTTGACCTTGGCCATGAGCTTATCGGCATCAGGCTCCGCTGCCATCGCAACAACATTGCCGTCAACGTCCATTTTCCAACCATGATACAGACAGCGCAATCCGCATTCTTCGTTGCGCCCGAAAACAAGCGACGCTTTTCGATGAGGGCATTGCTCATCAAGCAGCCCGACCCGCCCATCGGTATCGCGGAAAGCCACATACCGGTCCCCGAGAATTTCCACCAATAAAGGTGTCCCGTCCCGCTCCTCAACTTCTTCGATGAGACAAACCGGCGTCCAATGCTGCTTCATCAACTGCCCCATGGGCGCGCCATTCTCGACGCGCGTCAGCAATTCATTTTCTTCAAAGGTCAGCATATCGGCCTCCATCAATAAAATTAGATATCTAATAATTTATTACGATATCGCGCTTTTGAAGTCCAGATGGTTGACAGATAAAATTAGATATCTAATTTAGCAATCTCATTACCCGGAATCATAATATGACCGCAGCAATATCATTGAGGCAAATGAAGGTGGCGCGCAAACGCGAACTGACACCTGAAATATGCGAATTTGCACTTGAAGCAAATGACGGCGCAAAGCTGACACCCTTCGCGCCCGGCGCCAATATAACAGTCGAAACACCATCAGGCGCCATGCGCTGCTTTTCGCTGGTGAATGACGGATATTCGCCAAATCAATATGTTATCGCGGTGAAAAACGAACCAACGTCCCGCGGTGGTTCAAGCTCGATGCACAAAGACCTTGAAGAAGGCTCGGTTTTGAATGTCGCCGCACCAGAGAATAGTTTTACCCTTGGCGACGCCTCCAGCTACCTCCTTATCGCGGGCGGCATTGGCATCACCCCGATCTATGCCATGGCACAAAGCCTGACAAAAGACGGCAAGCCCTTCAAGATCATCTATTGTTCGCGGAGCGCAGGAGACGCCGCCTATCTGGATGAATTGAAAGCAGCGTTCGGGTCCAATCTGATCGCCCACCACGATAATGGTGATCCCGATAACATGTATGATTTCTGGGATCATTTTGCCGAAATCAAGAACATTCATGTCTATTGCTGTGGGCCCAAACCGCTGATGAAAGAGATCAAGGCGATTTCCGGCCATTGGCCCGAAGGCCGGGTCAATTTCGAAGATTTCAAACCGGTTGAAATATCGCGTCCGGACGATGCCGCTTTTGAAGTAAGGTTACAAAAATCCGCAATGACGATTACAGTGCCAAAAAATCAAACGATCCTTGAAGCGGTCCGCGCTGCCGGTGTGCCAACCACAAGTTCGTGCGAGGGTGGCGCATGCGGCGCGTGCAAATCCAGCTTGATTGAAGGTGATGTGGATCACCGGGATGTGGTTCTGATGGAAGAAGAAAAATCCACGAACATCATGATTTGCGTTTCACGCGCCAAATCGGGAGGGCTTGTTATTGACCTCTGATCCGATCCGGTTGGGTGTCATTGGCCTGGGCCGCGCATTTCTGCTGACCCTGCCGGCTTTTCAGTCCGATAGCCGCATTAAGCTGGTCGCCGCTTGTGCCCCGCGCATTGAATCACGCACAGCCTTTGAAGATGCATTCGGTGGCAAAACCTACGAAGATATTTCCAGTATTTGCGCTGATGAGGCGGTTGAAGCGATTTATGTCGCGACCCCGCATCAAATGCATGCCGCCCATGTTATTGCCGCTGCCAAAAGCGGAAAACATGTTCTGGTGGATAAACCGCTGGCGATATCAATGGAAGACGGTGACGCCATGATTGCCGCCTGTGCGCAATCTGGTGTTCACCTGATCGTCGGCCCCAGCCATAGTTTTGATACCCCGGTCCAACAGGCCCGCGCTCTCATTGACAGCGGCGAATTGGGATCGGTGCGTATGATCCACGCACATAATTATACGGATTTTTTATACCGCCCCCGACGCCCGGAAGAATTGCGAACCGACGAAGGTGGCGGCGTAATTTTCAGCCAGGCAATCCACCAAATCGACATCGTGCGCCTGCTTGCAGGCGGCATGGGCCGACAGGTGATGGCCATGACCGGCAATTGGGATCCGGACAGGCCGACCGAGGGCGCATATTCAATGCTTTTGAATTTTGAAAACGGGGTTTTCGCGTCCCTGACTTATTCCGGCTACGCCCATTACGATAGCGACGAAGCAATGAATTGGGTCGGCGAACTTGGCCACGACAAAGACCCGGAACTTTATGGTGTTGCCCGCAAAGCACTTGAAACCGTGATGTCGCCAGAAGCCGAAGCCGCACAGAAACAAACCCGCACCTTCGGATCAGCGCAAGAGCTGGCGCCTGCAGCACATCACGAACATTTCGGCCCCATCACGATTTTCTGTGATCACGGCGACATTCGCCTCACCCCTGATGGCATTTGGATTTACGGCAACAAGGAGCGACGGTTTATTACCGCCCCTGAAATGGCCTCCCCACGAACAACGGTTATTGACGCGCTTTACAATGCGTTGCGAACAAACACACCACCGGTCCAAACCGGGAAATGGGGATTGGCAAGCCTTGAAGTATGCCACGCCATTCTGGCGTCAGCCGAAAGTGGCAATCCGGTACAATTGACCAGACAAATAGATATCAGCGGACGGGAACAAGCCTCATGAGTGATTTGAAACTTTCGATTGCGATGGGTGATTACGACCGTACCCGGCCAATTGTAGACGGGCGGGTCAAAATCGACGGGGTCGATCCCACCTGTATGCTGCAAACACCTGAAGAAATGTTTTTCCGGGCCTTCCGCCATCAGGCGTTTGATGTCAGCGAATTGTCGCTATCGTCCTATTCCATTTCCCTCACCCGGGATGACCCTCATTATGTGGCAATCCNGGTAYWMYTGWCCMGWSMMWTWSRYNATMMGTCGATTTATATCCGCAACGACAAGGGCATTGAAAAACCCGCAGACCTTCGCGGCAAAAAAATCGGCGTCGCAGAATATCAATTGTCCGCCAATGTCTGGGTAAGGGGAATTCTGGAAGATGATTTTGGCGTAAAGCCATCTGAAATCATCTGGGTACGTGGTGGCATGGACACCCCCGGCCGGCCCGAGAAAATCCATGTGGACTTGCCAGCAGGTATTCAAGTTGAAGACGCGCCCGCTGGTGCCACGCTCAACCAGATGCTGATAGATGGTGAAATTGACGGCTTTGTCGGCCCGCGCGCGCCAAAATGTTTTGGCGAAGGCCATTCCAGCATTGTGCGGCTATTTTCAGATAGTGTTCAAACCGCCGAAAATTATTATCGCAAGCATTCCGTCTTCCCGATCATGCATGTATTGGGTGTGCGCCGATCACTAGCTGAAGCGCATCCCTGGTTGCCCGGCGCGTTGTTGAAAGGCTTCACCAAAGCCAAAGTCATGGCGCAAGAGGCACTGAATGATACCTCCGCCACAAAAGCCACCATGCCGTTTGTGGAAGACAATCTGGCGCGCGCCCATCAATTGATGGGGCCCGATCTCTGGACCTACGGCCTGGCGCCAAATGTGAAAGTTCTGGAAACATTTCTGCGCTATCACCATGCGCAAGGGTTATCCCCGCGCCGCGTTGATGTGAACGAATTGTTCCACCCGGCAACAACCGAAGCCTATAGCCTGTAGTCGCACCTGACCGCAGCCTTACCCACCGCGTGTCGGCGGCACAACATGGCCCTCCGACAGCGCGCGCGCTTCATCTTCTGCAAGATTTTGAATGACCGTCAGCAGGATTTTGCGCAGCGCCCCGATTTCCTTGTCCGAGAGACCTTTGGTCGCCACTTCATTCACATCAATGGCAAGCGGCTCCAGAATGTCTTTTGCGTCATGCCCCCGCGCTGTCAAAAAGACATGCTGCCGCCGATTGTTGCCATCCAAATTCTTACGCTTGACGTAACCGAGCTTTTCCAGCTTCACCAAGGCTGTATGGGTTGTTGGTTCGGTGAGTTGCGCCCGCACGCTAAGGGCACGTTGGGTCAGGCCATCTTCAGCCCACAAAACCCGCAGGAAAATCCATTGCCCGAAGGTCATATCCAGACCAGCAAGATGGCGCTGCAATGATCGCGTAAAGCCACGCGCTGCAAACCGTATCAGGTGCCCCAATCGCTCCTCAAGCAAAGCATCAATATCAGCCATATGTCTCGTTTTCGCCGCTGTTCCAAAAATTTTATCGCCACCGCTCACCAATTTCACAAGGTGTGACAGCAGCACCAGTCTCGCACAGCAATCCATCATTTCCGACAACAAACTTTGGCCCAAACAAGTGATGACGAGAACGGGCTATAGCGAAATTCCAAGGTCCGACCAACTTGCAATAGCTTGTGGCAGTTCACAGGGCCGTCCTGCTCAACAAGTGACACCAGCTTTGCGCAAGTTGAAGCCCGTCAACGGGTAGATTCCGCGCACCGATTCAGTTTATTTTGACGAAGAGCGCGCTGCCAACACCACTTCTGCAAGGCAATTTGCCGTGGCGTTTGGCGTTGCTCCACTGCCATCGTCAGACAGAGCTGAGCGTTTTATCCATACGCTGCGCATACCCAATTCAGCGGCTGGGACCGCCTCGCAAAGACCTTCAGCCACATGGACTATTCTGCCTGGATCCTCACCCAGTTGACGAATGGCCTGCTCAAATATCGAAAGATCGGGCTTATAGGATCGGGTCTGCTCTGAAGTCACAACAGCGTCAAAAGTAACGTCAATATTCTGAAGTGTCTGGGAAATAAGATTTTTGTCGACATTGGAAATGATTGCCAGRCGGAATTGCTTTGCCAACTGTTTGAGTGCTTTGTTGGTTTCTCCAAAGACCGGCCACTTTGGCAATGACTGGGCGAATTGCACACCACGGCCTGGATCGATCCGGCCGAGAAGTCTTTCTGCAATCCGGTCGGCTACGTTTTGCAAAACAATAGTGTAGGGGAAAATATTCTTCCTGATTTCGAGCGCATCGAACTCCAAAAATAATTTGATCAGCGCATCTTGAGAAATGAATTCAGTCGAATACCCGTATATATCGCGAAGCGCTGCCGCAGCTCCCCCTTCCCAATCCACCAGAGTTCCGTAGCAATCAAATGTTAGTGTCGTGGTTTCGGCGTCCTGAAAAACTCTGTCCAAAGCGCTCATCGATTTGCCCTTGCGATCTAAATTCTGGTTGTTTGAAACCCAAAAACCTATTCACGTCCGCAAAGAAACCAGGTTCGCCATTGCACCCCGTAACTATCCRGCTTTCAACAGGGCCGCATTATCCTCTTCGTCCCAGCGCCTGGAAATGACATTTAGGGAATCAAGCACCTGGCGAAGCTCTTCGCCGCGGCTAGCCATCCCGTAAGTTACCTGCGGTGGCACCGTTGGCACATAATCCCGATAAATGACATTAGCRGCYTCSARCATCCGYARCCKYTCSGTCARCACYTTGGATGAAATGCCGGGTATTTCRCGYTTSAGAACGCCAAATCGCATCGGWCCCTTGGTCGACAAATTCCACAAAATATAAGTCGTCCACGGCCCCATAAGCAGGCGCAGAAGGGAATCCAGAGGGCACATTTGCGAGGCATCAGAAACAGGCATGGCTAGTTACTTCAAGGTACCTACTTTTTCTTTGCAACTTAATTTGCTATTGAAATCATAATGCCTCCGTTGCCATTGACTGGCAAGAACAAAAGCGAGGGCGAGCTTGGTCTTCAAAAATTTGAACCAAGCGCGCTGATAGCCAAAAAAGGATTTATCATGACGAAACCAGTGATTGCGCAAAAAGAACCCTATGCAGTTCAACTCGAAGCTGACAAGAATTATGCTTGGTGCGCCTGCGGCTTGAGCAAARCTCAACCATTTTGCGATGGCGCTCACAAGGATACCGGTTTAAAACCGGTTATTTTCAAGGTGGATGARGCCAAAACCGCCTATCTGTGCGGCTGCAAAATGACAGGCGGTCAGCCAATGTGTGATGGCGCCCATAAAAACATATAGCGGCTAATACCAGCACAATGAACATGCGCCAATCCAGCAAGGAGATAAGCAGTGAGTAAAATGCCAACGATATTCATTCCCCATGGCGGGGGCCCCTGTTTCTTCATGGATTGGGACCCACCGGGCCAATGGGACGAAATGGCAAAATATTTACGCGGCATTTCAGCCGATATCGGCCAGACGCCCAAGGCGATTGTTTTGATCTCYGGCCATTGGGAAGAAGAYGTYGTYACCRTCCAGAATAACCCGGCSCCYRACATGCTGTTCGAYTATTTCGGATTTCCCGAACATACCTACAAGCTTGAATATCCAGCGCCGGGCGCRCCGGAAGTAGCGGATCGGATCACCAGCCTGTTGACCGAAAACGGYATCAAGAGCCGACAGAATTCTGAACGCGGTTTTGACCATGGCGTTTTCATCCCGCTCCTGCTCGCCTATCCGGACGCCAAAATTCCTGTGGTCCAATTGTCCCTGCGGAACGATCTGGATCCCGCACACCATATCGAGATTGGCAAAGCGCTCGAACCAATGCGTGATGAAGGAATTTTATTCATCGGCAGCGGCCTGAGCTATCATAACATGWAAACCCTGATGCAGAATTTGCGCGGTGGCGATGTGGCTGCCCCGGAATCGCAAGTTTTCGATGATTGGCTAACYTCAGCTACGACAGATCAGGACCCGGACGCCCGCAACAAAGCACTGACTGCATGGGAACAGGCACCTTCTGCGCGTGACGCCCATCCGCGTGAGGAACATCTAATACCGCTTCACGTCATTGCAGGCCTGGCCGGCAGCGACATCGGTAAAAAAACTTATGGGGACACCGTTCTAAGCTCGGTCCAGTCAGCATTTCAATTCGGCTAGACCCGTAAGAACTTCAAAAAGGATATCAAAAATGAAACTCTATAACGCAAATTTTTCACCCAATTGTCTTCGTGTGCGCGCTGTTGCTTTTGAGGCCGGGCTGGACCTGGAAATCGTTGAGATCGACGTGAAGGCAGGCGGACACAAAACCCCTGAATTTGCAGCGCTGAATCCTGGCCAAAAAGTACCGACATTTGAAGAYGGCAATTTTTCTTTGTGGGAATCCCGCGCCATTTCCAATTATCTGGCCAGCCTCAATCCTGATAGCGGATTATACCCTGTTGACGCAAAAGCGCGGGCGATTGTGGATCAATGGTCCTATTGGCAGGCAGTTCATTTAGGTCCGATTATGCAAAAAATCGCGTTTGAGCGCTATGTGAAACCAAACYTTGGCTTCGGTGAAACCAATGAAGAGGCGATCACATCTGAAGTGGCAAGCGTCGCGCAATTTCTTGACGTGTTCAACACCGGTCTTGAAGGCAAGGAATGGATTGCGGGCGATCTCAGCGTTGCGGATTTTGCTTTGGCGAGTACATTCATGTTCCGCGAGCAGGCAAAAATCTCCCTGGACGCGGTTCCAAATGTCGCGGCATGGATTTCCCGCCTTGAAGACCGTGCATCGTGGCAAAAAGCCCTAGAGCCTATGCTTGCCGCCATGAATTAGGACGCAGCGCGTTCCAGGAAACTCGAAAAGCGGGATCGTCAGCTTTACAAGCACCAACAAAGTGCCAGCACTTGCGGTGATAACAACTATTCATATGTGGAAAATTAGATAACCTAAAATCGCGAAAACAGTGACATACAATTTGTTGAGCTGGGCATAATTGAGGGATTATCCATGGACCAGAACCGAACATTTCCATTGAATGCGTGGTATGCCGCCGCATGGTGCCATGAGGTCGGAAAGCGCAAACCTTTGGCACGCACAATTTGCAACGACAAAATCGTGCTCTGGCGTACAACAGACGGATCTGTTTCAGCTCTTGAAGACGCCTGTTGGCATCGCCAGTTGCCTCTTTCGCTAGGCCATATTGATGGTGACGAGGTGGTTTGCCTGTATCATGGCCTTGGCTTTAACTGCGAGGGCAAGTGCTCCCGGATGCCCTCCCAGGACGAATTGAATCCAAATGCTAAGGTGCGTTCATACCCGGTCATCGAGAAATATCGTTTGGTTTGGATTTGGCCCGGCGACCCTGCACTTGCCAACACCGATCTCGTTCCAGATTTTCACTGGAACGATGATCCCGAATGGGCGGGCGACGGTGAAACCTTGCGCGCTAACTGCAACTATCAGTTATTCGTTGATAATCTGATGGACCTGACCCATGAATCATTCGTCCACGCGACAAGCATCGGAAATGCCCACGTCGCCGATACGCCAATGACAACGACCCAAAGAGACAACAAGGTTATATCTTCGCGGTGGATGACCGATATCGACGCCCCACCATTCTGGCGCGCCCAGTTGGACAAACCGGGCAATGTCGAYCGCTGGCAGATCATCGAGTTCGAGCCCCCCTGCACGATTATTCTCGATGTGGGTGTGGCCCCGACYGGCACCGGTGCGCCWGAMGGAGATCGATCCAAAGGCGTCAATGGCAGGGTGCTGAATACGATCACGCCTGARACCGACAATACMTGCATGTATTTCTGGTCGTTGGTGCGCAAYTACAAGCTTRGTGATCARTCGCTYACGACATTATTGCGGGAAGCCAAYGGCAAYATWTTCCTCGAAGACCTTRTTGTGGTCGAGGCCCASCAAATCATGTTGGACGAAAACAAAGACCGCCAATTGCACAATCTCAACATTGACGCCGGTTCCATGCGCGCGCGCCGCCTCGTTGACGATATGATCGCCAAGGAGACGGAAAACGCGGCAGGCTGATACAGCCCCGCGCAGCATTGTCGAAAGAAGTTGTACTACACCCCTTTAAACATCAGGGCTTCGGCTTTCGATCCAGTATTGCGCAATGCGATCAAGGGTTGGTATTCTGGATCCGAATGCCACGCTTTTGCCGCTGCCTCGTCGGGAAATTCAATCAAAACCGTCACTGTGGGAGCCTTGCCGTCGCCCTCAATGCGTTCTGCCTCACGGCTGGCGGCGAGCACCTTGCCGCCATGTTTTTTAAGTAACGCGCCGGTCGGCGGCCCGTAGGCTTCGCGCCAAGATGAATCCCATTCTTCCTGCTCAAATATTATATAAGCGCTCATCGTTTCACGTTCCTCACATATGTTGGATCGGCCGGACTAACCAGACCGTCGCTGTCATCATGGATTCAGATTTTCCATTCGGATCGATTGTTTGCATGGTACGAAACCGGAATTCAGTTCCGCAAGTTTATTTGGAAGTGAGCCAACACTTTCACGTTACCCGGGCAACCAATGGAGACGGAAAAGCGGTTCCCGCGAGCCTGATTATTTCCTGATCGGTATTGGCGGTTGCCAGAATATAGCGATCCGGCCGCAACAGAACCGCGTTCACCCCAAGCACATCCAGTGCGCCCCTTATCTGCGGGTGATCGACAGCATTCAGCGATAGCATGTCAGCGTCTGGCCCAGGCTGAACCGGATCACGCGTAATCAATACAGGGGCATACCCGATCAGGTCATCCATGCGCTGGCCATCCGACAATATCGGTTGACTGAACAGCCGACCTTTATGCTGGGTGTCAAGATCGCCCAGCCCAGCTAGATCACTCGCCCCAAGCACAGGCAAGATGCTGCGCATACGCACGCTTTCAGGACCATCTTGTTTTGCGTTAGACAATGCGCTGTCGCGATCAAGCGTATTGATCAACCCGCCCAACCGGATCGCCGTTGTAATAAATTCCCGAACATGCGGGCTGCGCTCTTCCTGATAGCTATCCAGCAGCGACGGGTCCGCCAGACCATGAGCACACAAAGCCAGTTTCCAGCCAAGATTTGACGCATCCCGGATGCCGGCACACATGCCTTGCCCCATGAATGGCGGCGTCAGATGCGCGGCATCGCCGGCTATCATCATCCGACCTTTGCGCCAATGTGCAGCGATTGCCGAATGAAAGGTATAAACAGCGCAGCGCTCAAGTTCGGCGTCTTCAGGTGTAATCCAGTCCGACAACAATTCCCAAACACGGCTCTGTTGGGTGATTTCCTCGTCGTTCTCATGATCCAGAACCGTCAGTTCCCACCGGCGTCGGTTGCCAGGGCTGCGGCAATAGGTTGAGGGGCGATCAGGGTTACAATATTGGACGGAATGATCGCCAAGATCTGGCCGTTCGCGTTTCAACAGAGCGTCGATAACCAGCCATCTTTCGTGAAAGCCAAGGTCTTCCATATCGCCGCCGATTGCGGCGCGTACCATCGAGCGGGCGCCATCGCAGCCAACCACATATCCAGCGCGAAATTCCAAAACCTCTCCCGTGAGCCGGTCCCGGCATTCGATCTCCACCATTTCACCAATGTCGTTTAGCTTCACGACTTCGCAATTCGCCCGGATTGTTGCACCTTCGCGTTGCACCAAAGCTTGGCGGAGAAGCGTTTCCAGATCGGGTTGATGAAATCGATAGCTGGCGTACCAGGCCTGAGGCCCAACCTCTTGCGGGCGCGGCCAATCCATAAGCAGCTTACCGTTTTGGCCGACGAAACGCATACCGGGATTGACGTACAGTTTTTCGCTCAGTGCGTCGCCGATCCCGACAGTTTGAAAAACACGCATGGTTTCGTCATCAAAATGCACCGCGCGTGGCAGGTGATAGATTTCGGATTCTCTCTCCAGAACGGCAACGGTCAGCCCATTCATCACCAGCAGATTGGCCAACGTCGCACCGGTCGGACCGTACCCGATAATAACCACATCAAAACTTGTTTCTGAATTGCTCAGGCTTGCCAATTATTTCGCCCCATAATCAGCTGCGTTTCAATTCAGAATATAACCATGGGCAATCCACAACGGGTGGTGATCGCAACCCGTCAGCGGCTGCTTTCAACCGCATGTCCCTGAA